>JAEYUL010000106.1 GCA_023432565.1 Actinomycetes bacterium | reverse complement strand
GGACGGGCTCTTCAGCCCGCCCCACCCACGACTCATCGGTGTGTCAGGGTCACTTCACGGTGAGCGTCGTCGACGCTGCCTTACCGGAGCTGACCTTGGCGTCACCGCCGTACGAGACGGCCACCTTGTACGTGCCCTTGCCGAGCTTGGGCAGCGTCACGACGACTCGGCCCTTGTCGGAGGACTTGAGCGTCTTGGTGACCTTCTTGCCGTTCACCGTGACGGTCACCGTGCCGGTCGGCCCGGTGATGCCCGCCGCGGTGACCTGGACGGACACCTTGCCCTGGACCGACGAGGAGATGCTCTTCTGGACGAGCGTCGCCTTGACGGTCGGCGTGACCTTGGTGACCGTGAGGGTTCCGGCGGAGACCGTGCGCGACGCGACCAGCGCGTCACCCGCGTACACCACCGAGACCGCGTGCTTGCCTGCCGCGAGCTTCGGCAACGTCACCGTCACCTTGCCCGCGTGCGAGGCCTTCAGCGTGGCCGAGACCGACTTGCCACCGGCCTTGACCGTGACCTTGCCGGTCGGCGCGCTCACGCCCGCCGCCGTCACGGTGACCGTGACCTTGGCGCTCTGGCCCGTGGTGACCTTCGACGCGGCGAGCTTG
Source organism: Actinomycetes bacterium (assembly GCA_023432565.1). Classification (GTDB taxonomy): domain Bacteria; phylum Actinomycetota; class Actinomycetes; order Actinomycetales; family Cellulomonadaceae; genus Cellulomonas. The sequence goes on along the minus strand of JAEYUL010000106.1, from coordinate 35,187 downwards.
CCCACCACGCCCGGCTTCACCTTCGTGACCGTCAGCGTGCCCGCGTCGATCGAGCCGACCTCGATCTGCTTCGTGCCGTTGTAGACGACCGTGACGGTGTGCGTGCCCGCCGCAGGAGCCGGGAGCTGGATGCTCGCGACACCCGCGACGACCGTGCCGGTCGCGCTGCGGTTGCCCGCCACGACCGTGACGGTGCCGCCCGGGGCGGTGATGCCCGCGGCGTCGACGGTCACGTCGACCGTCACGGTGCCGGTGGTCGCCACCGACGCCGACCGCAGCTGCGCGGTGAGCACCGGAGCGATCTTCGCGACCTCGACGGGAGCCGACGTCTTCGACGCCGAGAACTCCGCCGCCGCCACGTCGACCCGCACGCTCAGGCTCGAGCCCGCGTCGTCGGCCGTGACCGTGTAGGTCGCACCCGTGGCACCGTCGATCGCACTGCCGTCGCGCAGCCACTGGAAGGTGGTCGGCCAGTCGGGCAGCGTGACCGCGGTCAGGGTCTCGCCCACCGTCGGCGTGCCGCTGATCGCAGCGAGCAGAGCCTGGGCGTCGAAGACCTCGACCGTCACGGTGTTGCTCGTGAGCGACCGGACGACGTCCTGCGAGTCGGTCCAGGTGTACGTCGCGGTGAGCGCGTACCGGTACCGGCTGAAGGTCGACGTGCCGTTCTCCCAGACCGTCGTGATGTCGGTCGTCATGACCGAGTCCGCCGTGAGGTCGCCGACCGACGAGCCGTCGTGGGCGAAGCCCTCGACGTGCGCTCCGATCGGGTCACCCTTGGCGATCGCGGACTTGTCGGCCGTGAGCACCAGGCGAGCGAGGTCGTTCGCGGCCTCGATCGTCACCGGGACGGAGCCCGTGGCGCCGATGTTGCCGAACAGGTCGACCGAGCGGTACTCGACCACCGACACGCCGGCCTCGTCGATGACGAGACCCTCGGCCGGGACGTTGCGCCACGCGAGCGCCGGAGCGATCCGGTACTGCGAGTGCGACACGCCCACGCCCTCGTCGGTCGCGGCGAACGTCACCGTGACCGGCTCGAGCACCGTGCCCCGACCGTCGGCCGGAGAGGTGGTGGCCGTGGTGGTCGGGCCGACGACGTCGACACCGACGACCAGCGTCTGCGTCGAGCCGGGCACGACCGCGCCCTCCCACAGCGCCCGGTAGATCAGCGTGTGCTGACCCTCGTCGATGGCGACGGGCCACGTGTACGTGGTCCACTGCCCACCGTCGAGCCGGTACTGGACGGACGCGTCAGCGGCCGTCGTGAGCGTGACGTCGAACGGCTCGTCGTTCCAGCCGTCCACCAGTCCGCTCGGCAGCGTGGCCGTGACCTGCGGCGGGGTGACGACCGTGACGGTCGCCGAACCCGACTTCGAGGTGTCGAACACGCTCGTGGCGGTCACCGTCAACGGGGCGGCAGCCTCGTCGGCGGCGATCGTGAGCAGACCGGTCTCGCTCACCGTGGTGCCGGCGGACTGGGCGCCCGCCACCGTCCAGGTGACCTCCTCGCTCGCGCCGGAGATCGAGGTGACGTCAGCCTCGAGCTGGACCGTGGAACCGGCCAGCGCGCGCTGCGACGCCGGGACGACCGCGACCGACTCGACCGACGGCGGGGCCTTGACCGTGAGGGTCAGGGTCGTCGCCACCGTGCCTGCGGCGCTGACGTAGTCCGGCAGCACCAGGTCACCGCGGATCTCGTAGACACCAGGGGTGTCCACGATCTCCTCGTCGAAGTCCCACTCGACGCCGATCGCCTGGTTGTCACGCGAGCCGTCGTTGTACGACACCGCGACGCGGGTGGGCAGCACCGGCTGCTCGCCCCGCCAGACGGTCTGGGCGAACTGCTCGGCACCCTGGATCGAGATGCCGCCCGTCGAGTTCTCGGGACGCACGTAGATCTGTGCCTCCGCGATGAGCCCGTACGCCGAGTTCGTGCCGTAGACCACGAACGGCTCGACGTTGGTCTCGGCGACCATCTCCGGCGTGATCTCCTGCCAGGCGAACGCGAGCTTCGCGCGCTCACCCGCCGAGTACACGACGTCCAGCTCGGCCGGCAGCGTCGGCACGACGCCGGTCGGGGTACGCATGATGACCGGAGACGCGACCGTGTCGACCGTGTCGCCGTTGGCACGCCAGCGCAGGATGCCCGTACCACCCGCCGACGAACCCTGCAGACCCCAGATGCGGACGCGCAGCGCCTGGGCCTTGACCGGCTCGAAGTCGAGGTGGTTGTAGCGGTTGCGGACGAGTGCCGCGGCGTAGGTCGAGCCCTCCGAGAGGGTGACCGGCTGCCAGGTCTCGCCGTCGGTCGTGTACTCGACCGCCCACGTGTCGGCACGCGGCACACGCGTACCGCCGTTGTCGTCGTACCAGTAGATGTCGGTCGACGTCAGCAGCACCGGCGAGGTCCACGTGTACGTGATCGCCGCCGCGGACGCCGTGGACAGGCCGCTGTTCGGCAGGCCCCACGTGCCCCACCCCTGGTTGGTGCCCGGGTTCGAGCTCGTCGGCGTCGTCGGGAGGTTGACCTTGGTGTGGTCCTCCCACGAGGCCGTGCCCGTGGTGGTGACGGTGGCGATGGCACCGAACTCGGCGACCATCTCCTTGGGCGTGAGCGTCACGGTGACGTCGCGCGTCGTGGTCAGCTCACCGTCGTGCGCGCTGAAGCGGAAGACGTACTCGCCCTCCACCGTGCCCGTCACGAGCGTGCTCAGCGCACCCGCGTTGGCGAAGATCACCGCCGCACCCTCGGGCTTGGACACCGTGGTCCAGCCGTAGGTGAGCTCGCCCGCGTCCGGGATGCCGTCGTCCGTGACCGTCGCCACGAGCGTGGTCGACAGGTTGCCGTCCTTGCTCGTGTCACGCGTCGCGGTGACCGTCGGCGGGTCGTTGACGACCGCCGGGACGTCGCGACCGGAGTCGAAGACCTGGATCTCCGAGATGGCCGTCGAGAAGCCCGGGCTGTTGGTGAACGTGACACGGAGCTTGTCGGCCGTGACCGTCTCGAACAGCGCCTCGTTGAACTTCGGGCCGACGATCTTCGGCGACTTGAACGTGTCGGGGACGACCTGCCAGCCGCCGTCACCGTCGGGGACCTGGATCTGGTACTTCACCGGCTCCTTGTAGCCACCGGCCTGCCGGTCGCTGACGAACCAGACCTTGACGTTGTCGAACGACTTCGTCGCGCCCAGGTCGAGCTCGATGTAGCCGCTCGTGTCACCGGTGCCGTAGTTGCCCCAGTACGGCTCGTTGACCGTCTGGCCGTCGTTGACGGCGGCCAGGGACACGGGACGCTCGGTGGTCGAGATCGCACCCGGCGTGTAGTTCATCGACGAGGTGCTGTACCCGGGGGTGTGGAAGTTGCGCCACGAGGTGGGACGGGCACCGTCCTGCGTCGCGGACGACGACAGGGTCGCGGTGGCCGCCAGGTTGGTGGCGTCCTCCGTCAGGTCGATGCCGGCCGTCTTGAGGTACTTCACGACGCGCTCGTCGTCGATCGCCGTGTCCACGGCCGCCGGCAGCTCGCTGCCCTCGGCCGCGAGGAACGTGACCTCGATGTCGTCGATCGTGTCGACGGTCCCGGTGCTCGGGTCGTACGTGAAGTGACCCAGCTCGTCGGTCGAGACCTGGCGCTCACCGTCGATGAACAGGCTGTAGCCCGCACCGAGGCCGTACTGGGTGCCGTCCGGGTCCCAGACGATCGTGACGTCCTTGCCGTGGTACCGCAGGTTGTTGACCATGAAGTGGTCGTACCCGAGGTCGATCGGCCAGAGCTCCACCACGTCGTCGGACCGGGGCTGAATGCCGCCCATGTCCTCGATGTAGATGTAGTTCATGTTGCCGAGCATGATGTGGTTCGGGTTGTTGCGGTTGTACGTCTTCGTCGTCGCGTTCCAGTTCGAGTAGTACTCGGCCTGGTTCGGGACGCGCAGGTCGGCGTTCGGGTAGATGCTCCACGCCATCCAGTCGAGCAGGCGTGCCGCGTACTCCGGCGTCACGTACTTGTGGTCGGGGTCGTAGTGCCGCAGAGCGGAACGCACACCGCGGAACTGGACCGTGAAGTTGATGTTCGAGAAGTTGTTCGACCCGCCGATCCCGTAGGCCGCCCGGTCGTACTGGTTGGCCGTGTAGAACGGGAAGATCGGGAAGTTGTCCCCGTAGTTCAGGAAGCGGAAGCCGTCGACGTACTTGTCGGCGTCCTCGACGGGGATCAGGTTCTCGGCGTAGACGTCGTAGAGGTTCGACTCCTTGGCCGGGATCAGGTCGCGCGCCGCCTCGGGCAGCGGGTTGGCCTTGCCGTTCGACGACGCAGCCGAGACCGCGCCGTGCGACGTGCCGGCGAGGAACATGCGCATGTCCTCGCTCCACAGCCGGTCGAGGATCGCGTCACGGATGTCGTCGGCCTTCTCCTGCATCTGCGTGACGAGCGTCTCGTCGGCGCCGGCGATCTCGTAGAGCTCCTTGGCGGCGTTGAAGTCACCCCACACGTACGCCGACTCGGGACGCTCGATCGTGCGCGCACCCGGGGCCGTGGCGTTCGACTTCGGGAAGCCGAACGTGATCGCGTCGGAGTCGTTGCCCGGCATGTAGTTGGTGTCGTAGGCGATGAGGTTGTCGCCGTTGCCGTCGTAGTGCTCGAGCTGGCCGATGCCGTCGTTCTTGAAGTAGTGCGCGAAGCGCTCGGCGATCTCGGCGCCACCACCGTGGACCTTGTAGGCCTCGAGACCGGCGGTGCCCGTGTACTGCGAGTAGTGGTTGTTCCAGCTCGTGTGGCCGGGGCTGTCCAGGAACGCCGACGAGCCCGAGAGCTCACCCATGTTGAGGATCTGCCCGTAGGCGAGGTACGGCGTGCGCAGCCACTTCGTGTCCTGCAGGTGCATGGGCTGCGTCAGGACGATCGAGTTCTGGTAGAGGTTCACGCCCTCGATGGTCACCGGGTACTGGTACACGTAGCCGGACGAGTTGGCGTCGAGCGTGTTGTAGCGCTCACCCCACCAGCGGTAGACGATCGCCTTCTCGACGGCCGGGGACGGCACGTCGATGTAGGGGACGTCCTGCGCCCAGCGGCGGTGGAACTCGGTGACGCCGGTGGAGAACGCCTCGTCGGCGTCCATCGCGGCGAAGTCGTAGAAGCTGGCCTTGGAGTCGGGCAGGTCGTCCGTGTACAGGACGCCGACGACCGAGAGCTCGAGGTTGCCGCCGGCCGGGACCGTGACCTCACGCTCGAGGGCCGTGCCGTTGACCGTGAAGCCGCTGGCCTTGAGGCCGACCGTGATCTTGCTCCACGCCGTGTCCACCAGGCCGTTGTTGGAGCCGGAGGTCAGGTTGCGCGTGCCGATGAGCTCGTCGTCGGCGTCCGTCTCGCCGGTCGCGATCGGGGAGGCCGCGCGCAGGGTGAACGTCTTGTCCTCGGTGCCCGGGTTCTTCAGGTCGAGGGTCGTGACGGCCACGTTGTCGTACGTGATGAACTTCTTGAGGTCCGCGCTGACGCCGGTGGTGCCGATGTTGTAGCGGTCCGACATGTGGCTCGGCGCGTTGAAGCGCTGGGAGTTGACCTCGGAGACCGTCTGGCCGGGGACCGTGATCGTGTAGAAGTTGCCGAGGTTGTTGGGGCCGCCCGCGAACGCCGAGCCCGCGAAGCCCATCGTGTTGAAGTTGGAGTTGGAGGCACCCCGCATGTAGAGGGTGCGGCCACGGGTCTGCAGCACGTTGGCGCCCATGGCGCCCCGCACCCCGAGCACGCGGTCGAGGTAGAAGTCGTTCTGCCCGGCCGCGAGGTCCTTCTCGAAGATGCTCTGGTGCATCGAGTCGGCCGTGTAGGGCACACCGGGCTCGAGCAGGGCCGCGACCTCGGACTCGTAGTTGTAGGTCGGGTCACCGATGTCCATCACGTGGCTCGCGCCGTTCGTGTACAGACCGATGTCCGACTCGTTGCCCGGCAGCACCGGGCCAGCCGCTGTGGCGGCTGTGGGAAGCATGACGATCGAGGAGGCGACGACCGCCGCGGCAGCACTGCCGGCGACGAGTCTCCTCCGGGTGGCGGATCGACTTGCTGAGCCCCTTGTGGAGCGCGGCATGACCCAGTCCTCTCGTTCGGGAACGTGTGGCTTCTCGTCACCCCGGCGCGGCGCCCCCTTGCGCCGCCACGGCATGACGAGTCGTTCGCCGACGCCACGGTGAGGGACGCAGCCGTCGGTGGCCGAAGTCAACCATCGAGGAGGCCTACACCGCAATGGGTTTCGGTTTTTTCCGCCGAGTGGCCGAGCGCGCCGGGAATATCCGGAAGAGGCGCGAAAGTTTGCCACCCTCACTGGTTTCGGGCGTTTTCGGCCTCGAGAACGGGCGGCACACCTCGTGCAGGCGCGGAGCGCCGCGCGAGGGCCGCGCACCCGGGCGGCACACCGTCAGGAGCGACCGAGCTCCTGCGAACGCTCGTAGGCGGCGCGCGCCGCGGCCACCACGCCCGCACGCACCGCATGCGCATCCAGCTGCGCGACCGCCGCGACGGTCGTACCCCCCGGCGACGACACACGCTCGCGCAGGACGGCGGGGTGCTCCCCCTGCGCCGCGAGGGCACCGGCGCCCTCGACGGTCGCGACCGCCAGCCGTGTCGCAAGGTCCCGCGTCAGGCCCAGGAGCACACCCGCCTCCGCCATCGCGTCGATCAGGTAGAACGCGTACGCCGGGCCGGAGCCGGAGATCGCGGTCACCGCGTCCAGGTCCTTCTCCGCGACGCGCACGACCAGGCCGGTCGCGGCCAGGATGCGCTCGGTCAGCACCAGGTGCCCCTCGCCCGCGTGCGTCCCCGGTGCGATCGCGCTCGCCCCCTTGCCCACCACCGCAGGCGTGTTGGGCATGACGCGCACCACCGGCGTGCCCGTGGGGAGCAGGGTCTCGTAGGTGGCCAGCGGCACACCGGCCGCGACGCTCACGACGAGCGTTCCGCCGCGCAGCTGCGGGGCAATCTGCTCCAGGACCGTCGGCACGACGTTCGGCTTGACCGCCAGCAGCACCACGTCGGCGCGCTGCGCCGCGTGCGGGTTGGAGGTACCCGTCCGCACGCCGTACCGCTCGGCCAGCTCGGCCAGGCGCGCGTCCGACTGGTCCGCGACCTCGATCGCGTGCGCAGGCCAGCCGCCCGACAGCAACGCCGAGAGCAACGCCTCGCCCATGACCCCGCCGCCGAGGACGGCGACCGTCGCGTCGGTCCCACGCTGCTGCTCGGTCATCGTCGTGCCACCCCTCGTCGCCGGCGCACCGGCACTCGTCACGCGCGGCTCGCCGCCACGCCCCTCGTCGTCGCACCGCTGCGGGCACGGCGACGCGCGCGAGCCTATCGACCCGCGCGGCCCGGCACCCTCAGCGACCCGACGACCGCCCCCCGGCCCGGCCGCGCGCGCCGGCTCAGCGACCCGGCGGCCCGGCGAAGCCGCCGCCGGTGAACCCCGCCGGAGGCTGACCCCCGCCCGGGCCCCAGCCCGACCGCTCCTGCGTCGAACCGCCCAGCCCCGACAGGCCCGACGACGACTCGTCGTCGGAGACCAGCGTGCGGTGCAGGTCGGCGAGCACCACCTCGTCCCCGACGGACAGCCCGGCGACGATCTCGGTGCGCTCGGCGCCCACGGCACCCGTGGTCACCTCGACGCTCGTCGGCGTGCCGCCGCGCAGCACGTCGACGGTCGCCTGACCCCCCTCCACGTGCACCGCGGAGGTCGGCACCGTGAGCACCTGCTCGCCGTCCGCGACGGCGATCGTCGCCTCCGCCGACGAGCCGTCGTACAGCGTCACTGCCCCCGCGGGTGCGTCGATCGCCAGGTCGACCGCGTACGACGGCGTCGCGCTCGACGCCTCGGTGTTGAGCACCCCGATCCAGGAGACCCGCGCGGTGAGCGGCTCGTCCGTGGTCCGGACCGTCACGCGCGCGCTCTGCCCGACCGCGAGCAGGTCCACCTGGCTCAGCGTCGCGGACGTGCTGACCAGGTAGCCGTCGCCACCGATGATCGTGACGACCGACGACGTGGACGACGCCGTGACGCTCGCCCCCTCGGACAACGAGACGGCCGCGACCGTGCCGCCGATCGGCGCCGTCAACGTCGCCAGGCGCAGCGAGCTCTCGGCGAGGTCGAGCCGTGCCTGCGCGAGCTCGATCGCGGCACGGTCGGCCAGGATGTCCGCCGCGGTCGCGACCCTGCCAGCGGACGCACCGGCCCCGGGCGTCTGGGCCTGGTCACCCGGCACCGACGGCTCGCTCGGCAGGGTCGGTGTGGTCGGGTCGCCCGGCACCGGCTGCGCCGGGTCCGTCGGCTGGGTCGGCTGAGGCGGCTGCGTGGGCTGGGCCGGCTGGGTCGGCCGGGGCGTGGGATCCGTCGGGCCCGGCGGGTCGCTCGGGTCGGACGGGTCGCTCGGGTCGGACGGGTCGCTCGGGTCCGACGGCGTCGCCGCGCCGCGCACGGCCTGCGTGAGGGCGTCGAGCGCCTCGTCGAGCGCGGTCGTCGCGTCGAGGAGCGCGCGCTGGGCCTGCGCGACGCCGTCCTGCTCAGTACTCACGTCGGTGATCGCGCCCTGGCACGCCGCGAGCGCCGCCGGCAGCGACGTCGCATCGGCGGCGGTCACCGTCAGCGACGTCGAGGACACCGTCCCGGAAGGACCGACGATCTCGACCTCGTGGGCACCCTGCACACCCGACGGCACCAGCACCGCCGTGGCGAACGACGAGCCCGTCGGCGTGAGCGTCGCGAGCACGGAGCCGGCGAGCACGAGCTGGTACTGCGTGCCTGCGCTCACGCCGGTCGCGTCGACACGCAGCGCGCTGCCCGGAGCGACCGCACCCGGCGTCAACGTCAGGACGTCGCCGGCCGTGGGCGACCCCGTCGGTGCATCGAGCAGCTGTTCGCACACGAGCGCGGCCGCGCTGATCCCGTCCTCGCTCGCCGCGAGCAGGTCCGACGCCTCGTCGTAGCGCGTCAGCAAGGTGCGCTGCGCCGCCGTGACGTCGTCGAGCGCGGCCTGCACCTCGGCCGGCAGGTCGTCCTCACCCGGGGTGGTCGGCGCACCAGGTCCGGTGGTCGACGGCGAGGACGCCGCGATCGAGGTCGCGGGGACGACGACGGCCGGTCCTGTGAAGGCCGTCGCCACGGCGTTCGGGCCGGCGGTCGACACCCCGCTCGACATAGCGCTCGACACCGTGCTCGACACAGCGCTCGACACGGTGCTCGACACGGTGCTGCCGGCACCCGTCGGCGTGTCCGTGCTCGCGGTGTCCGTGGACAGCCCCGCGAGGGCCGCGCTCGTGGAGGTGCCGCTGGTCTGGGACTCGAGGTCGTCCTCCAGCTTCTGCCGCGCGTCCGCGAGCGCCGCGGCAGCGTCGTCGACGTCCTGCGCCAGGTCCGTGTCGTCGATCGTGGCGAGCACGTCGCCCGGCGCGACCTCGTCGCCGACCGCCACCTGCACCGACGTCACCGTGCCCGCCACCGAGAACGCCGCGTCGCGCCGAGTCGCCGAGGCGACCGTGCCCGTCAGGGCCACGTGCTGAGCGACCGAGCCGAGCTCGGCGGTCGCCGTCCGGTATCGCGTCGCGCCGGAGTCCGCGAGCGCGAGCGCGACGCCGCCGCCCGCGACGCACAGCGCACTCGCGCCCGCCACGGCAGCCAGCACCCGGCGCCGTCGCGTGCCCCGTCGGTCAGTCATCGCCGCCCTGCCCGCCGACGCGCCCGTCCTCGCCCGCGCGGAGCCCGCCGGGGCCCCGTCCGCCGAAGCCCGCCGTGCAGCCGTCCTCACCCGGGCTCGAGACGAGGACGCTGGTCGCCGTGACCTTGCCGGCGTCGTCGGCCGTGCCGCGCACGCTCGCGCACTGCCCGACCACCAACGCGCTCGCGTCACCCGCGACCGTGGCCGAGAACGTCGTCGTGCTGTCGACCGTGACGGTGGCGCTGCTCGTCGTGCCGTCCTGGGCGGTGGCCTCGACCGTGATCGTCGAGCCGTCCACCGCGGTCACCACGCCGGCGACGAGACCGCCGAACGCGCCGCCGGGCACGGACCCGCCTGCGCCCGGGCCGCCGGTCGGCCAGCCCTCCGGCGCTGCACCGCCCGGCCTGGGCATGTCGGTGGGCATGTCGGTGGGCAGGTCGGTCGGCATACCGCTCGGCAGGTCCGTCGGCATGCCGGGCGGCAGCTCGCCGGGCCGCTGCCCGGGCATCGCGCCGCCGCCCAGGCCCGGGCTGCACACGCCGTCGACGGGCTCCGAGAGCGTCACCGTGCGGGCGACCGGGTTCTCGTCGGCCGACTGCGTGGCGATCTCGTCGTCGCCGCTCGGCAGCCCACCGCCGGTCATCGCGGTGAGGCACGAGCCGACCGACACGGCGGACAGGTCCACCGTGGTCGTGACCTGCACCGTGGTCTCGTCCGTCCAGGTCACGGCGGTCTGGCCGTCGTCGTCGCGCACCTGCATGAGCCCGTCGCCGACCTGCACGATCTGACCGCTCACGCCGCCGCCCGGCGCGCGGTCCCCCGGGACGGGCGCCTGCTGGGCGGCGTCCTGGCTCGCCGTGACCTGCGGCGCGGGTGTCACGGAGTCCGAGCTGGCGCCGCCCCCGCACGCCGCGAGGGTGAACGCGGTCGTGGCGGTGAGCAGGACGAGGAACGGTCGAGGCGCGCGTCGGGGGGTCATCGGGTTCTCTCCTGTCGGGGTGGCTCGCACGCGGGCCACGGTCACTGGGCCCTCAGGGCGTCGATCGGAGCGAGGCGCGCGGCGCGGGTCGCCGGGTACACGCCGAAGACGAGCCCGATGCCGACGGCGATCACGACGGAGCCGACGACGGCAGGGCCGGACACGACGATCGACGTGCCGAGCAGGTCGGGCAGCCACGTGGCGGCTGCGATGCCGAGCGCTGCGCCCAGCACGCCGCCGCCGAGGCCGAGCACCGAGGCCTCGACCAGGAACTGCCGGCGGATCGCCCACGGCGGCGCACCGAGCGCCTTGCGCAGGCCGATCTCGCGGGTCCGCTCGGTGACTGACACGAGCATGATGTTCATGACGCCGATCCCCCCGACGAGCAGGGACAGCGCAGCGATGCCGGTCAGCAGCACCGTCAGCGTGCGGTACACGGCGGTCGCCGTCGAGACCAACGAGTCCTGCGACGCGACCGTGAAGTCCGCCGCGTCGCTGGAGGCCGCGCCGTGCAGGTTGAGCAGGATCGTCGTGACCTCCTGCGAGGCCGCCGAGAGCTGGTCGGCGGAGGCGGCCTGCACGTAGATCGTCGACAGCGCGTTGCGCTGCCAGCCCCCGACGAGCTGCTCGGCCATGGTCGACAACGGCACCACCGCGAGGTCGTCGAGGTTCGCCTCCCCGCTGGCGCCCTGCTCGGCCAGCACGCCGACGACCGTGAAGTCCGTCCCGGACATCGTGACGGTCTGGCCGACGACGTTCGTGCGGCCGAACAGCTCGGTCGCGGTCTGGGAGCCGAGCACGACGACCGCGGCGCGCTCGGCGTCGTCGGCCGCGGTGAGGAAGTCGCCCGAGACCAGGCTCCGAGCGCGCACCTCGAGCCAGCTCTCGGTGGTGCCGACGACCGTCGTGGTCCAGTTCGTGTCGTTCGCCTCGAGGGACAGCGAGGTCTCCTTCTCGGCGGCCACGCCCGCGACGTCCGGGGCCGCGACCCGGGAGGCGAGCGCGTCGGCGTCGGAACGCGTCAGGGTGGCGGCCGAGCCGAACCCGCCGCGGATGCCGTCGCTCGACGTGCTCGAGCCCGGCGTGACGATCAGCAGGTTCGAGCCGAGCGCGCTGATCTGGGCGGACACGTCCTTCTGCGTCCCCAGGCCCAGGCCGACGGTGAGGATCACCGCCGCGATGCCGATGAGGATCCCGAGCACGGTCAGCGACGAGCGCAGCCCGTGGCCGCGGATCGCGGACCAGCCCGTGCGCAGCGTCTCGCTCCAGGTCATGCCTGCGCTCCTGCGGGGGCCGACGGTCGTCGCTCCTCGCGCGCCCGCCCGTCGAGCACGTGCAGGACGCGCTGCGCGCGCTGCGCGACCTGAGGCTCGTGCGTGATGAGCACGATGGTGCGGCCCTGCGCGTGCAGGTCGTCGAGCAGCGCCAGCACCTCCCTCGTCGAGCTGGAGTCCAGGTTGCCGGTCGGCTCGTCGGCCAGGATCAGGTCCGGGTCGCCGACGAGCGCGCGGGCCACGGCCACGCGCTGCTGCTGCCCTCCGGACAGCTCGCCCGGACGGTGGTGCAGGCGGTCGCCGAGCCCGACGCGTTCCAGCGCCTCGGTCGCCCGCAGGCGGCGCTCGGCGGCAGGGATGCGGCGGTACTGCAGCGGCAGCTCGACGTTGCGCAGCGCCGACAGCGTCGCGAGCAGGTGGAACTGCTGGAACACGAAGCCGATGCGGCGGTTGCGGACCCGCGCGAGCTCGACCTCGTCGAGCTGCGCCACGTCCTCACCCGCGAGCCGGTACTCCCCTGCCGTGAGCGAGTCGAGGCAGCCCAGGACGTTCATGAGCGTGGACTTGCCCGAACCGGACGGACCGACGACCGCGACGTACTCACCGCGCTCGATGCGCAGGTCCACGCCACGCAGCGCCTCGAACTCGATCGAGCCGGTGCGGTAGGTCTTGCGACCGCCGGTGAGCTCGATGACGGGCGGCGGCTCGCCCTCGGGGTCGACCGGCCCCGCCTCGACGACCAGGTCAGCCATTGCGCGGCCCGCCCCCGAGCTCGCCGAACCCGCCGCCCGGCGGCACGGGCATCTGCCCGCCGCCGAAGTCGGGGAGCTCGGGCCAGTCGCCCGTGCCCGGGCCTACCGGCGCGGTGCCACCGTCACCGTCGCCGCCACGGACGGGTGCGACCTGCACGACGACCGAGTCCCCCTCGGCCAGCCCCGAGACGATCTCGATCGTCGAGCCCGAGGTCTGGCCCGTCTCGACCGTGACGGTCTGCGTCGTGCCGTCCTCGTTCAGCTTCGTGACCTGCGACGTGCCGTCGTTGTCGCGCGTCACCGCGAGCGCCGGGACGGTCAGGACGTCCGTGCGCCGCTCGTAGATGATCTCGACGTCGACGCTCACGCCGTCGTGCAGCGTCTGGGTCGGCAGCGTGACGTCGACCGTCACCGGGAAGGAGGCGACTCCCGTGCTGCTCGTCGAGACCAGGTCGATCTGGCCGACCACGCCGAACAGGGTCTCCTCGAGGTCGTCGGACGTCATCTCGACCTGGTCGCCGACCTCGATCAGCGCCACGTCCGACTCGTCGACGCTCGTGCTCACCTGCCACTGGTCCGTCCCGACGATGACGACCTGCGCCGTCGACGCCGAGGCCGACGTGCCCGTCGTGCCACCGGCCGGCCCGACGGCCGCAGAGCCGCCCGCGACCCCCGCCGACGCGCTCGCGGAGACCACGTCGCCCACCTCGAGGTCCACGCTCGTGACCAGCCCCGCGGCCGGCGCGACGAGCGTGGCGCCGGCCATCGCCTCGACCGCCTCGTCGTAGCGCGCCTGGGCGACGTCCACCTGCGCGGCAGCCGCGTCGAGCCTGGCCTGCGCGACGTCGGACCGGTCGTCGTCGTCCCGGGCGTTCGCGAGCGTCGCCTGCGCCGAGACCAGCGTCGCCTTGGCGTCGAGCAGGTCGGCGTTGAGCTCGAGCGTGTCGACCGTCGCGAGCTTCTGGCCCTGCGTGACGGTGTCGCCGACGGCGACGTCGACCGATGTCACCGTGCCCGGGACCGAGAACGACACGGACTCCTTGACGGTCGGGGTCAGCGTCCCCGTGCCGCTGACCGTCTTCTCGAGGGTCGTCAGGCTCGCCTGCACGGTCCGGGTGGTCGCCTCGTCGGCCTGTGCCGGTCCGGTGTCGCGCCACCACACCCACCACGCACCGCCCGCGAGCACCGCCACCGCCGCCACCGCGGCCACCGACCGTCGGACGCGTCGACGCCCCATCCGAGCAGACATCTGCACCTTCCTCCGCACGTCTGGGCGCGAACGTAGGGAGGGCACCTGGGCCGCTCATGTGAGCAACCTGGGAACGGGCTGAGAGAACAGGGCGCTGACCTGCACCAACGCCGCAGATCGGACGTCAGGCCGGCAGCAGGAGGCCGTCGCGGACCAGCCCGCGGACGGTGGGCAGGACGTCGGCCGCGACGGCCCCGGCGTCGGACCCCAGCAGCGCGCCGAGCGCGCCGACGATCTGGCCGACGGCGAGCTCGCCGTCGCACGCGCCCACGAAGCCCGCCACCGCCGTGCCCACCTGGACCGCGCGCCCGAACCCGCCGCCCTGCCTCAGCAGCACCACCCGCGGGTCGGCCGCGCCGGGCGTGAGGTACCGCTCCTCGGTGACGTCGGTCGCGACCCGCAGGCGCTCGCGCGCCAGGGCGTCGTCGTCGCGCACCGCGAGCCAGTCGTGCGCCGCGAGTGCGTCCGCGAGCACCGGCCCGAGCGGCTGCTGGACCGTGCCCGTGACCTCCTCGAGGCGGCGCAGCCGCGCGCGGGACTCCTCGCTCGGCCGGCGCAGCGTCACGACGCCGAAGCCCACGGCCTCGACGTCGCGGCTCGCGAAGTCGTCGAGCCACGCGCCGTACCGCTGGGCCCAGGCGGCGGGGTCACGCTCGGGCGTCGTCCCGCCGTCCCGGATCCACGTCTCGGCGTACTGCGCCGGGTCCAGCAGCTCGCGCTGCACCACCCAGCCGTCCAGCCCCGACGCGTCGAGCCAGGCGCCCACGCGCGCGTCCCACGGCTCGCCGCGCCGCACCTCCCAGTTGCCGAGGAGCTGGGCCACGCCGCCCGGCGCGAGCACGTCGGCGACGCCCGTCACGAGGTCGCGCACCAGATCGTCCCCTGACCGACCACCGTCGCGGTACTCGTAGGCGGGAACGTCGTCGCGGCGCGGCGTGATGACGAACGGCGGGTTGCTCACGACGAGGTCGAACCGCTCCCCCGCGACCGGCTCGAGCATCGAGCCCTCGCGCAGCTCGAGCCGGTCGTCGCCGATCCCCGCAAGCCGTGCGTTGAACAGCGCGAAGGCCAGGGCGCGCGGCGAGATGTCGGTGGCGGTCACGTGCCGGGTGTGCCGGGAGGCGTGCAGCGCCTGCACGCCGCAGCCTGTGCCCAGGTCCAGCGCACGCGCCCGCTCGTCGCGTACGGTGACCTGCGCGAGCGTCGTCGAGGCGCCGCCCACGCCGAGCACGTGGTCGGTGCGCAGCGCCCTGCCGGTCGCGAGCTCGCCGAGGTCGGACGTGAGCCACCACGTCGCCTCGCCGCGCCCGTCGACCGCGGCGTACGGCCGCAGGTCGACGAGCGCACGCACCTCGTCGTCGTCGCCGTGCCCGGAGGCCGCGACCAGGCCCAGGCGCTGTGCGCCGTCCGTGCCGAGCCGGGGCAGCGCGCGGTCCGCACCCGCTCGCGGGACCGCGCGGCCCAGCAGGAACAGGCGGGTCAGCAGGGCGAGCGGCTCGTCGCGGCCGCCGCGTCCCAGCGCCGCCGCGGTGGCGCGCAGGGCCGGCACGAGCTCCTCACGGTGCAGCGCGCCCGCGGCCACCGGCCCGAGCAGCGCCTCGACCGGCTCGACGTCGAACCCGGCACCGGACAGGTCGCCGCGCAGCGCGTCGACGAGACGGGGGTCGTGCTGGGGAGCATCCACGCGCCCATCTTCCCCGAGGAGCGTCGCGGGCCTCGCCGTGGGGTCCCCGGTCAGCCGACCAGACCGAAGAACCGGGCCACCGCGTCGGCGTCCACGGGGATGTCGTGCGTCAGACCGGCGCCGCTGTACGCCTCGACGGCGGGCCGGTCGTCGTCCGTGCCGTACCGCGTGCGCGTCCAGCCGCCGTCGAGCTCGGTGCTCGCCACCGGCTCGAGCGGGACGTCGAGCACGTCGGTCCACTGCTCGACGGCCTCACCGAGGTTCGGGTACTCCAGGATGTCGTCGGCCGTCCCGTGCCACAGCTGCACGCGCGGGCGCGGGCCGGTGTACCCCGGGTACGCCGCGCGAGCCAGGTCGCCCCACTCCTGCGGGGTGTGGTCGACCTCGCCCCGCCAGCACTGCGGGCTGGCGGCGATCGGCCCCGTCGGTCCCGGCGGCGGGCCCTCCGCCGCGGCGCACCCTGCGGGGGTGCCCGCGAACGCCGCCCCCGCCGCGAACACGTCGGGGTACGTGGCCATGAGGACCTCGGTCATCATCGCGCCCGACGAGAGCCCGAACGCGAACACCCGCTGGGGGTCGACGGCGACCGCGCCGCTCACGTGCTCGACCATCTGCGCGATGCTCTGGGAGTCTCCCCCGCCGTCGTGCGTCAGGCTCGCGCTCGACGCGGAGTCGAAGCAGTGGCCCACCCGGTCGGCCTGCGGGTACACGACGACGAACCCCTGCTGGTCGGCCAGCTCCTCGATCCCCGTCCCACGGAAGGCCTGCGCCGAGCCCGAGCAGTAGTGGATCGCGACCACGACCGGTGCGGGCTCGGCCAGGTCCTCGGGGACGTACTGGTACATGCTCAGGCCGCCGGGATTGGTGCCGAACTCGGTGACCTGCGTGAAGCCGACCGGTGCACCCGTGCGGCCCTCGCTCGTCGGCGCGTCGTGCGACTGCCACGGGCGTGCGACCGCCAGCGCGCCGCCCGCGACGAGCACCAGGGCGGCACCCGCCCCCACCAGCCACCGCGTCCTCGACCTCACACGACCTCCATGCTCGTCAGCCCTGCAGGAGCCACGCGAGCTCCGCTGTCAGGAGCGCCCGACGCGACGGGGCGTGCCATGAGCGTGCATCGTGACCCAGTGCGTCATACAGGACCTTCGTCGCGCCGGGGACCGTCCACACCACAGGGTGCGTACCGGGCGTCCCGTGACCCCGGGCCTCGTCGGGGGTGACGTCCGTGACGGCCAGGACGTGCACGCCCGGGGAGACGTCCAGGTCGGCGTAGCGCTCGTCGTGCACGGCGACCTCGCCCAGGCTCCACGTCACCGGGTGCTCGTCGTCGACCGGGCGGACGGTCGCGCGGCCGTACGGCGGGTGCCACGAGCGGTCGAGAACCCACCGGCCGCCGATCGTCGCGGCCCACCGCGGGTCGTCCGTGAACGCGTAGGCCGCCTGGTGCAGCGCCAGGACGGCCGTGCCCGCCTCGACGAGCGCGTGGCGGGCGTCGTGGAACGGGCGCCACCGGGCTGCGGCCTCGTCGGCCGACGGGTCGGTCAGCACCTGCGGCCCGGGCGTGCCACCCGCGACGACGACGAGCAGGTGCGGCACCCTCGCGACGAGGTCCGCCTCGTCGAACGTGTCCGGGCGCGTGCTGCGGACCCGCACGTCGTGCCCGAGCGCCCGGGCGACCTGGACGACCTCGTCGGCCTGCGCGGCGCAGTCGTGCCACGGGTCGGTGTACCGCCCCGCACCCACCAGCACCAGCACCGTCGCCACACCACCACCCAACCACGCCCGCCGCCCCGCGCGGGACGCGCCGCGCAGCCTCGTGCGGGACGAGGCGAGGCGGACCGTCGCCGCACGCACAGGGAGCGCGGCCCGTGCGGACCGCGCTCCCTGTGCGCGTACGTCGTCGACCGTGTGCGTCGACGCGTGCTCGGTTCAGGCGACCCGCACCGTGTCGGGCTCCTCGAGCGCGTGCGCCAGAGCGCCCTCCCGGTCGACGCGCGCCGCGCGCAGCCGACTCGCGATCACGGCGCCGAACGCGATGCCCGCGGCCACGATCGCGATCGACAGGCGCACCACCGTGTTGGCGCCGTCGCCGAACGAGACGACGACGATCGCGGGGGCGATGAGCACCGAGACCAGGTTCATGACCTTGATGAGCGGGTTGATGGCGGGGCCCGCGGTGTCCTTGAACGGGTCGCCGACGGTGTCACCGATGACGGCCGCCGCGTGCGCGGCGGAGTTCTTGCCGCCGTGGTGACCGTCCTCGACGATCTTCTTCGCGTTGTCCCACGTGCCGCCCGCGTTCGCGAGGAACACGGCCATGAGCACGCCCGCGCCGATCGCCCCGGCGAGGAAGCCGGCGAGCGGCCCGATGCCCAGGCCGAACCCGACCGCGATGGGCGCGAACGCCGCGAGCAGACCGGGGGTGGCGAGCTCGCGCAGCGAGTCGCGCGTGCAGATGTCGACCACGCGGCCGTACTCCGGGCGGACCTTGCCGGTCATGATCCCCGGGTGCTCGCGGAACTGGCGGCGCACCTCGAGCACGATCGCACCGGCCGCGCGGGTGACGGCGTCGATCGCCAGGCCCGAGAACAGGAACACCGTCGCGCCGCCCAGGATCACGCCGACGAGCGTGACGGGGCTGATGATCTGGTAGTCCATCATCGCGGCGACGAGGTCGTCGACCGGCGCCTGACCGACCTCCGCGATCTTCGTCGCGACAGCGTCCGCGTACGAGCCGAACAGCGCGGTCGCCGCCAGGACGGCGGTCGCGATCGCGATGCCCTTGGTGACGGCCTTGGTGGTGTTCCCCACCGCGTCGAGGTCGGTGAGGATCTGCGCGCCCTCCTCGGTGACGTCGCCCGACATCTCCGCGATGCCCTGCGCGTTGTCCGAGACGGGACCGAACGTGTCCATCGCGACGATCACGCCGACCGTGGTCAGCAGGCCGCAGCCCGCGAGCGCGATGAGGAACAGCGACAGCGCGACGTTGCCGCCCGCGATGAGGAACACGCCGCAGATCGCGGCGGCGATGATGCCCGCGGTGTAGACCGCGGACTCGAACCCGACGCCGATGCCCGACAGCACGACCGTGGCCGGACCGGTGCGGGTGGTCTCCGCGACGTGCAGGGTGGGCTTGCTCGTCGTGCCCGTGAAGTAGCCCGTGACCCACAGGATGACGCCCGCGAGCAGGACGCCGATCGCGACCGCCGCGGTGGCGATCAGCCGCGGGTCCCCACCCTGGCCGGACAGGTCGGCCGTGCCGTCCGTGAAGTCCGCGAACGAGCCCGGCAGGTAGACGAACGCCGCGATGCCGGCCAGGACGACCCCGACGACGGCAGACACGTAGAAGCCGCGATTGATGGCGGTCAGGCCGCTCTCCGAGCCGCGCACGCGCGTGATCGCCACGCCGAGCGCCGCGACCAGCGCGCCGACCGCCGTGACGATGAGCGGGAACACCAGGCCGTGCTCGCCGAACGCGGCCTTGCCCAGGATGAGCGCCGCGACGAGCGTCACCGCGTACGACTCGAACAGGTCCGCGGCCATGCCCGCGCAGTCGCCGACGTTGTCACCCACGTTGTCCGCGATGGTCGCGGCGTTGCGCGGGTCGTCCTCGGGGATGCCCTGCTCGACCTTGCCGACCAGGTCCGCACCGACGTCCGCGGCCTTCGTGAAGATGCCGCCGCCCACGCGCATGAACATCGCGAGGAGCGCGGCGCCGAACCCGAAGCCCTCGAGCACCGCGGGCGCGTCGCCGCGGTAGAGCAGCACGACCGCGGCCGCACCGAGCAGGCCCAGGCCCACCACGGACATGCCGACGACACCGCCCGTGCGGAACGCGATGCGAGCGCCCTCCGCGCGGCCACCGGGCTGCGACGCCGCCGCCGCCACGCGCAGGTTGGCGCGCGTCGCGAGCCACATCCCCAGGAAGCCGATCGCCGCCGAGAAGGCCGCGCCGACCAGGAAGAAGATCGAGCGTCCGAGCTTGACGCCACCGTCTCCCGGAAGCAGGAACAGCAGCGCGCAGACGACCACGGCGAACAGCGCCAGCGTGCGGAACTGCCGGTTGAGGTACGCGGACGCGCCCTCTTGGACCGCCTTGGCGATCTGTTGCATCGACGCCGTGCCGTCACCGGCTGCCAGCACCTGCCGCCGCAGAACCGCGGCGACGACGAGCGAGGCGATCGCCAGACCTGCGATGACCCCGACGATCGTCAGGCTCGTGGAACCGAGCTCGACCATGCACCCTCCTCGGACCCAGGACGCACCCCCTGCGCGCCCTCACGCACGGCCTCGTTGCCGCGCGATGGGGCAGTCTAGCCAGGCCCAAGGTCCTAGACGTGACCGCCGAGTAACCCG
Source organism: Actinomycetes bacterium (assembly GCA_023432565.1). Classification (GTDB taxonomy): domain Bacteria; phylum Actinomycetota; class Actinomycetes; order Actinomycetales; family Cellulomonadaceae; genus Cellulomonas. Next base: position 15,203 of record JAEYUL010000106.1, on the reverse strand, counting down.
TGTCCGGACCTGGCGTGACGACCGATCTAGCGGCACCGCTGTGCGCTGCCACGATCCCGAGGTCGACGGAGGTCGACACGATGTCAGGGCGACGAGCACGACGACGAGCACGACGAGGGAGCGCGGGTGCGCAACGCCGACGCCGACCGGCTGCAGGCCGGCCGGCCCGTCCACGTGCGTCGCGGTGCGTCGTCGCGGCCCGGCTCGTCGCGCCGGGGTGACGGGCGCTGGTGGTGACGGGCGCTGGTGGTGACGGTCGACCGGGTGAGCCGTGCCATGCACTACAACGGTTCGTGAGGGTGCGTCGTCTGGGCTGATGAGGACGGCACACCGCCGACCTCGTGACCGAATCGAGGGTACGTGGGCGACGACGACGTGCTGGCGACGCTGGCCCGCGAACGCGGGCGGGCGCTGTTCGGCTACGCCTACCTGCTGACGGGTCAGGTGCACGCCGCCGAGGACCTCGTGCAGGAGGCGCTCGTGCGCACGTTCGCGCGGCGACGGGCCGGGTTCACGCCCGACTCCGCCGAGGCGTACGTCCGGCGCGCGATCCTGTCGACGTTCCTCGACGACGCGCGTCGGCGCCGGCGGTGGTCGGGCATCCGGCACCTGCTGGGCCGGCACGACGAAGCCGTCCGCGACCCCGCACCCGGGGTCGGGGACGGGCTCGACGTGCGCGCCGCCCTGGCGACGCTCGCTCCGCAGGAGCGCGCCGCCGCCGTCCTGCGCTGGTGCGAGGACCTCACCGTGCCGGAGGTCGCGGCCCGCATGGGCCTGGCCGTCGGCACCGTCAAGAGGTACCTGTCCACCGCCGGTCACAAGCTCGAGGCGCTGCTCGGTCCGCTCCCGGACGACGAGTCGGTGCCGCTGACCTCCGGGAGGACCCGGTCATGACCGAGCACGAGCCCCGCAATCCCCTGTCCCACGCGCTGTCCGACGCGGAGCACTCGCCCGCGGCCCGTGCGTACGAGGTCCCCGTCGAGCTGGTGCGCACACGCGCGCGGCGTCGTCGGGTCGGTCGCACGAGTGCCGCGGCCGGTGCGCTCGCGCTCGTCGTCGCAGGCGTCGCGGTCGCCGTGCCGCGCCTCGCGGACGGCGACGGCGACGGCGGGCTGAGTCTCGCCGCGGACGCGCCCGCGCAGTGCGCCGTCTCGCTGGCGCAGATCCGTGCCGGTGACGGGGTCGTCGGCCCCACCGGCACCGACGGCGGGTGGGTCGTCGAGACCCGCGTCGTCCCCGGCACGCTCGAGCCCGCCCGGCAGGGGCGGTGGGCCGTGGCCGTGAGCACGACCGCGGACATGCCGACTGCGGACTACGTCGGCACGCCGATGGGTGGCTCGATCGCGACGTCGGTCGTGCTGGTGCGCGACGGTGCGGTGGTCGCCGTGCTCGACGGCTCGCACGACATGTCGCTCGAGGAGGCCCAGCAGGTCGCCGTCGACATGCAGCCCCAGCCGTTCCCCTTCGACCTCGACCTGGCGGGCACCTTCGTCTCGTGCGAGACCGGGCAGGACGCCGTCCTCGACCCCGGCACGTACGAGCTGGTGGCGACCTCGACGATCCGCTGGGGCCTGGTGGCCCCCGGTTCCGACGTGCCGGGCGACTCGTACGACGCTCGCTCGACGAGCGACCCGCTCGAGGTCGTCGTCCCCGCCGGGAACAGCACGCCGCTCGCCGGCCCGACGACCTGCGGCGCCACCGACGACGAGCTGCGCGACCTGGCCGACCCGCAGACCAACCCGGCGCCGCTGCTGCTCAGCGCGAGGTCAATCCCGCGTACCGCTCCGTCCGGCAAGCACGCGTCGTTGCGGGTCGCGGTGACCAACGACGGCACCGCGCACATCGACGCCCGGACGGGCCACCCCGAGGTCGTCCTGGTGCGTGACGGTGTCGTCGTCGGCGGCCCCGGCCCCATCGAGGCCATCGGCATCGACCTCTCGCTCGACCCGGGTGCGTCGACGCCGCTCGACGCCGGGACGCTCCTGCTGAGCTGCGCCGACGACACCACGCCGCTCGAGCCGGGCGACTACGAGGTCTGGGCGCTGTCGACGTTCACGCCGCTGGGTCCCGACGGCGCGCCGGAGACCGACGCCGACGACTGGTCCGCGGCCGCCGGCCCGTGGGACCTGCGCATCACCGGTGACACCGTCGTCGACGACCAGGTGCCGGGTCTGCTCGAGATGACGTGCGGCACCTCGGCCGACGAGCTCGCGCAGTGGGCCGCGATCACGCAGGAGTCGCCGCTGACCGTCGAGGCGACCGCGGCGCCGGCCGGCGGCGCGCTCTCCGTCACGGTGACGAACAACGGGGACGCCCCGGTCACTCTCCTGCCCGACCATCTGAGCGCCGGGCTCTCGGACGGCGAGCAGGTGGTGGGCATGGGCCCGACCGCGATGCACGACGCGACCCCGACCACGCTCCAGCCGGGCGAGTCCACCACGTTCAGCACCACCGTCAGCAGCCCCGACGGGTGCGACGCGCCGCTGGGCGCCGGGACCTACGACGCGTGGGCGGCGCTGGCACTGACCCTCGACGGCACGCCGAGCACCCTCGTCGGCGGGCCCGTCACGGTGGCGCTCGGCTCGCCGGAGTCGAGCTGAGCGCACGCGTCGACGTGTCCGGACCGTCGGCGAGCCCGAACCCGCACCCCGGGTCCAGGTGACGTCCAGCGTCCGCCCAGGTGCGGGTGGCTGAATCGAGGTCGTCAGCAGCCACGACCTCCTGGAGACCCGGTGTCCGCCTACGCGCTGTACGCGGCGAATCTCGTCGCGATCGCCGTCCTCACGTTCGCCGTCTACCTGCCGCGGCACCGGCGGCGCGACCTCGTCGTGGCGTTCCTGGCGGTGAACGTGGGCGTGCTCGCGGTGTCGGCGGCGCTCGCGCAGAGCACGATCGCCGCGGGGCTCGGGCTCGGGCTGTTCGGCGTCCTGTCGATCATCCGGCTGCGGTCCAGCGAGCTCGCGCAGCACGAGGTCGCGTACTACTTCGCGGCGCTCGCGCTCGGGCTGATCGGCGGGCTCGGCACCACGTCGACCGGGCTCGGGATCGGGCTCATGGCCGCGATCGTGCTCGTCGTGGCGTTCGCCGACAGCCCGCGGCTGATGCGCAGGCTGCGGCAGCAGGTCGTGGTCGTGGACCGCGCGTTCACCGACGAGACCGCGCTCGTCGCCCACCTGGAACGGCTGCTCGGCGGACGCGTGCACTCCGCGACCGTGCAGCGGCTCGACCTCGTCAACGACACCACGACCGTCGACGTGCGGTACTCGGCGGGCACACTGCCTGCCTCGTCGGGCGAGCCGATGGGCGCGACGGCGCTCCCGCAGCCCGCCGCCGCACCGGACCGGCACGCACAGTCCGGCGACGCACAGGCGGGACCCGCACGACCGGCTGGCACGCGGCTGCCGGACGCCCAGCGTGAGGCGCTGAGATGAGCGCGGCAGACCTCGAGCGGCGGGTGGAGGCGCTGACCGCGGTCGGTCTCGCGGACGTCCAGGAGGCCGGAGCGGCCCTCCTGACGCGCGTCGACCGCAAGTACGTGCTCCCGGCGGCCGCGCTCGCGACGATCCCCCTGACGGAAGGCGCGCGCGTGCTGCAGGTCGACGGGCGCCGCACGTCGCAGTACCGCTCGGTGTACTTCGACACCCCGGGGCTCGCGAGCTACCTGGGCGCCGCACACCGCCGGCGCGGCCGGTACAAGGTCCGCACGCGCACGTACGCCGACCGCGGTGACTGCTTCGTCGAGGTCAAGACGAGGGGCGCGCGCGGTGCGACCGTCAAGCACCGCCAGGTGCACGACGGCGCCGAGCACGAGCTCACCGACGCGGCCTGGACGTTCGCGACGGGTGCGCTCGGCCCGAGCCGACCGATCGACGGCCCGCTGCGCCCGACGCTCGCCACGCGCTACCGCCGCACCACGCTGCTCGTCGACGGCGGACGTCCCGGAGCGGTCGCCCGCACGACGATCGACACCGACCTGGTGTGGGTCGACGCCGAGACCGGCGACGCACGCCCGCTCGGCCCGCTCGTCGTGATCGAGACCAAGACCGGCGCGTCGCCGTCGCTCACCGACCGGCTGCTGTGGCGCCACGGCCACCGGCCCGTCCGCATCTCCAAGTACGGGACGGGGATGGCCGTGCTGCACCCCGACCTGCCCATGACCCCGTGGCGCCGCGTGCTCGACCGACACGTCCAGCCGCGTGCCGCCCTGACCGCCTGCGTCTGAGCCGCGACCCGGCCCGGACCACGTCCCTGAGGAGGAACCCTTGCGCACGCCCCTGAAGCGAGCCGCGATCCGCGCGGCCGTCCCTGCCGGCGTCGTCGCCCTGATCCTGAGCGGGTGCAGCACGAGCGACGCGTCGCCGTCGGCACCCACGAGCACCACCACCGCCACGGACTCCGGCGTCGACGTCCCGGTGCCCACCGACTCCGACATCACGGTCGAGTCCGCGATGGCCGAGAACACCGCACCGCACGAGGCCGACGCCTCGGTCGACACGTCGCGGGCCGTCGACGTCAGGCTCGCCGACGGCGCGTCCGCGTCCTCGTCGGACGCCGTCGAGGTGGACGACGACACCGTGACGATCTCGGCGGGCGGCACGTACCGGCTCACGGGCGAGCTGTCCGACGGGCAGGTCGTCGTGACCGCGCCCGACCAGGACGTGACGGTCGTGCTCGACGGCGTCGACCTGACGAGCTCGCGCACGTCGCCGCTGCAGGTCCTCGAGGCCGACGACGTGGTCGTCGTGCTCGCCGACGACAGCGAGAACCGGCTCGCCGACACCACCACCTACGCGGACGACGACGAGGCGAGCGGCGCGCTGTTCAGCGCGGGCGACCTGACGATCACCGGCGACGGCTCACTCGACGTCCGGGGCAACGCGAATGACGGGATCGTCGGGAAGGACGGCCTCGTCGTCGCGTCCGGCACGGTGACGGTCGACGCGGTCGACGACGGGATCCGCGGCAAGGACTACCTCGTCGTCGAGGGCGGCACGCTCGCCGTCACGGCGGGGGGTGACGCCCTGAAGTCCGACAACGACGAGGACGCCGCGCTCGGGTACGTGCTGGTGAACGACGGCACGCTCGACCTGACCGCCGGTGACGACGGCCTGACCGCGACGACCGACGTGCTCGTCGCGGGCGGCACCCTGGACGTCACCACGGGCGGCGGCGCGGACGCGACCGTCGCCGACGACGCCTCCCCCCAGGGGCTCGTCGGTGACGCGGCGGTCGTCGTCGGCGGCGGCGCGGTGGACGTCGACGCGGCCGACGACGCGATCCACTCCGACGGGGTCGTCTCGATCACCGGCGGCTCGCTGACCCTCGCGTCCGGCGACGACGCCGTGCACGCCGAGTACGCGCTGCAGGTCGCGGGCGGCACGCTCGACGTCACGCAGGCCGTCGAGGGTCTCGAGGCGCAGGAGATCACGCTGCTGGACGGCGACATCACGCTCGTCACGAGCGACGACGGCGTGAACGGCTCAGCCGCGGACGGTTCGGCCGACGAGGTTTCGGGCGCCACCGACGACCGGGCCCGGCCGGGCGGCGGCACGGAAGCGGTCGACGAGAACGTGTCCGTCGCCATCGCCGGGGGCACCCTCGTGATCGACGCGCAGGGCGACGGGCTCGACTCGAACGGGAACATGACCATGACCGGCGGGACGGTCGTCGTGACGGGACCCTCGAGCGCACCGGAGGTGGCGCTCGACTACAACGGGACGTTCGAGATCAGCGGCGGCGAGCTCGTCGCCGTCGGGCCGGCCGGGATGGCGCAGACCCCGTCGGGCGGCACGCAGTCGTTCGTCGGCGTCACGCTGACCCAGCCCGGCGCGGCGGGCGACGTGGTGCAGGTCGTCTCGCCCGACGGGGACGTCCTGGCCTCGTTCACCGCGTCGAAGCCCTTCTCGTCCCTCGTGTACTCGTCCGCCGACGTGGTCGAGGGCGAGACGTACACCGCAGTGCTCGGCGGGGCGGCGGGCGAGGAGGTCGCCGGGCCGCTCAGCCACGCAGGCACGGCCGGCACCACGTCCGCCGGGACGGGCGTCGCGGGTCAGGTCGCCGCGGGCATGGGCGGGCCCGGCGGCGCTCCCGGCAGCCCGGCCGTTCCCGGCGGCCCGGTCCGGCCCGGTCAGGGAGCCCAGCCCCCGGGCGGCCCGGGGGCCTGACGCCGTCCGTCAGCTCCCGGTCGGCTGGCCGGGCTGACCGCCACCTCGTCGTCCCGCCCGTCCCGGCACCCGCACCCGTCGCACCGTCCCCCACGCACCACGCCCCAGCACCTGCTCGGGTCGGCTGTCCCTCGACCCTGAGCACCCGCTGGCTCGTCGGACACGGGCCCGGCGAACCAGCGGATGCTCCGGCCGTGACGCGTGGGAGCCGGAGCGAACGCTGGGTCGCCGGCGGGGTGGGGTCAGCGGTGGGGGTGGCGGATGGCGGCCAGGGCCGCTCGGTACTCGGAGGTCGTGCCGTCCGGGCGGACCTCCTGGAGGACGTGGTCCTGCACACCGAGCTCCCGGAGCGTCGCGGTGAGGGCGCGGACGTCGTCGTCGGACAGGACCGTCGGGTCGACCGTGGTGCGGACCTGGACGTCGACGCCCGAGTCGAGCACCAGCCGCAGGCTCGTGAACGCCTGGTCGGCGGACGTGGTCTCGCCGCCGACGCGCGTGATCGCGCGGTACAGGTGCCGCGGCGCCTTGACGTCGAACCCGATCCAGTCGACGAGCGGCAGCAGCGCCTCGAGCTTGCGCGGGTACGCGCCACCGGTGTGCAGGCCCACGCCGAACCCGCGCTCACGGACCTCCCGCATCGCGTCACCGAGCGCGGTCTGCCTGGTGGGCTCGCCGCCCGAGAACACGACCCCGTCCAGCAGGCCGGCCCGACGGTCGAGCAGCTCGCGCACCTCCCGCCACCGCACCTGGCCGGGCGCTCGCGGGTCGAGGATCGCGTGGTTGTGGCAGTACGTGCAGCGCCACGGGCAACCCTGCAGGAACACGGTCGCGACGAGGCGCCCGGGCCAGTCGCACGACGACATGCGCGTGAGCCCGGCGATCGCCAGGTCCCCCGCGCAGACCTCCTTGCGCCCGATCGTCAGCGCCGCACCCACACCGACCCCGGGCAGGCCCAGGGCTGCGGGGGTCGCACGGCGTGCAGGGGGCAGCGCCCGCTCGTCGTCGGACGACGAGCGGCGCTGCTCCACCGGCGCGACTGTCACGCGAGCGCCGCCACGGACTCGCGGAAGTGCGTGCGCTCGGCGTGCTCACCCTTCTTGCCGACGTTGAACGACGCGACGGGCCGGTGGTAGCCCATGACGCGCGTCCAGACCTCGCACTCCTGCATCCGGCCGACCTCGGCGCAGCGCGGGCACTCCTGGTGCTCGCCCGCGAGGTAGCCGTGGTTCGGGCAGATGGAGAACGTCGGCGTGATCGTCAGGTACGGCAGGCGGAAGCGGGACAGCGAGCGACGGACGAGCTCGCGCGCCGCGTCCGGCGTCGACAGGCGCTCCGACATGTACAGGTGCAGGACCGTGCCGCCCGTGTACTTCGTCTGCAGCTCGTCCTGCCGCTCCAGCGCCTCGAACGGGTCGTCGGTGAAGCCCACCGGCAGCTGCGAGGAGTTCGTGTAGTACGGGTTCGCGGGCGTGCCCGCCTGCAGGATCTCCGGGAAGCGTGCCCGGTCCTCCTTGGCGAACCGGTACGTGGTGCCCTCCGCGGGCGTCGCCTCCAGGTTGTACAGGTGGCCGGTCTCCTCCTGGAACTCGACCATCCGCGCCCGCACGTGGTCCAGGAGGCGGACCGCCATCTGGTGCCCGCGGGGGTCGGTGATGTCGTACTCGTCGCCGCTGAAGTTGCGGATCATCTCGTTGAGGCCGTTGACGCCGATCGTCGAGAAGTGGTTGTCCAGGCTCGCCAGGTAGCGCTTGGTGTACGGGAACAGCCCCTGGTCGATGAGCCGGCCGATCACCTCGCGCTTGAGCTCCAGGCTGGTGCGGGCGAGCCCGAGCAGCTCGTCGAGCCGGCCCACGAGTGCGGCCTCGTCGCCCGCGTGCACGTACCCGAGCCGCGCGCAGTTGACCGTGACCACGCCGATGGAACCCGTCTGCTCGGCCGAGCCGAACAGGCCGTTGCCGCGCTTGAGCAGCTCACGCAGGTCCAGCTGCAGGCGGCAGCACATCGAGCGGACGTCGCCAGGCTTCATCTCGGAGTTGATGAAGTTCTGGAAGTACGGCAGGCCGTACTTCGCGGTCATCGCGAACAGGGCGTCCGCGTTCGGGCTGTGCCAGTCGAAGTCCTGGGTGATGTTGTACGTCGGGATGGGGAACGTGAAGACGCGGCCCGTGGCGTCGCCCTCGGTCATGATCTCGATGTACGCGCGGTTGATGACGTCCATCTCCGGCTGCAGGTCGCCGTACGTGAAGTCGCACGGCTCGTCGCCGACCATCGGGACCTGGTCCTTGAGGTCGTCCGGGCACACCCAGTCGAACGTGAGGTTCGTGAACGGCGTCTGGGTGCCCCAGCGGCTCGGCACGTTGAGGTTGTAGACGAGCTCCTGGATACCCTGCTTGACCTGCTCGTACGTGAGGTTGTCGGTGCGCACGTACGGCGCCATGTACGTGTCGAAGCTGCTGAACGCCTGCGCACCGGCCCACTCGTTCTGCATGGTGCCGAGGAAGTTGACGATCTGGCCGATCGCGGCCGAGAAGTGCTTGGCCGGACGCGCGTCGACCTTGCCGGGGATCCCGCCGAGGCCCTCCTGCAGCAGCGTGCGCAGGCTCCAGCCGGCGCAGTAGCCGGAGAGCATGTCCAGGTCGTGGATGTGCACGTCACCCTGGCGGTGCGCCTCGCCGACCGCGGGCGGGTACACCTGCGACAACCAGTAGTTCGCGACGACCTTGCCCGCGGTGTTCAGGATCAGACCGCCCAGCGAGTAACCCTGGTTCGCGTTGGCGTTGACACGCCAGTCGGAGCGGTCCAGGTACTCGTCGATCGACGACGCGACGTCCACGGTGACGGGCGCTGTCGTGCTCGGGTCGGCGGCCTGCGCGGCGGGGTCGGGCATGGCGGTGGCGCTCCTTCGTCGGTCACTGTCATGGTCTCACCGCGACCCCCACATGTTGTGGTGTGCGCGGCGGGCGTTCACAAGATGTGGGAATTTCTATGCCCGCGGGCGCCGCCGTACCGGGACCAACGTCCCGCCGCGCACCGGCCTGCCTGGCCGCTGCCGCGCAGTCGTCGGGAACACCCGGCGTGTCGCTGCGCGAGTTCACCCGGACGCCCCGGCGTGTCGCCTCGCGCACCCCCGCGCCGACCCCCGACGACACGGCCGCGGACGCCGACGGAGCCGGGCACCCTGCGCGCGGACCCCCGCCCGCAGGGTCAGCGACCGCGCGGCAGCGAGAGCGCCAGACGCACCACGTCGCCCGGTCGCACCTGGCCGAGCAGGTCGAGGTCCGACGAGCGCACGACCGCCAGCACCGGGTAGCCACCCGTCACCGGGTGGTCGACGCCGAAGACGACCGGGCGCCCGTCGGGCGGCACCTGCACCGCTCCGTGCACCAGCCCCACGGGCGCGAGCTCACGCCCGTGAGCCGCCCGCGTGCGCGCGACCTGCGCCCCTTCCAGCCGGACCGCGACACGGTCCGACGACGGTGCGACGACGAACCCCTCCGGTGCGCACAGCACGGCCGGCCACCGCGGCTCGAACCACTGCTCGTGCGGGCCCGGCTCGATCCGGAGCACGACGTCGACGTCCTCGTCGTCCGACGCCCGAGGCGCCGACCCGTCCCCGGTCTCGTCCTGCTGGCCGGCCGTTGCCCGGCCGACGGGGATCACGTCCCCCGCCGCCAGCGGCGCCGGGCCGATGCCGCCGAGCCGGTCGCTCGCGCGCGACCCCAGCACCGGGGCGAGGTCGAGGCCGCCGCGGACCGCGACGTACGTCCGCACACCACGCTCGGGCCGGGCGAGCACGAGGACGGACCCGGCAGCCAGCAGCAGCCGCCCTCCCCCGGTCTCGACCACGCTGCCCGCACCCGGGGTCGCCCCCTGCGGCTCGACCGCGACACCCACCCGGGCACCCGCGAGGGCGACCTCCAGGTCCGCCAGCGCACGCAGCCGGACCCCACCCAGCAGCACCTCGAGCGCCGCAGCGCCGTCGTCGTTGCCGACCGCGCGGTTCGCCTCGCGCCACGCGGCCCGGTCCGCGGCGCCCGACCGGCCCACACCCACGTGCGCCCAGCCCGGTCTGCCCGCGTCCTGGACGAGCGTCGACAGGCCCGGGTCGAGCACCTCGAGCGCGCGCGTCACCCGGTCACCGCCGCGGCGCCGGCCTCGAAGCGCACCTGCGTCCCCGGGGTGAGCAGCGCCGGCTCGTCGCCGGCCACGTCGAAGAGCGTCGCCGGGCACGTCCCGATCAGTCGCCACCCGCCCGGCGTCGCGGCCGGGTACACCGCGGTGAAGCGGTCCGCGAGCGCGACCGCGCCCGCGGGCACGCGCGTACGCGGGGTCGTCAGTCGCGGGACGACGAGCGCCGGGTCGAGCCCGACGAGGTAGGCGAAGCCCGGCATGAACCCGCCGAACGCGACCGTGTAGGTGGCTGCGGTGTGGCGCGCGACCACCTCGTCGGGCGTCAGGCCGGTCAGCGCGGCGACGTCCGCGAGGTCCGGGCCGTCGTAGGTCACGGGCAGCACGACGAGCCGGCGTGGGCTTACGGACTCGTCGACGGCGTCGACCGCACGCGCCGCCACGTCCCGGACGCGACGGGCGAGGGTCGGCAGGTCCGTCCCGGGGCGCACGCGCAGCAGGACGGTCGCAGCGGCCGGGACCTGGTCCTCGACCGACCGCCAGACGTCCGAGGCGTCCGGGGTCGCGCGCGCGGCGCGCAGCGCGTCGTCCACGCGCCGCACGGCCGCGAGGTCGCCCAGCTCGACGAGCAGCGCCGCGTCGCCGTAACGCAGCACCCGCACGGTCTCGCTCACGACCCCTCGCTCACGCCCGCCCACCCCGGCACGCTCACAGGTCGGCCGTGCGCACGAACGACCCCGGCCGCACGCCCGCTGCCTCGAGCGCCGCACGCACGCCGCGGGCGAGCAGCACCGCCCCCGGGGTGTCCGAGTGGACGCACACGGTCTCGACGTCGAGCGCCACGTCCGTGCCGTCGACCGCGCGGACCACGCCGTGCGTGGCGATCCGCACCACACGGTCCGCCACCTGCACCGGGTCCGTGACGAGCGCACCGTCCTGCCCGCGCGGCACCAGCGTGCCGTCCGGCAGGTAGCCGCGGTCCGCGAACGCCTCGGCGACGCCCCGCACGCCGCGCCGCCACGCGGCGTCGAGCAGCGTCGAGCCGGGCAGGCCCACCACCGGCAGGTCCCCGGTGACGTCGAGCAGTGCGGACGCGTGCGCCTCGTGGTGGGCGAGCGCGTTGTACAGCGCGCCGTGCGGCTTCACGTACGAGACCCGCGCACCCTGCGCGCTCGCGACCGCGACGAGGAGCGCGAGCTGGGCCGCGACCTGCGCACGCAGCTCGTCGACGGGGACGTCGAGGAACCGGCGGCCGAAGTGCCCGCGGTCCACGTACGACACGTGCGCCCCGAGCGCGACACCTCGCGCCGCGGCCACCCGGGCGACCGCAGCCATCGTGCGCTCGTCACCCGCGTGGCCGCCGCACGCCAGGTTGGCGCTCGTCACCACGACGAGCAGCTCCTCGTCGATCCCGACGGCGCCGGGCGCCCAGGCGTCGTAGCCTTCGCCCAGGTCGCAGTTCAGGTCCACGGGCACAGCCTGCCATCGCGTCCCACCTGCGGGGCAGCGGGGGCACCCACCGGGCCCGCCGGGCGACCCGGAGGACCGGTGTCGCGGCGCGAGGAGGACACGATGACCGTCGACGAGGCGCCGTCCGACGAGGTGACGGTCCGCGCCGCTACCGGCGGCGACGTGGGCGCCGTCTGCGCGTTCGGTGAGCGTGTCATCCGGCCGCACTACATGCCGTCGATCGGTGCCGAGGCCGCCGAGGCGCAGGTGCGGCGCTGGTGGAACCAGGAGTACCTCGCCGCCGCGGTCGAGGCGGGCACGGTCGTGGTCGCCGTCGCCGACCACGACGGGCAGGTGGTGGGCGTCGGCCAGCGCGGGATGGCCGGGCAGGACAACGCGATCTACAAGCTCTACGTCGACGCGGCACGACGCGGAGCCGGGCTCGGGCCGCGCCTGATCGCGGCGCTCGTCGCCCAGCTGCCCGCCGACTGCGACCGGGTGCTCGTCGAGCACGTCGCGGCGAACACGCGGGCCGGGCAGTTCTACGGGCGTGAGGGATTCGTCGTGGACCACGTCGAGCCGCACCCGGGCGGCGAACCCGCCCTGGCGACCGTCTGGCGCGCGCGCGACCTCTGAGCCGCCGGCGACGATCCCGGAGGAGTCAGGGGCCGAGCACGCGCGCCCGACGGGCAGGCCCGGGGCACGGCGTCCGGAACAGCGCCGCGCGGGTGCGAGCATGGTCGGGTGAAGTCCGACGAGCTGCTCGACGTGCTGCTCGCCGGTGGCCGACGAGCCGAGCGCGCGACCCACGTGCGCCACCTGCCGGCGCGCGAGGGCGTGCGCGAGCCGTGGCCGGCGTGGGCCGACACCGACCTCGTACGCGGGTACCGCGCGCTGGGGGTCGAGTCCCCGTGGCGGCACCAGGTCCAGGCCGCGCAGGCCGCCTGGTCCGGGCGGCACACCGTCCTGGCGACCTCCACCGGGTCCGGCAAGTCGCTCGCGTACTGGCTGCCCGCACTCAGTGCGGTGCGGGGCAGGGCGGCCGAGGCCGCGCTCGACCCGGGCCGGATCGAGTCGGCACGCCGCCGCGCGAGCGTGCTGTACCTGTGCCCGACGAAAGCACTCGCGGCCGACCAGCTCGCCGCTCTCGGCCGGCTGCTGACCGCGGCCCAGGTGCGGGACGTCCGGGTGGCCACGTGCGACGGCGACACCTCCACCGACGAGCGTCGCTGGGTGCGCGACCACGCCGACGTCGTCCTGACGAACCCCGACTTCCTGCACTTCTCCTTCCTCCCGCAGCACGAGCGCTGGTCGCGCCTGCTGACCTCGCTGCGCTACGTCGTGCTCGACGAGTGCCACGCGTTCCGCGGTGTGTTCGGCGCGCACGTCGCGCTCGTCCTGCGCCGCCTGCGCCGCCTGGCCGCCGCGTACGGCGCCTCCCCCACCTTCGTGCTGGCGTCCGCGACGACCGCCGATCCCGCCGCGAGCGCCGCACGGCTGCTCGGTGTGGACGCCGACGAGGTCGAGGCCGTCACCGACGACGCGTCCCCCGCAGGCCGCAAGACGGTCGTGCTGTGGGAGCCGCCCGAGCTGCCCGGGTACGGCCCGGACGCGCACACCCCGTGGGCCTCGCTGCTGCCCGACGAGGACCCGTGGTCGACCCCCGGCGAGCCCGAGACCTTGCCTCGTCGCACCGCGACCGCGGAGGTCGCGGACCTGCTGGCGGACCTCGTCGCGCACGGCGGCCGCACGCTCGCGTTCACCCGGTCGCGTCGTGCCGCGGAGTCGGTCGCGAGCGCGACCCGTGAGCACGTCGCGCACGTGGACCCCGCGCTGCGCGGGGCGGTGCAAGCCTACCGCGGCGGGTACCTGCCCGAGGAGCGCCGCGAGCTCGAGCAGGCGATCCGGTCCGGCTCCCTGCGCGCGCTGGCCACGACGAACGCCCTCGAGCTCGGGGTCGACATCTCCGGCCTCGACGCGGTGCTGATCGCCGGGTGGCCCGGCACGCGCGTGTCGTTCTGGCAGCAGGCCGGCCGCGCGGGACGGGCCGGGGCCGACGGCCTGGTCGCGCTCGTCGCGCGTGAGGACCCGCTGGACACCTACCTCGTGCACCACCCCGAGGCGGTCCTGGACACCGCCGTCGAGGCCACCGCGTTCGACCCGACGAACCCGTACGTCCTGGCACCGCACCTGTGCGCCGCAGCCGCCGAGCGGCCCGTGCGGACCGAGGAGCTGCCCCTGTTCGGCGACCGCGCGCTGGCCGTGCTCGACGACCTCGTGGAGCACGGGGTCCTGCGCCGACGCTCGTCGGGCTGGTACTGGACACATGCCGAACCGGCGTCGCGGCTGACGGACCTGCGCGGTGCGGGCGGCAACCCCGTGCGCGTGGTGGAGACCGGGACCGGCCGTCTGCTCGGCACCGTCGACGCGGCGGCTGCGGACGCAACCCTGCACCCCGGCGCGGTCTACGTGCACCAGGGTGCGACGTTCGTCGTGGACGAGCTGCACGTGGCCGACGACGTCGCGCTCGCCACGCGCCGCGACGTCGACTTCGGGACGTGGGCGAAGTGGCTGACCACGACGGCGGTCGTCGACGTGCACGCCGAGCGGCGCTGGGGACCTGTCGCGTGGTACCTCGGCACGGTCGACGTGACCTCCCAGGTGCTCGGGTTCCACCGCAAGCACCTGCCCGACCTGCGGGTGCTCGGCTACGAGGACCTCGATCTGCCGCCGCGCACGCTGCGGACGTCGTCGGTCTGGTGGACGGTCCCGGCATCCGTGCTCGACGAGGCGGGCGTGACGCTCGAGGCGCTGCCCGGTGCGCTGCACGCGGCCGAGCACGCGTCGATCGGGCTGCTGCCCCTGCTCGCGACGTGCGACCGGTGGGACCTCGGCGGGCTGTCCACCGCGCTGCACCCCGACACGGGCGAGGCCACCGTCTTCGTGCACGACGCCCACCCCGGCGGGGCGGGCTTCGCCGAGCGCGGCTTCCACCTCGGCTCGACGTGGCTGTCCGCGACGCGCGACGCGATCGCCGGCTGCCGCTGCACCGCGGGCTGCCCCGCGTGCGTGCAGTCCCCCAAGTGCGGCAACGCCAACACCCCCCTCGACAAGGCCGCCGCGCTGCGCCTGCTCGACACCGTCCTGCGCCACGCCACGACCTGACTGCGGGCGTGGCGGACGGCCACGCCCGATGGCCTCGCTCGTGGACGGTCTGCGTGGCACCGCCGCGGTGCGCGGCCCCGCGCGGGCATCCGCCCGTGCGCTTGACCCGGGTGCGGGCGCGGTGACCTCCACCGTGACGACGTCACCGCTCACCGCGCACGCGCTGAGGACCGCCCCGTTGCGCGAAGCCACGCGGACGGCGAGCCCGCAGGCGGTCGGCTCGTCGTCGCCGCGCTGCACGCGAGCCGCGGCCGCCAGGGCAGCGAGGTCGGCGGCTGCCTGCGCACGCCCACGCGC
>JAEYUL010000086.1 GCA_023432565.1 Actinomycetes bacterium | reverse complement strand
GGCGCGCCCCGCCCCGCGGCGGCGGGCGGGAGCAGCCCGTCGCGTGCCGCGCGCGCGGCGATGCCCGCGAGCTCGTCGGCGCGCTCGTTGAACCGGTCGCCGCGGTGCCCCCGGACCCACGCGAACGTCACCGGACCGGGCCGCTCGGCGATCGCACGGTCGATCGCCTGCACGAGCGCGAGGTTCTGCACTGGCCCGCCGCCGGCCGTGCGCCACCCCCTGCGCCGCCATCCGTGCACCCATTCCGAGGAGCACTTGATCGCGTACTGCGAGTCGGCCTCGATGCGCAGCGGCTCGTCGCCGGGGTGGGCGCGCACGGCCTCGAGGACGGCGGTCAGCTCGGCGATCTGGTTGGTGCCGGACGCGGCACCGCCGCTGTCGCTCGTGCCGTCGTGGTTGGCCCAGGCCCACCCGATCGCACCCCCGGGGTTGCGCAGGCAGGAGCCGTCGGTGCTCACGGTGATCATCGCCGACCATTGTCGACCACGACGCGCGCCCGCCCGCCCCGGCGCGCCCGCGCGACGGCGGTCGGCGGGCACGCAGGGCCGCTCGGCGTCCACCCCTCGGGACGACGGGGTCTCTTGGGACTCAGGTTGGTTGCGATCGCGTGAACTGCGCACACGCACGTCCTACTCATCAGTAACGTGCGGCCCACGCCCACGCCGGCCCTCGCTCGTCGTCGGCCGGCGCCGTGAGGCGTCCCGGTGAACACGAAGGGACACGCATGTCACGACCACTTCGGCGCTCTTTCCTGGCGTCCACCACTGCGGTGTCGGTCGCCCTGACCAGCGCTCTGCTCGCCATCCCCGCGTCCGCGGCACCCACCGGCTCGACGCCGGCCGCGTCTCGCCCCGACCCCTCGCTCGTGCGCACCACGCTCGCCGACGCCCGCAAGCTCATCGGGCTCGCGGGTGACGAGGGCCAGGTCACGGCTGTCGTGCAGCTCGCGACCGAGGCGGGCGTCGACGTCGCCGACGAGGGCGCCGACGCCGTCCTCGCTGCCGCGGCTGCCACCGAGGAGCTCGCCGCGGACGTCGTTCCCGCCGAGCTCACCGAGAAGAACGCCGGCACCGCCGCACCGAAGCGGCTCGGCACCCTGACGAACCTCATGGCCGGGACGCTGGTCACGGGCGACGCCGCCCGTATCGCCGCCCTGGCGGACTCCGACGAGGTCACGGCGATCTACCGGGTCTCCCCCAAGCGGCCTGCGGCCGCCGGCACGGACGCGTTCACGCGCGCGCTGCAGACGTGGCAGGACACGGGCCAGACCGGCGAGGGCGTCAGCATCGCGATCATCGACACCGGGCTGGACTACACCCACGCTGCCTTCGGCGGAGCGGGGACCGAGGCCGCGTACGAGACCGCGTACGGCGAGGACGGCACGCAGGCCGTCGACCCGGCGTGGTACGACGCGACCAAGTACGCCGGCGGCTACGACTTCGCCGGCCCGCTGTACGACGCAGGCCTCGAGGAGTACGGCTCGACCGACGTCCCGGCGCCCGACGCCAACCCCATCGACTCGCTGGCGACCTCCCCCAACTCCGGTCACGGCACGCACGTGGCCGGCTCCGCGGCCGCCTATGGCGTGACCCCCGAGGGCGAGACGTTCGACGGCGACTACTCGACCCTCACCGACCTGTCCGGCTGGAAGGTCGGTCCTGGCTCCGCGCCGGGCGCGACGCTGTGGGCCTTCAAGGTCTTCGGCGACATCGGCGGCTCGACGAACCTCACGAGCCTGGCGCTCGACCGCGCAGCCGACCCGAACGGCGACGGCGACCTGTCCGACCACGTGGACGTCGTGAACATGTCCCTCGGCTCCGACGGCTCCCCCTCCGACGACCCCGACAACGTGCTCGTCGACGAGCTGACCAGGCTCGGCGTCGTCGTCGCGGTCGCGTCCGGCAACGCGGGCGACATCACCGACGTCGGCGGTGCGCCGGGCAACGCCGCGAGCTCGCTCACGGTCGCCAACTCGGTCGCGGCTCCCGTGCTCGACGCCGCCAAGGTCGCCGCAGCGTCCGACGACGCGCTCGTCGGCACGCTCTTCGCCGGGCAGAACTCGGTGGCGTACGCAGGCGACGACGTGACCGCGCAGGTCGCCTACCTGGGCGCGACGTTCGACGGGTGCCAGCCGTTCACCGGCGAGCAGACCACGGCCGTGGCCGGCAAGATCGCCTACCTGTGGTGGGACGAGACCCCGGCGCGCAACTGCGGCTCGGCCCAGCGCTTCGCCAACGCCTCGAACGCGGGCGCGGTGGGCGTGCTGCTGCCGACCGACGTCGCCGTGTTCTCCGCGGGCATCGCGGGCAACGCGGCGATCCCGGGCATCCAGCTGACGGCGTCGGCCACCGAGGCGCTGCTCCCCGAGGTGCAGGCCGGGACGCTGTCCCTGCAGATCGGCCCGAGCCTGGCGATGCGCGGGACTCAGGACGGCGCCGGCGACCTGCTGAACTCCGGCTCGTCGCGCGGCGTGCACGGCTCGCTCGGGATCGTCAAGCCCGACGTCGCCGCGCCCGGCACCGGCATCCTGTCCGCCGCGTCCGGCGGTGGCACCGCGGGGCACGTGCTGTCCGGCACCTCGATGGCGACCCCGCACGTGGCCGGCATCGCCGCGCTCGTCCGCGGCGCCAACCCCGGCTGGACCGCGCCGCAGGTCAAGGCCGCGGTCATGAACACCGCGACGCACGACGTCACGACCGAGCCGAACGGCGAGGGCCTGGCGTACGGTCCCGAGCGGGTCGGCTCCGGGCGGGTCGACGCGCGCGCGGCCGTCGAGACCGACGTGATCGCCTACGCCTCGAACGACGAGCTGCTCACGTCCGTCGCGTTCGGTGTCGTCGACGTGGCCGACACGGTCGTCACCAAGAAGGCCACCGTCACGGTGCGCAACTTCGGTGACGAGGCGCGCACGTACGACACCGCGTTCGTCGCGGCGTCGACCGCGGGTGGTGCCGGGATCACCGTCACGCCCGCTCAGGTCACGGTTCCGGCAGGCGGCAAGGCCGTCACGCTCACCCTGACGCTCACGCTCGACCCGAGCACGCTCGAGCGCGAGATCGACCCGACGCAGGACGACTTCCAGTACGAGCTGCCGCGCGAGTACGTCACGACCCTGTCCGGTCGCGTCGTGCTGACGTCCACGGACGACGACCAGGAGCTGCGGGTGCCCGTGCAGGCCGCGCCGCGCCTCGTCGCCGACCTGCACGCCTCGGACGTCGCGTTCTCCGGCACGTCGACGACGGCCGACCTCACCCTGACGGGTCGCGGCGTGGACGACGGCGGCTGGACGTCGCTCACCTCGCCGCTGATCCTCGCGGCCACGAGCCCCCGGCTCGAGGCCGACGCGTCGCTGACCACGTCCGCGTCCGCGATCGCCTCGGGCGACCTGCGGTACGTCGGCTGGTCCTCCAACGCGCCGTACGTCGACGCGCTGGAGCTGGACGAGGACTGGGCGACGCTCAACATCGGCATCGCGACCGACGGCGACTGGGCCTCGATCGGCACCGCCGTCATCCCGGTCATCGACATCGACATCGACGGCGACGGCGAGGACGACCTGCAGTCGATCGTCACCAAGCTCGACCCCGAGGTCGACCTCACGGTCGTCTCGACGTACGACCTGCACGGCGACCCGAGCGACGGACCGATCGACGTCCAGCTCGCCAACGGTGTGATCGCCATGGACGGCGGGCTGTTCGACAGCAACGTCCTGGTCGCGCCGATCGGTCTGGTGTACGCGGGCATCACGCCGGGTGCGACCCCCACGGTCTCCGTGTGGACGTACTCGAACTACGCCCGTGACTACGTCGTCGACGCGGTCGCGCCGTTCACGGTCGACCCGTACGCGCCGCCGTTCTGGTTCGAGACCGACGAGAACCTGCTCGTGCCGGCCGTCGGAGCGCCGGGCACGATCGGGGTGCACCGCTCGGCCACCGCGACGAGCGGCAAGCTGCTCGTGCTGCAGCACCACAACGCCCGGTCGGCCCGTGCGCAGGTCGTGGACGTCACCGTCCCGGTCCCGACGAAGACGACGACCAAGCTCGCCGTGACGGGCGGCACGTCGTACGGCCAGAAGGCCACGCTGACCGCGACGGTCTCGCCCGCTGCGGCCGGCCGCGTGACCTTCTACGACGGCGCGAAGTCGCTCGGCTCGTCCGCCGTCTCCGGGGGCGCTGCGACGAAGTCCGTCGCCCTGGGCGTCGGCACGCACCAGCTCAAGGCGGTCTTCGTGCCGTCGAGCTCGGCGTTCGTCGGCTCCACCTCGGCGGTCGTGACGCGCACGGTGAAGAAGTCCTCGACGACCACGTCGGTCTCGATGACCACCTGGACGCCGAAGGCGGGCACCTCGGCCAAGGCCACGGTGACCGTCAAGGGCGCGACCTCGGCACCCTCCGGCAAGGTCACGATCACGCGCAACGGCAAGGTGATCGCGTCGGGGACGCTCAAGGTCTCCGGGACGACCGGGAAGGCGACGCTCACCCTGCCGAGCACGCTGGCCCGCGGGAAGCACTCGCTGACCGTCCGCTACGCGGGGACGGCCACGACCGCGGCGTCGTCGAAGACCGTGACGCTCACGGTCAGGTGACACCACCGCGTCGGCGACGCTGACGCGGGACGGGGTGTCGCTGTGGGCTCAGGCCCGCGGCGGCACCCCGTCGTCGTGCGGGCGCACCCGCGTCCGGGGTGCACGCATCCTGACGGTTCGTCCTCATGTCCCGGCTGCCGCCTGCCGATGTCGTGGACATGACGACGTTCGAGGAGCTCGACCTCGGCGAGGCGTTCGGCGACTTCGGCGACGCGGGCACCGAGGCCCGCAGGATCTCGCCCGTGCGGGCGGGCGTCGCCGTGCTCGTGGCGTTCGTCCTCGTCGTGCTGGGCGTGCTGTGGCTGGGCGCGGCTCGCGACGAACCCGTGCCGGCCGTGGAGGCGACCGCCGTCGTGCCCGAGCTCGGCGCCGCGCAGACGGCCGCCGACCGGATCCCGGGTGCCGACCTCGACTCGCTCACCGTCCTGTCGTCGAGCACGCGCCTGATCGGCACCTCCGCGTGGGGCACGCACTACGCCGCTCTCGACCAGGCCGGCGCGGTGTGCCTCGTGACGCTGCGCGAGGGTGACCTGCCCGTGCAGACCTGCGGCGGGCCCAGCGCGGACCTCACCCTGGCGACGACCGACGTCGACGGGCGCGACGTCGTCCTGCTCACCGCGCCGGGCACCGCGCCGACGACCGACGGCTGGGAGCGCGTCACCGACCGGCTCTGGACCCGCCCCTGACCGAGCTGGGCACCGGTCCCCGGACCTGCCACGACGTGCGGCTGGTCAGGCGCTCATCGCGTCGACCAGCCGGCCGATCGGCGAGGACAGCCCCCACCGGTCGGCCAGCTCGACGAGCGCGTCGGGGTCCGCGGGCGTGACCGGCAGACGGTCGTCGACCACGGCGACCGGCGCGTCCGACGCGACCCGCACGACCGTCGGCGCGACCGCCAGGTAGTCCGCGGCCTCCGTCAGCCGACGCAGCTGGGTCGCCGTCAGACCCGGGTCCCGCGCGTCCCGCGCGGCCAGGACGCCGTCCAGCGAACCGTACCGCCGCACGAGGGCGGCGGCCGTCTTCTCCCCGACCCCCGGGACGCCCGGCAGGCCGTCGCTCGGGTCGCCGCGCAGAGCGGCCATGTCCGCGTACGCCGCACCCGACGGCACGTCGTACCGCTCGCGCAGCCGGGCCAGGTCCACGACCTCGAGGTCCTTGATCCCCTTGACGGTGTAGAGCACCCGGACCCGCGCGTCGTCGTCGACGAGCTGGAACAGGTCACGGTCACCCGTGACCACGTCCACCGGGACCCGCTCGCCGACCGGGCGGGCGACCTCGCGCGCGACCAACGTGCCGATCACGTCGTCGGCCTCGTACCCGGGAGCGCCGAGGCGTGCGATGCCGAGGGCCTGCAGCACCTGCGCGATCACCGGGACCTGCGGCGCGAGCGTGTCGGGGACCTCCTCGACGCTCGTCGTCGTGCCGTCCGCCGCCGCGACCTGCTCCGCGACCCGGTGCGCCTTGTACGACGCGATGGCCGCGACCCGGAACGCAGGCCGCCAGTCGTCGTCCCAGCACGCGACCAGCCGCGTCGGGCGCCGGTCGGTCACGAGCCGCGTGATCATGTCCAGCAGCCCGCGCACGGCGTTCACCGGGGTGCCGTCGGGCGCCCGGCCGACGGACTCGGGCACCCCGAAGTACGCGCGGAAGTACAGGGACGCCGTGTCCAGGAGCAGCAGCCTGCCGTCGCGAGCCATGCGGACACCGTAGGGCCGCGGCGGCCCGGCGGCGCGGACGCCGGGACCGATGCGGCGCGCAGGGGGTTCAGTCGGCCGTGGCGGTGGGGACGCCCGGCGGCGGGGTCGGGTCCGGCTTCGGCGGCGCAGGCGTCTTCGGCGGCAGGCCGAGACGCTCACGGAACAGCTGACGCTGCACGTACCAGCCGCTGCCGGCCACGGCGAGCCAGACCACGAGCATCACGGTCTGCTGCAGGCCCTCGGACGGCTCGGCGAGAAAGCCGAACCCGCTCCACAGCAGCGCCGCACCGGACAGGATCACGCTCGCGCCGCCGAGCGCCGTGAACCACAGCAGCGCGCGCGTCGCGTACTTCTCGGCCAGGAGCGCGCACGCGTACGAGGTGACCAGCAGCAGCACGACCCCGAGCACCGCGTTGGTCGCGGGGTCGCTCAGCGCGGACCACAGCTTCGCGCCGATGACCGCTCCGGCGGCCAGCCCCACGACGAAGGTCGCGAACCGGAAGACGAGCGAGACGACCATCCAGACGAGGACAGCCGTGCCGAGGCCGACCCACAGCTGTGTCCACGCGTCCGCGTCGAACGCCTCGGCGATCAGGAACCCGATCGCGAACCCCGCCGCGACCAGCGCGAGGTTCACGGACCACACACCGAAGAAGCACAGCAGGATGCCGACGGCCAGGACGACGAGCGCGGTGGTCACGAGGACTCCCTCCGACGATCGCCACGCTAGCGCGCCGACCGGCGACCGGCACCGCGACGCGGGACGCACCGCGCGAGGCCGGGAACGACGAAAGGCCGACCGACGCCCCTCCGCGTCGGCCGACCTCGCGTCCTTGCCCGTCCCGGGGTCGCGTCACCCGGGCCGGGCGCCCGAGCTCAGCTCGAGAGATCCAGCTGGTCCTCGACCACCGCGATCACCGACCACGTCGCACCCGAGCCGTCGGACAGCTCGTACGCCGGGATCAGCGCGCAGGCGCCGTCGTCGAGGTACTGCAGCGCGACGCCGAGGCGGGCACCGGTGATCGTGACGTGCTGCACCGGCCACGCGATCGGGTCGCCGGCGCGCAGCGTGGGCGGCACCGTCGGCTCGTCCACGGCCCCGTCGTCGGTCGCCATGGGCTCCTCGACGGCGCCACGTGCGGTCGCCGCGAGCGGCCACACCCCGTACCCCGAGGAGGAGAACCGCGGGTCGTTGAGACGCTCGACGGCCTCCGCCGGGCTGACCACGTCGTAGTCGCCCAGCTCGACGAGCGGCGCGAGCGGGCCGTGCGCCGACTGCAGCCCGTCGTGCATGACGGTGAAGCCCCACATCACGCCGGTCGCCTGGTCGTCGACGACGAGAGTCGCGGTGACCTGCGTGCTCGCGTCCGAGTCGCTCGTCGCCTCGAACGTGTACGCCTCCGGGTCGAGACCGAGCGCGTCGAGGGTGTCCCGGGCCGTGTCGATCGCCGCCGTCTTCGACGGCGCGTCGCCCTCGCACTCGGTCGCGGCCTCGTCGCCGAGCACGATGTCGACGCCCTCGCTGCTCGCCGCACCCTCACCGAGCTGGTCCTGCGGCTCGTCCGGCGCGGACCTCGTCTCGCAGGACCACGGGTCACGCGTGGGGTCGTAGTACGAGACGCTCGCCTGGCCGTCGGGGGACAGGCTCACGTTCGGCCCGGAGCCGTCGAGGGCGCCGATCGACAGGCCGTACTCCCGGCTCACGTCTCCCGTCACGCCGAAGACCTCGGCGACGCGCTGCAGGCTGGCCTCGGAGTACACGCTCGCGGCGTCGAAGCCCCACGCGTCCAGAGCACCGCCCTCGGTGGACAGGCCCTTGGCGTGGAACACCTGACGCCCGCCGAAGCCGGCGATCAGGGACCGCTCGTCGGCCCCTGCGCCGGCGATCGAGCTCCCTGCGATCTCGGGGGCGCCTGCGGCGTCGCCCTGCGGCGCGCTCGCGCCCAGCGAGATCGCCGGCGCCAGGCTCGGGGTGCTGGCGCTCGCACCGATCGCGTACCCGCCCGAGCCGACCAGCCCGACTGCGGCGACCGCCGCGGCGGCCTGCAGCCACCGGGTGCGCACCCGTCGCGAGCGCGCAGCCGCGAGCTCGTCGGTCGGCAGCGTGACGCCGGTCGTCGCAGCGAGCGTCGCGTGCAGGCGCTCGGTGTCGAGGACGGCGTCAGCCGCGGGGTCGGCCGCGGCGACGCGCTCGAGCGCTGCGTCGGCGAGCCGGGGGTCGAGGTCGTGCTCGTCCGGCTGGTGCGTGGTCACCGGTCCTCCTGGGATTCGGACGTGTCGTCGGGGGTCGTGCTGCGCCGTGCACCGGCGCGCCTCCCACCCTTTCCATCCCCTCTGTGTCGGGGACCGGCCGTGTCTTGCAGCCGAGCGGACGTGGCGCGCACCGAGCGCGCTGCCGCTAGTCCGTCGTGTCCGCCCACACGGCCGCGAGGCGCGCGCGGGCCCGGCTCAGCGCGGCGTCGGCGCCGCCACGGCTCACGCCCAGCGCCTCGGCGAGCGCCACACCGGTCAGACCCTCCCAGGCGTTGAGCAGCACGATCTGGCGGTCGCGCGGGCTGAGCGCCGCGAGCGCCCCGCGCACGCGCTCGTCGGTCACGGCGCGCAGCGCAGGGTCGTCCTCGTCGACGACCTCCGGCAGGCGCTCGACCGGGACCGGCCGGCCCTTGCGCCGGTGGTTGGCGAGCACGAAACCCGCGGTCCGGTAGAGCCACGGCAGCTCCGCACCCTCGGGCACGTCCTCCCGGCGGCGCCACGCGATGGTCAGGACGTCCGCCGTGAGGTCCTCGGCGTCCTGGCCGGCGCGCCGCACGAGGTAGCGGTGCACGTCGCGCTCGTGCGCGCGCACGAGCGCGGTGAACCACGACGCGTCGCGCGGGACGATGCGCGGCCTCACGTCGGCGCCTGCGGCGTCGTCGACGCCGTCGTCGTCCTCGGGTCCCGGCTCGGTGTGGTGCTCGGGCTCGGGCCCGGCCTCGGCCTCAGGGACCGCAGCGGTCGACGAAGCAGCCGGGTCGTCGTCCGGCACGGGCTCGACCCGCTCCAGCTGGTCGATCGCGTCGTCGTGCTGCTTGCTGCGCGGCACCACTGGCTCCCCGTCTCGTGTCCGTCGGCGGCTCGTCGCCGGGCGCACGACAGCGCGCCCCTGCACCCACCTGTGTCCCATGGTGCCGCGTTCTTGCACGCCGGCTGC
The DNA here is from genome assembly GCA_023432565.1 of Actinomycetes bacterium. Lineage (GTDB taxonomy): Bacteria > Actinomycetota > Actinomycetes > Actinomycetales > Cellulomonadaceae > Cellulomonas. The sequence continues at coordinate 1,157 of JAEYUL010000086.1, read as the reverse complement.
ACGGACCGGATCGACGACTCCCCGCTACAGCCCGTCGGCGACGACGGCCGTCGCGCGCAGCCACGCGTCGCGGGTCGCGGGCCGCAACGCGTCGTACGTGATCGGGCCACCGGGCACGAGGGACGGGTCGTGCGGCACCTCGACCACGGCGCGCGTGAGCGCACCGAAGTGGCTGCGCAACCGTTTGAGCAGGTCCCGGTCGACCTTGCGGTCAGGCGCGGACAGGATCGTCACGGCGCGGCGCACGGCGTCGTCGTGGCCCGTGGCGCGCAGCGCGTCGAGCGCCCACGCCGCGGACTGCGCGGTGTCCTCGCGGATCGTCGAGACGATCACCACCTGGTCGGCCGCGGCGACCGCCGCCTGCCAGTTCGACGCGCGCATGTTGTTCCCCGTGTCGACGAGGATCACACGGTAGAAGCGCGAGAGCACCTGGTGCAGCGAGGCGAACGCCTCGGCGTCCATCGACGCGGCGGACGCGGCGTTCTCGTCGGACGCCAGGACGTCGAACTGCTCGTCGGTCTGCGTACGCACGTACCCGTCGAGGTCGCCCACCCGCACGGTCGCCGCGCCGCCCATCGACGGCAGCGCCTGCAGCAGGTCGACGGCCGTGTGCTGGTGGTCGGTGTGCGCCGAGCGCCAGCCGAGCGTGCCCCGGGTCTCGTTGTTGTCCCACGCGAGCGTGTATCCGCCGCGCTGCAGCCCGAACGTCGCCGCGAGCAGCATGGTCGCGGTCGTCTTGTGCGCGCCCCCCTTGGGGTTGAGCACGACGACCGTGCGCGGCCCGTCGAACGGGCGGCGCACCGCGGCGACCTGCACCCGGCGCTGCCGCTCGGCTCGGCCGGGCCCGGGCTTGAGGACGCCGAACGTGGCCTTGCGCAGGCCCCCGCGCCAGCCGTGCTCGGCCGGGCCGGACGACGCGGGGTGCCGCTTGGCGAGCAGGTCGTCCAACGTCGGGAGGGTCGCGGCGGGCACGCCCGGGGCGGACGACCCGACGGTCGTCCCCGCAGAGCGCAGACCTGCCGCCCCGTCGTGGTCAGGCCCGGCGGTGCCGGCCGGGCCGGCCTCGGGCGCGGACACCCCGGCCGACGTCGCGTCCGCGGACGACGCGGCGCGCGTGGCCGTGCTCCCGGGTGCGGCGCCCGTGGGCACGGCACCCG
>JAEYUL010000070.1 GCA_023432565.1 Actinomycetes bacterium | reverse complement strand
GAGATCGACGGCACAGCGTTCACCACGTCCAGCACCCCGGACTTCGACGTCGTCGAGCTGCGCAGCCGCCTGGTCGACGGATGACCGGCGCGCCGAGCGGATCACAGCTCCCGCATCGGTGAGCTCTCGACCTTCCACGAGACCCATGGCTTCTACATCCAGGGCGTCGAGGGTGGCTTCCGCGGGCAGCTCCTCCTCGTCCCAGGACCCGAGCACCGCCTGCGAGCCGACGATGATGACCGACTGCTGTTCGATGATCGTCGTCGACGCACGGATCGCGTGCTCGAGGTCGGACCGGCTCACCACTGGCGGGCCTTGCGGATCGCGGCCGCGCGCTCGTCGTCGGTGAGCACGCCCGCGAAAGGGGAGACCTGGCGCATGTCGATGCCGCGCTCGTCCTGGCGCACCAGCAGGTCGACGAGCTCGCCCGTGGGACCGTCGAGTGCGTCGCGCCACTGCCGGACCCAGTCGGCCGCCTGCGGTCCGTGCACCTTGCTCTCCACCTTGGGAAGGTTCGCGCGCGCCTTGGCCCGCACCCCGGGGCCGTCGTGGCGCAGGCGCCGCGCGACCGCACGGTGAAGCTCCAGGGAGATGCGCTCCTCGCGACGCTCCAACGCGGGACGTCCGTGGGTCTTGCTGCGAACCCTCCGCCTTCTCACCGGCGGCTGGGGTTCGGAGCCCGGCAGGGTCAGGGGCGTCTCGAGCACGGCGAGGACGGCGAGCACCGTGCGCATCGTCGATCCCTGCCCGGACTCCAGGCGACGCAGTGCACTGGTGCTCACCCCCGCCTGCTCCGCCAGGTCCCGCTGGTCGAGGCCGCGCGACAGGCGCAGGGTGCGCACGGTTGTGCCCAGCTCCGTCTCGGTCGTCACCGTCGCGCTCACGCGCCCACCCTAGAGACTATCGTTTGAAAAGCAACGATAAGCCGCAAGCCAGCGCGGGGTGTGCCTCACGGCGGTGCGACCGGTGGCAGGCTTCTCGTCGTGCCAATGCCGACACGCCCCGTGATCCCGGGCTTCCACCCTGACCCGTCCGTGTGCCGCGTGGGGGAGACGTACTACCTCGCGAACTCGACCTTCGAGTACGCGCCGGGGGCGCCGATCTTCCGGTCCGACGACCTGCTGACGTGGACGCTGGTCGGGCACGCGCTGACGCGGCCCTCGCAGCTGCGCGTCGCGCCCGCTGCGCCGTCGGGCGGCATCTACGCACCGACGCTGCGGCACCACGACGGCCGGTTCTGGATGATCACGACGAACGTGTCCGACGGCCCGGGCCACATCCTGGTGACGGCGACGGACCCGGCCGGTCCGTGGTCCGAGCCGGTGCGGATCGAGGGCGTCAACGGCATCGACCCGGACATCGCGTGGGACGACGACGGCCGGTGCTACATGACGTGGTGCGACCAGGGTCTGCGCCAGGCGCAGCTGGACCCCGCGACCGGTGAGCTGCTCACCGAGCCGGTGCTGACGTGGGCGGGCACGGGCGGAGAGCACGTGGAGGGCCCGCACCTCTACCGGATCGGCGAGTACTGGTACCTGCTCGCGGCGGAGGGCGGGACGGCGGCGGGGCACATGGTGACGATCGCGCGCGGACCGTCGCCCTCCGGACCGTGGGAGCCGTGCCCGACCAACCCGGTGCTCTCGGCGCGCAGCACCGACGCACCCGTGCAGGCCACCGGGCACGCGGACCTCGTCCAGCGGCCCGACGGCACGTGGGCGATCGTCTACCTGGGAGTGCGCCGGCGGGGGTACTTCCCGGGGTGGCACGTGCTGGGACGCGAGACGTTCGCCGCGAACGTCGAGTGGCGTGACGGCTGGCCGGTGCCGACGACGCCCATCGAGCCGCCCGACGTCGCGCCCGCGCACGAGCGCCTGGGCGACGAGCTCGACGGCACATGGGTGGGGGCGCACGTCTTCCCCGACGAGGTGCTGCACCGCGCGGGCGACGGTACGTGGCGGCTGACCGCCGCGGAAGAGGGCCGGACGTTCGTCGGCCGACGTCAGGAGCACACGTGCGTCACCGCGCGGGCTCGCGTCGAGGCACCGGCGGGCGTGGGGGGACTGGAGCTGCGGATCGACCCGGCGCACGCGGTGACGCTCGAGGTCGAGGGTGCGACGGTGCGCGCGGTGGCGCGCGTGGGCACGCTCAGGTCGGTGCTCGGCGAGGCGCCGTTCGACGACGACACCGTGCTCGAGATCGAGGTCCGCACCTCACCGTTCGGGCGGTTCAGCCAGCGTCGTGGTCCCGACGAGATCGTCGCTCGGGTCGTGAACCGCTCCGGCAGCCACGAGCTCGGGCGGCTCGACGGCCGGTACCTGTCCACCGAGGTGGCCGCCGGGTTCACCGGGCGGATCGTCGGTCTGGTGGCGGAGCGCGGCGAGCTGGTCGTGCACGAGTTCGACTACCGCGGGCACCACGGGCCGGAGATCGGCGCCTGACGCGTCCGGACTGGCCGGGTGTCGGAGGTGGCGGCTAGCGTGACCGCCACCAGCACACCCACCGTGCCTGCCGTCGGACCGGTCCTCCGGCGGTGGTGGTGGTGCGTCACCGAGGGAGCTCGAGCATGACGACGACGCAGGACGCCCGCGCGCGGTACGCCGCCGACTCCCACGACCTGATCCGGGTCCGCGGCGCACGCGAGAACAACCTGAAGGACGTCAGCATCGACCTGCCGAAGCGGCGGCTGACGGTGTTCACCGGCGTCTCCGGCTCGGGCAAGAGCTCACTGGTGTTCTCCACGATCGCAGCCGAGTCGCAGCGCATGATCAACGAGACGTACAGCGCGTTCGTGCAGGGGTTCATGCCGAACCTGCCGCGCCCGGACGTCGACGTGCTCGACGGGCTGACCACCGCGATCATCGTCGACCAGGAGCGCATGGGGGCGAACTCACGCTCGACGGTCGGCACGGCCACGGACGTCAACGCCAAGCTGCGCATCCTGTTCAGCCGGCTCGGGCAGCCGCACATCGGCCCGGCGCAGGCGTTCGCCTTCAACATCCCGTCGGTGACGGGCGCGGGCGCGATCACCGTCGAGGGGGCGTCCGGCAAGAAGACCGAGCGACGGGAGTTCACCCAGCTCGGCGGCATGTGCGCGCGGTGCGAGGGGATGGGCGCCGTCACGGACTTCGACCTGACGGCGCTGTTCGACGCGAGCAAGTCGCTCAACGAGGGCGCGCTGACCATCCCCGGCTACACGATGGACGGCTGGTACGGGCGGATCTTCCGCGAGTGCGGGTACTTCGACCCGGACAAGCCGCTGGGTGAGTTCACGAAGCGCGAGCTCGACGACCTGCTCCACAAGGAGCCGACCCGCATCAAGGTCGAGGGCATCAACGTCACGTACGAGGGCCTGATCCCACGCATCCAGAAGTCGTTCCTGTCGAAGGACCGCGAGGCGATGCAGCCGCACATCCGCGCGTTCGTCGACCGCGCGATCACGTTCACCACGTGCCCGGAGTGCGACGGCACGCGTCTGAACGAGCGGGCACGCTCCTCGACGATCGCGGGCATCTCGATCGCGGACGCGTGCGCGATGCAGATCAACGACCTGGCCGCGTGGGTGCGCGGGCTGTCGTCGGCGGACGTCGCCGACGAGCGGGGTGAGGCCGCGGTGCCGTGGGGCACGGTCGCGCCTCTGCTGACCTCGCTCGCCGAGACGCTCGACTCGTTCGTCGACATCGGCCTGGGCTACCTCAGCCTCGACCGCCCCGCGGGCACCCTGTCGGGTGGTGAGGCGCAGCGCACCAAGATGGTCCGGCACCTCGGGTCGTCGCTGACGGACGTGACGTACGTGTTCGACGAGCCGACGATCGGGCTGCACCCGCACGACGTCCAGCGCATGAACGAGCTGCTGCTGCAGCTGCGGGACAAGGGCAACACGGTGCTCGTGGTCGAGCACAAGCCGGAGGCGATCGTCATCGCCGATCACGTCGTCGACCTGGGGCCGGGCGCTGGCTCGCGCGGGGGGACCGTGTGCTTCGAGGGCACCGTCGAGGACCTGCGGCGCAGCGACACGCTCACGGGCCGCCACCTCGACGACCGTGCCCGGCTCAAGGAGACGGTGCGCACCCCGAGCGGCGCGATCGAGATCCGCGGGGCGAGCACGCACAACCTGCAGGGCGTCGACGTCGACGTCCCGCTCGGCGTGCTCGTCGTGGTCACGGGCGTCGCCGGGTCCGGCAAGAGCTCGCTGATCCACGGTTCGCTCGCGCGCCGCGACGGGGTGGTGGAGATCGACCAGACCGCGATCCGCGGGTCCCGGCGGAGCAACCCCGCGACGTACACCGGTCTGCTCGAGCCGATCCGCAAGGCGTTCGCCAAGGCGAACGGCGTCAAGCCCGCGTTGTTCAGCGCGAACTCCGAGGGCGCGTGCCCCGCGTGCAACGGTGCGGGCGTGATCTACACCGACCTCGCGATCATGTCGGGCGTCACGACGACCTGCGAGGTGTGCGAGGGCCGACGGTTCCAGGCCGCGGTGCTCGAGTACACGCTGGGTGGCCAGAGCATCGCCGACGTGCTCGCGATGTCCGTGGCACAGGCCGAGGAGTTCTTCGGCTCGGGGGACGCGCGCACGCCCGCCGCGCACGCGATCCTCGACCGGCTCGCGGACGTGGGCCTCGGGTACCTGTCGCTCGGGCAGCCGCTGACCACCCTGTCCGGCGGTGAGCGCCAACGGCTCAAGCTCGCGACGCACATGGGCGAGAAGGGTGGCGTCTACGTGCTCGACGAGCCGACCTCCGGCCTGCACCTGGCGGACGTCGAGCAGCTGCTCGCGCTGCTCGACCGGCTGGTGGACTCGGGCAAGTCCGTGATCGTCATCGAGCACCACCAGGCGGTGATGGCGCACGCGGACTGGATCATCGACCTCGGCCCGGGGGCCGGGCACGACGGCGGCCGGGTGGTGTTCGAGGGGACTCCCGCCGCGCTCGTCGCCGACCGCACGACGCTCACCGGGCAGCACCTGGCGACGTACGTCGGCGCCTGAGGGCGCCGTGAGGTGCACGTGTCAGAGCGGGTGGCCGTCGTCGTCGGTCGCTGAGGCCTGCGATGTGAACTTCGAGACGAACGCGGCGTAGGTGCCGTCGGGCTGCAGCACGAGCGTCGCGCCGTCCTGCCAGATCCCGTTGTCGTCCCACCACTGCGAACCGGCCGGATCCCCCTGGTTCTGGTGGATGTTGTGCACCCCGAGCCCGCTGGTGAACGGCTCGCCGAACACGAGCGTGCGGGACCCGACCTGCAGCACGGACTCCAGCGCGGTGGCGGCCGCGAGGTTGTCGCCGGCCGTCCACGCGTGGCGCGCCAGCCAGTCGTTCAGCGCGCGCAACCACGCGGGTGGCGCGGCGACGAACAGGCACCCGCCGCGTGGCCGGAACGCCGGGTGCCGGATGAGGTCCACCGCTCCGCTCGTCGGGGTGCTCGAAAGCAGGTGGAAGCCGGGCGTGAGAGTGGCGACGGGCCCGAGGTCCGCCGCGGAGAGGCCGAACGTCCGCCACTGCACGCCGATCGCGGACTCGGCGGAGTCCACGTCGACGGCGCACCGGTACGTGCCTTCCTCGGTCTGCACGCGCAGGTTCACGTGGAACCAGCGGCCCTGGTCGTCGGGGGTGTCGCGCGTGTGCGAGACCAACGTGCCGACGAGCACGCCGTAACCGTGTGCGAGAGGCATGACCACAGCGTGCGCCGACGCCCCCCGGCGCACCACGCGAAACGGGCACAACGGGCCGACTGCCCGTCGCCGGCGCTAGCCTGCGAGGGTACGACCGAAGTGAGGCCCGTCCCGCGCGGCGGCCCCGAGCCGTCATCTGGACGACTGCCGCGGCGCGGCTCCCACGAAGGAAGTGGCGGCCATGAGTCAGCCGACGACACCACGGACGCACGAGCACGCGACCGGGACCACGGGCGATCGTGAGCACTGGCTCGTCGTCGGCGACGACCGCTCACAGTCGGGCCACGGCGTGTGGTCGTGGGTCGCCGCCCAGCCGTGGGCGGGCTGGCGGGTCACCGTGGTGACGGCGCAACCGCCGAAGGACGGTGCTCCGAGCGAGCTGGCGGTTCCGCACCCGTGGGACCCCGAGCCGGCGCGTGAGCTCTCGCAGGCCGACGTCCCGGTGGAGCACGTGGTGGCGGAGGCCGACCCGCGTGTGGTGCTCGACCGGTACGACACGGCCGACCTGATCGTGATCGGACCGCGCGGACCGGGCCTGCTCAAGCGCCTGCACCTGGGGAGCACGGCCGAGTGGCTCGTCTCCGGGCACCGGCCGTTGTCGCCCGTGCTCATCGCGCGGTCTTCCGAACCCGTGCGCTCGGTGCTGGTGTGCACGGACGGCTCGCCGGGCGCGGCGGACGCGGTGCACACCCTCGCGGCCATGCCGCTCGTGCGCGGTGTCGGGGTCACGGTGCTCGGCATCGACACCCCGCAGGGGGAAGCCGGTGACGCGGTGCTCGACGCCGCGCGGGAGCTGCGCGCGGCAGGCTCGGGGGAGGTGCGCACCCTGCTCGTCGGGGCGGTGCCGTTGACGACCCCGCTGGATGTGCGCCCGACGATCCTGGGCCAGGTGGGGCGGACCGAGCCCGACCTGGTGGTGCTGGGCACACGCGGCCTGAGCGGTCTGCGTCGCGCCGTGCTGGGGTCGACGGCCTCCGCAGTGGTGCGGCACGCGCGCTGCTCGGTGCTGGTGGGCCGTGCTGACGATCAGGCGAGGCACGCCGACGACCCCGCACCGCACGCATCGCCTCAGGTCAGCGAGTCCGCCGACCCGCCCGGCGCTCAGATGTCGTAGCGGGTCTCCGGCTCCCGGGTCTCCGGTTCCACGACGACGCTCGGCTCGGGCTCCGACGACTTGCCGGTGGCGGAGCGCGCGGCATCGACCGCCTTGTCCTTCAGCGCGACGCCCTGCGCCTTGGCGAACTCCTTGGCCTGGTCCTCGACGTCCTGGACGTACTCCTGGACCTTCGGGTGTCGCCACGCCTCGCCGGCCTTGTCGCCCGCCTCGCCGAGGAGCTCACGCCCGCGGCGCGTGCCCAGCAGGTAACCGACTCCGACTCCGACGACGAACGTCCCGACTCTCGTACCCACGTCTGACACCTCCTGACGGCGACCCCAACGGACGCACCCGACCCTAGTTCTCGTCGTCCGTTCGCGCTTGCGCAGGGCGGCTGCCGCGACCTGCGGTCGGGGGCGAGGGCGCCCGACTGCGTGCCGACTACAGTGACTCGGTGCGGTCCCTCGTCGTCGACACGACGCCCCTGCGGATCAGTCCCGCGTTCCGCAGGCTGTGGTGGGGGCTGTCGGTC
>JAEYUL010000046.1 GCA_023432565.1 Actinomycetes bacterium | reverse complement strand
GGTTCAAGAACAAGGCCGCCGCGAAGATGGACGAGCTCATGTCCTCGGCGCGCGCCATGTTCCTCGTCAGCCACTCGCTCGCGTCGATCCGCGAGCTGTGCAACGAGGCGATCTGGATCCACGAAGGTCGACTCATGATGCGTGGTACGCCTCAGGCGTGCAGTGACGCCTACACGCGCTTCCTCGAGGTCGGCGAGACCGCCTTCACCCTCGAAGACCTCTGAATGGAGACCACGCGGTGAGGCCGCAGGTGAGCATCGTGACCTCCGGTCACGATGTCGCCGACGCACGCCTGCACCGCGAGGCGGCTGCGCTGCAGCGAGCCGGGCTCCGGGTCGAGGTCCTGGGTCTGGGCGCGGCGGGCTCCGGCCCGCCGGGGACGCCCACGCGGACCTGGCCGCGCCGCGGGGCGATCCGCCGTGCGTGGTACGCGATCGCCCTGCCGCTGCGCACGAGGGGTGACGTGGTCGTGGCGCTGGACCCGGACTCGGCCGCGGGTGCGCGCCTCGCGCAGGTGCTGCGGCGCGCGACCGGACGACGCACCGCACTCGTGACCGACGTCCACGAGGACTACGAGCTGCTGCTCAAGGACCGGGCGTGGGCCTCGGGCCTGCGCGGCGGGGTCGCGGCCGTCTCGGCGCGGCTGGGCACGCGAGCGGCCCGCCGCGCCGACCTGCTCGTCGTCGCCGACGAGCACCTGATGCCCGATGCGGACCGCCGGCTCGTCGTGCGCAACCTGGCCGACACGTCGATGCTCCCGGCCCCCACGGCCCCTGGGGGCACGCCGCGTGCGGTCTACATCGGGGACCTGCGGCGCAGCCGCGGGCTGTTCGCGATGCTCGACGCGATCGAGGCCGCCGCTGGCTGGGAGCTCGACCTCGTCGGCCCGATCGCGCCGGCCGACCGCGAGGAGTTCCTCGAGCGGCTGGGCTCACCGGCGCTCGCCGGCGCCGTGCGCTGGCACGGTCGGCAGCCCCCGCGCGAGGCGTGGACGTTCGCGCGCGGCGCCTGGGTCGGCTTCCTCATGCTGGACGCCACGCCCGCATTCCGCGACGCCATCCCGTCCAAGCTGTTCGAGTACCTCGCGTGCGGGCTCGCCGTGATCACCACCGACCTTCCGCGCAGCGCGGCGGTCGTCCGCGAGACGGGTGCCGGCGTCGTGGTGGGCGACGCGCACGAGGCCGCCGAGGCGTTGCGAGCCTGGGCCGCCGACCGCAGCGAGCACGAGCGACGGCGCGCGGCCGCGCTCGCCGCTGCCGACTCCTACGTCGCGGGGGAGGACCTCGCCTCGTTCGCCGACGCCGTCGCACGCCTCGTCCCGTCCGCGGCGCCGCGTACGGACGAGGGAGCCGGCACCACGGCCTGACGGCGCTGCTCGCCTGCATCGGACGAGCGCGACCGTCGTGCCGGCCGTTCGGCACCTCACGCGCCACCCACGCGGCGACTCGCGACGGTCGGCGCCGCTCAGCGCGAGGTGAGCAGCTGCACCGCCGCGGGAACGCCGTTGACGAGCTCGGCGCGGGTGTTCCACCTCCGTGTCCGCCAGACCGCCGGGACGGCTGCCCGGTCCGCCGCGACGACGAGGTCGGCGCCGCTGACCAGGCGCCGGTGCTCGGGCGTGAGTCGCCGCGCCGCGGCCCACGACTCGACCGTCTCGCGGGCCGCGCGGACGGCGGACCGCTCGCCGCGACGCGCGAGCGAGGCGGGGCGCAGGTCGACGACCGTGAGCTCGGTGCCGGTTGCCCGCAGCAGGTCGGCGTGGGCCTCGACGGCCTCGTCGGAGACGTGGCGTGCGGCCACGACGAGGACGGTCCTGGTGCTCATGCGTCCTCCCGAGGGCGCAGGGCCTCGACCCGCGGTGCGAGCTGGCGGTCCCGGCGCAGCCGGTCGGCGAGCTCGTCGAGGGCGGCGCGCGTCGCCTCGTCCTGCCGCGCGACGAGCGACGCGCCTTCGGCGAGCGCCCGGGCGACCTCGTCGGGGGTGACGGCCTCGACGCGCGCGACGAGCGGGTGCCCGGCGAGCACGTCGCTCGTCGCGTTCGCCGGGTCGTGCACCGCGACGATCGGGCGTTTGGTCGCGACGTACTCGTAGACCTTGCCGCTCGTCACGTACCGGCCGGTGCCGAGCGCGAGGACCAGCACGTCCGCGTTCGCGTAGAAGTCCGCGACCTGGGACTTGGCGACCGGCCCCGCGTAGTGCACGCCGTACGCCGCCGCGTCGGCGAGGAGCTCGGCGAGCGGTCCCTGCGGCACGGCGAAGTACCCGAGGTGGCCGCCGAGGGTGAGGGTCGAGCCCGCGGGCAGGCGCCCGTCGGACACCGCCGCGCGCCACCCCTCGAGCAGCTCGGTCAGCGGGACCTTGGGCGTCACGGTGCCCAGGTAGGCGAACCGGATCCCGCTGGTGTGCGGCTGGGCGGGCGGGACAGGTGGCAGCAGCGCGGGATCCCACCCGTTCTCGACGACGACCATCCGCTCGGCCACCGCCGGGAACTGGTGCGCGTGCCAGTCACGCAGCGGACGGTTGACGAACCAGACCTCGCGCGCGTCGGCCAGGAGCCGGGCCTGCGAGCGTGCGACGCGCGAGCGGGTGCGCGCGGTCGTGCCTCCCGAGAAGACGTCGAGCGTCCACGCGTCGCGGTAGTCCATGACGTAGGGCACACCCGTCGCGCGCCACAGGTCGTGCGCGGCCGCGAACGTCACGTGCGGGTTCGCGGTGGCGATCGTCAGGTCCACGGGCCGCTCGTCGTGCACCGCGCGCGCCGCGGCCGCCAACGGGCGACGCCATGGCCCGTACGACGGCTCGGGGAACGGGCGCTCGTCCGCGAGGCGTCGCAACCTTGCCCACACCGGCGGCAGCGCGACCCGGAGCGGGCCGTACCGGCGGATGTCGGTGTCCTGCGCGGGCCACTCGAAGTCGATGCGCCGCACGACCACGCGCGGGTCGACGCGCTCCTCGAGCGACGGGTCGGCGCCGGTGTACCGCTCGAACGTCTCGCGGGTGGCGGTCACCACCGTCACGTCCCAGCCCGCGGCCGCGAACGCGTTCACGGTCGCCAGAGCGCGGTACACGCCCCCCGCGCGCGACGGCGGGAAGCCCCACGCGAGGTACAGCAGGTGCGGCGGTCTGGTCATCGTTCCTCGTGGTCGAGCGGACGGGCGTGACGAGGTTACGCGACGTGCCTTGCCGCGATGCGCCGTCCGGCACGGCGGGATCAGGGAGGATGGGCGGCGTCCCGGCCGGCACGAGTCGCACGGGCGGTCCATGACGAGCGGAGGACGACGTGGGTGCGGCACGACGAGCGCGCGCGCTCGCCGCGGCGACGGCGGGCGCGCTCACCGAGCGGCGACACCGGCTCCCGCTGCGCCTCGACCGCGCGCTCGACTCCGCGAAGTGGGCACGCACGCCGTGGACGGCCGACCCGCCCGACCTGCCGACGCTGACGTCCCCGCGGTCGGACCGGTCCGCGCGCGTCCTCGTCGGGCCCGCCAACTTCGCCGGTCAGGGGCTCGCCTGGGCGTCGGCGCTCGACCGGGCAGGGGTGCCGGCGGTGAGCTGGGCGTTCACCGCGGACCCGCGGTTCAGGTTCGACGCGGACCACCGGGCGCCGTTGTCGGTCGTGCACCGTGCGTCGCGCGCCTACCAGCGTCGCGTGTTCGCGCACGTCGTCCAGACGGTCGAGGCGGTCGTGATCGAGGCGGGCCGACCGCTGTTCGGGCGGCTCCACGGGTACGACCCTGTGGCCGAGGCGCGTGCACTGCAGGAGCACGGCGTGCGCGTCGCTCTGCTGTGGCACGGCACGGACATCCGGGTGCCGAGCGTGCACGCCGCGACGCACCTCGACTCGCCGTTCTCCACCGGGGACGCGCGCACCCGCGCGCTCGAGGCGGTCGCGCTGCGCAACCGTCGCCGGGCCACCGCGTTCGAGGGGCCGGTACTGGTCTCGACGCCCGACCTGCTGCCGGCCTGGCCGGGTGCGCGGTGGTGCCCGGTGGTGGTCGACGTCGAGGCGTGGGCGAGTGACGCACCGCTGCTCGCGCGCGAGCGACCGCTCGTCGTGCACGCGCCGAGCAACCGGGCGCTCAAGGGCACCGACCTGGTGGAGGCGGCGATGGCCGCGCTCGAGGGCGATCAGCTCGTGAGCTACCGCGAGGTCGCGGGGGTGCCGGCCGCCGAGGTCCGGGACCTGTACCGCACCGCGGACGTGGTGCTCGACCAGTTCCGGCTCGGCATCTACGGCGTCGCGGCCTGCGAGGCGATGGCCGCAGGGCGCGTCGTGGTCAGCCAGGTCGACGACCAGGTACGTGCCGCGGTCGCCGCGGCGGGCTGCGAGCTGCCGGTGCGCGACACCGCCGCGGACGGGCTCGAGGCCACCGTGCGCGACGTCGTCACCGACCGTGACCGTGCGCGGGCGCTCGCGGCCCGGGGCCCGGCCTTCGTCCGCGAGGTGCACGACGGCCGCCGCAGCGCCTCGGTCCTGCTCGAGGCGCTCGGCCTCGAGCCCTCAGCCGCGGGCTGAGCGCTCGAGCGCGCGAGCAGGTCAGTCCTGGGCCGACGCAGCGCGGCGCTCGCGCGCGGCCGTGACGAGGTCGCGCACGACCGCGTCGGAGACCGCCCCCACGATCTCGGCGTCGGGGTACCGCCGAGCCAGGCGCCAGGCCAGGGGCACCGCAGCCTCGTCACCCATGACGATCACGTCGGGGACGTGCGCGTCGAGCCACGCCGCGTGGTGCTCGACGACGTGGCGGGCGATCCGCGTCGGTCCGATGTGCGAGTGGACCCGACGGTCGAGAACGTTCTCGATGCGACTGGCGATGCGGCTCTGCCTGGACAGCACCTTGCTCGTGAGGTTGACCCCGCGCCGTGCGGGCGCCCGCAACGGTGTCGGTGCCGAGGCGACCAGCGAGCAGCAACGCCGGACGGCGCGCACCAGGGTCGCGGGCACGACGTCCACCACGACGTGGGGCACCGCATGCAGCGGGTAGCGGTTGACCTGCAGGCCGAGGTCGAGGACCTCGACGTACGGCTCGGTCTGCGGGCCGTTGCCCTCCGCCGCGTTGATGAGCGCCACCCGGGCGCCCGCGCGCAGTGCCTCGGACTGGATGCGCACGAGCCGGCCGGCTGCCCGCTGGGTGCTGGCCAGGCACAGCACGAGAGGAGCGTCGGCAGGCGGCGGGGGCACGGGCGCCCGCCCGGCCAGGGCGCGGCTCAGCCGCTGCCCGTAGTGCAGGGCCCCGTACCGGTCGACGAGCACCTCGCGCACCGCGGGGGCGTCGACGGTGGGCAGGCCGGCCTCGAGCCGGCGCACGGCCTCGACCGTGCTCTGTGGCGTGGCGGGCAGCGCCACGTACTCGGCCATGCCGGCGGCGGCGGCGTCGGAGAGCGTCTCCTGGGGCCCGCTGCTCGTCGTGACGACGACCGGCAGGCCCGACATCGCCGCCTCGACGACGGTCAGCCCGAACGTCTCGAACGCGGACAGGTGCACGAGCACGTCGGACCGGCCGAAGATGCCCGGCAGATCGTCGGGGCTGGCGTGCCCGTGGAACGTCACGCGGTCGACGATCCCCAGCTCCTCGACGAGCGCGACGAGCTCGTCGCGATCCGGTCCGCCGCCGACGAGCGTGAGATGCGCGTCCGGGCGCTCGTCCGCCCACAGCGCGAACGCCCGCACGAGGGTCGGCACGCCCTTGCGCTCGATGAGGTTGCCGACGAAGACCCAGCGGTCGAGCTGCGTGGGTGTCTTCTCACGCAGCGTGAACCGCTCGTCGTCGACCGGGTTGGCGATGACGCGCACGCGAGCCGCGTACTCGGGGTAGCGGGCGCGGACGCGGCGTGCCTCCAGCTCGGACACGGCCAGGTACCACTGCGCGCGGCGCAGCAGCTCGGCGTACATCTGAGCGCCCTCGGGGATGCGCAGCACGGTGCGCAGGTAGGTGGCGTGCTCGGTCACGACCAGCTGCTGGTCGGCGCGCAGCAGCCCGCTGACGGCCCAGCCGGTCGGCATGCCGACGTGCGCGTGCACGACGTCCGCGTCCCGCAGCTCGGGCAGGTCGGCCCGGCGCAGCGCCTCCCGCTGCAGGCGGGCGGTGTCGACGCGCGGGCTCATGGGGTCGACGGGCTGGTCGATGCGCACGAGCTCGCCGTATCGCGTCGTCGTGCGCGTCACGCCCGCGGGGTCACCCGGCGGGACGTTGCGCACGTGCACGATCGTCGTCAGCTCGGGCGGGTGCCCCAGGGCGGCGACGGACTCCTGCACGAAGATCCCGTCGTACGGCCGGCCCTCGACCGGGTACCACGGCGTGGTGACGACGAGCCGCTTGCCCTCAAGCACCTGTGACGACCTCCCGCAGCGCGGCGTCGAGCACGCGCACCTGGTTCTCCCGGCGGTACTTCTCGGCGTGGGCGCGCGCGGCAGCGTAGACCTCCGGGGTCGCGCTGCGCGCCGCACGTGCGGCTTCGACGAGGGCGTCCGCGACGGCCGGTCCGTCGACCGAGCGCACCGGGAACCACAGCGGGTACCCGCGCATGGGACCGGTCGCGGCCGTCTCGGGCGTGTGGATCGCGACGACCGGCTTGCCGGTCGCGAGGCACTCGTACGTCTTGCCCGCCGTGACGAAGCGAGACGACGGGATCATCATGAGCAGCACGTCGAGCGACTCGTAGGCGGTGCGGACGTCGGCCTTGGCGACGGGACCTTCGAGGTGCACGCCGGCCTCCGGGCCGGGGATCAGCGCGCGCAGGGTCTGCGCGTCACGCGGGAAGAACCCCAGGTGGCCGTACAGGTGCGCGGTCGCGCCCGCGAGCTCGGGGTGCGTGCCGAGGGCCATGTTCCAGCCCTGCCACGTGGCGGCGTGCGGCAGGTGGCTGGTGATCGTGCCGAGGTAGCCGAACCGCAGCGGCCGGTCCGGTGGCGGCACCTCCTGCTTGACCTCGCCGAGGAGCTCGGGGTCGAAGCCGTTCTCGACGACGAGCATGCGTTGTGCCGCACGCGGGTAGCGCTCGGCGTGCCACTCGAGCATCGGCTCGTTGACGTGCACGACACGCGCTGCCGCCTCGATCAGCCGGCGCTCGGCCGCGACCTCGCGTGAGTCGTCCGGGAAAGCCGGTCGCTCGCTGAACTGGTCCAGGGTCCACGAGTCGCGGTAGTCCATGACGTACGGGACGCGCGCGAGACGCCCGAAGTCGTGCGCCGCGCGGAACGCCGTCCACGGGTTCCCGGTCGCGAGGACCACGTCCAGGCGACGCTGCCGGTGCACGCTCACCAGGCGCCGCACGACGCCCGGCAGCCACGTGACGTACCGGTCGGGGAAGACCTTCTGGCCGATCCGGGCGCCGGCGGTCGCGAGCAGCGGCCAGTCCGCGCGCAGCCGGGACATCCTGCGCACGTCACGCTGCAGGTGCTGCGACGGGACCGGGACCCGCTCGACGCGCACCCGCGGGTCGATCGCGTCGACCAGGCTGTCGTCGCGCGAGCCCGTGATGTCGTCGAAGAACGACGGTTCGGCGGTGACGACCGTGACGTCCCAGCCCATCTGGACCAGCAGGTTGGCGGTCGCGAGCGGTCGGTACACGCCGCTCGCACGCGAGGGCGGGAAGAACATCGCGACGATCGCGACGTGCGGCCGCGTGCCGGAGTCGTGGGTGAGGCTCACTCGTGTCCCGTCGCTGGAGGCGGTGGTGCGGGTCAGGCGCGCGAGGCGCGCCCGATCACCGTACGGGTGACGGTCGGCCACAGCACGGCGTCGGTGATCCCACGGCCGTCGACGAGCGCTCGCACGCCCGGCAGGTCGGCCTCGCCGAGCGTCCGGTACTCGGCGTGGTCCGCCTGCACGACGGCCGCGTCGACCGCCTCGCCCACGTGGTAGGCGTCCAGGCCGAGCTTCGCGAGCTCCTCGTCGGAGTACAGCGGGTCGTGCACGAGCGGCGTGGCGCCCGCGGCGCGCAGCGCCTCGACCGTCGGGAACACGCCGGAGAACGCGGTCTCCTTGACGCCGCCGCGGTAGGAGGCGCCGAGGACGACGACGCGCAGCCCGGTCAGCGGCCCTGCAGCGGCCTCGAGCAGGGCGACCGCGTGCGCGGGCATCGCGGCGTTCGCCTCGCGCGCCGCGCGCACGACCGTGGCCTCGGGGTCGTTGAACAGGTACAGGCGCGGGTAGACCGGGATGCAGTGGCCGCCGACGGCGATCCCGGGCCGGTGGATGTGGCTGTACGGCTGGGAGTTCGAGGCGTCGATCACGGCCTGCACGTCGATGCCCTCGCGCTCGGCGAACCGGGCGAACTGGTTCGCCAGCCCGATGTTCACGTCGCGGTACGTGGTCTCCGCGAGCTTGGCGAGCTCGGCGGCCTCGGCCGAGCCGAGGTCCCACACGCCGTTCTCGCGGTCCAGGTCGGGCCGCTCGTCGAAGTCCAGGACGGCCTCGTAGAACTCGGTCGCACGCTGTGCGCCGCGCTCGGTCAGACCGCCGACGAGCTTGGGGTAGCGGCGCAGGTCGGCGAACACCCGGCCGGTCAGGACGCGCTCGGGGGAGAAGACCAGGTCGAAGTCCACACCTTCCCTCAGACCGGAGATCTCCTCGATGAGCGGCTTCCACCGGGTGCGCGTGGTGCCGACCGGAAGGGTCGTCTCGTAGGACACGAGCGTGCCGGGCGTCAGGTGCGCGGCGAGCGAACGGGTCGCGTCGTCCATCCAGCCGAAGTCCGGCTGCCACGTCGCGTCGTCGACGAACAGCGGCACGACGAGCACGACGGCGTCGGCACCCGGGATCGCGTCCGCGTAGTCGGTCGTCGCGCGCAGGCGCCCGGCCGGGACCAGCTCGGTCAGCTTGTCCTGCAGGAAGGCCTCGCCCGGGAAGGGCTCGGTGGCCGCGTTCACGAGCGCCACGACCTGAGGGTTCACGTCGACACCGACGACGTCGTGACCCTTCGACGCGAACTGGACGGCCAGCGGGAGGCCGATCTTTCCAAGGGCGACGACAGCGATCTTCACAGGGTCCCTCACGGGTGGCGACGGCGGTGGGCGGCCGAGGAGTCCGGCAACCCGGGCGAACGGCCTCCCTATACTAACGACGGCGTCGGGCCGGTCAGGGATCGAATGTCCCCGGCCGCGACGTGTCCGCCTGCCGTTCCCAGGAGGTCGAGTGGTGCCCGACGAGGTCGCGCTCGCCCCTCGGGCCGTGCACGGCAGGCTCGTCGTGGTGACGCCGTGGTACCCGACGCCGCGCAACCCGTACGGCGGTGCGTTCGTGCGCGAGACGACGCGGGCGCTGCTGGACGAGTTCCCCGACCCGCTCGTCGTGCACGTCGAGGTCGTCCCCCTGGAGGCCGCGCCCGTCGCACCCTCGCTCGCGGTCGTCGACGGGCTGCAGGTGCTGCACGTGACGGCCGCGATGGACCCGCTGACGCCGCGCGCCCGCGTCGCCGAGCTCGTGCGGGACGCCCTGCGGCCGTACGCGCAGGCGCTCGGGGAAGCCGCAGCGGTGCACGTGCACGTCGGCATGCCGACGGGCTGGGCGGTGCTCGACCTGCTCGGCGACCGTGTGCGCGTCGTGATGAGCGAGCACGCCTCGTACCTCAACAAGGTGTGGTCGGTGCCGCAGTCCGAGGCGATGTACGCGAGCGCGACGCGCGCGGCCGCGCTCGTGACGACCGTCGGCGAGGACATGACGCGCGCGCTGCAGCAGCGGTATCCCGACGTCGCGCACAAGGTGCTCACCGTGCCCAACCCCGTGGACGTGCTGGGGTTCGCACCGCGGCAGGTGCCGCCGACGAACCTGCACCGCTGGCTGTACGTCGGCAACCTGCTCGAGGCCAAGGGTGTGCTGCGGCTCGTGCGCGCGTTCGCGGCGTGGCACGCGCAGCGCCCGACCTCGACGCTCACCGTCGCGGGCGGCGGTGTGCACCGCGATCGCATGGAGGCGCTCGTCGCCGAGCTGGGGGTGGGCGACGCGGTGCGCTTCGTCGGCAGGGTCCCGCCCGACCAGGTCGGCAGGCTCTACCGCGACGCGGACGTGCTGGTGCACCTGTCGGTGGCGGAGACGTTCGGGCTGACCGCGGTCGAGGCGCTCGCGTGCGCACTGCCCGTGGTGGCGACCGCGACGCGCGGCGCGCAGCGCGCGCTCGACGTCGCCCAGGACGAGGGCATGGCGCGTCTCGTGCCGGTCGGCGACGGCGTCGACGACGTCATCGTCGCGGTTCGCGACCTCGAGGAACGGGCCGTGGGCGCGCGCTCGGGGGTCGTGCGCGACGACCTCGCGGTGCGGTTCGGCAGCAGGCCCGTCGCGGCGGTCCTCGCCCGCGCGCTGCGCGGTGCCCCGGTGGACGAACCCGCACCGCACGCCCCGCTCGTCGTCGCCGTGGCGCTGCGGGGCTCGTCGCTCGGGGCAGCGGCGCGGGTCGTGCGGGACGCGGTGCGTCGGGGTGCGCGTGCGGTGCTGATCGCCGACGGGGCCCACGAGCTGGACCTCGACCCGCGTGTGCAGCGCATCGACCTCGCGCCCGTGCGAGCCCACCTGCTGAACCACCGGCTCGAGCGCTGGCTCCTGGACGCGGCGCCGCGCGCGCTGCTCGCAGCGGCGCGGCCGGTCGCTCGCCGCGTCGGCCGTGAACGGGTCGTGGACGCCGCGGCTCGCCGGCAGCAGCGCGCCGCCGCGCGGTGGCGCAGCGCGGCGAACCGACGGGCCCACGCCCGGCTGGACCCGCAGGCGCTGGCTCGGGCGGTCACGAGCGAGGCGCATGCGCAGCTGGCCGACCCGGTGCTCGTGACCTGGGGAGACCCGGACGGCAAGCCGCTCGCTGAGCGCATCGCAGCGGGTCGCCCGGACGCGCTCGTCGTCCGCGACGCCGACCTCGAGCTCGTCGCGAGGGCTGTGAGCGGCGCCTGACGCGTGCCGGCGCGCGTCCGGCTCGCCGGTGTCCGGGCTACGTGCATGTGTGACTGGTGTGAACTACTGTGACTGCGGTTCGGGACGTCCCCTCGGGTTCCGACGCCAGTCCAGCAGTGAAGGGCCCCACGATGCGACCTCGCGGAGCACCTGTGCCGAACCGCAGCCGTGCGCTGCTCGCGTGCGCGGTCGCGGCCGCGCTGCTGACGCCCCTCGCCCCTGCTGCCACCGCAGCGACCGCCGCGCCGTCGGCCACGCAGGCGGCCGCGACGCCGACCGTTCCGGTCGCTCCCGGCGCGCCCGTCTCGACGACGACCGTGCCGCTGGCCGGCGGGGTCGACTCCGCCAGCCGTGCGGCGCTCTCGCTGCCCGTCGAGGTCGATCCCGAGGGCCCCGGGCACGTCGGCCGGCTGGCGGTGCTCACGCCGGCCCGCGCGACCTCCGACTTCGACGTCGTCGGCGTGACGTGGGAACCCGGCGTCGAGGTCGAGCGCGTGCTCGTCCGCACCCGGCAGGACGGGACCTGGTCGAGCTGGACCGAGCTCGAGATCGACCCGGAGGCGCCCGAGGTGGGCACGGCCGAGGCGGCGCGTGCGCGCCCCGGCACGACGCCCTACGTCCGCACCTGCGCCGACGGGCTGCAGGTCCGGGTCGAGACCGCGAGCGGCGTCGCGCCCGTCGGCCTGGCCGCCACGCTCGTCGACGCGGGCGTCGCGGACCTCGCCGACGCTCCCGTCACGACCGTGCCCGACGCCGCCGCCGGCACCGCGGGTGCACTCGAGGGCGTGACGGGGTCGGCCGGCGACGTCGAGGCGGCCGCGACCGCGGGGATCAGCCCGTCGCGGCTGCGGCCCGCGCTCGTGACCCGCGCGCAGTGGCGAGCCGACGAGTCGATCCGCCAGCCGATCGACTGGAGCTCGACGATCCAGGCGGCGGTCGTGCACCACACGGTCAACGCCAACGACTACTCGCGGGCGCAGGCGCCCGCGCTGGTGCGCGCCATCTACGAGTACCACGTGAAGGGTCGTGGCTGGAGCGACGTCGGCTACCACTTCCTCGTCGACAGGTTCGGGACCGTGTACGAGGGTCGCAAGGGCTCGATCGACAAGATCCCGCTCGGCGTCCACTCCGGCGGGTTCAACACGAACACCATCGGCGTCGCGATCATCGGCGAGTTCACGGGCACCGCGCCCCCGGACGCGGCGATGAGGTCGGTCGCCCAGGTCGCCGCGTGGAAGCTCGCGACGTTCGGTCGTGACCCGCTCGGCACGACGGTCCTCACCGCCCGCGAGGGCAGCACGCACCCCGTGCGCAAGCCCGGGTGGAAGGGTTCGCTGCCGGTGGTCATGGGCCACCGCGACGTCGCCTCGACCGCCTGCCCCGGGCAGAAGACGTACGACCGGCTCGACACGATCCGGACGTACGCCGCCAACCAGGTGCAGCGTGTCGCCTCGCGCGGTGCGGTCACCTGGGCCACGCCCGGCGACCCGGTGGTCGCCCAGGCGTACAGCGCGAAGACGGCGACGTGGACCGCGACCGTCCGCTCCGCGTGCTCCGGTGGCGTGGTGCGCTCGCTGACCGGCAAGGGCCGCGGGTGGGTCGACGTCGCGTGGGACGGCAAGCGCGACAGCGGTTCGCGCGCGTCCGCGGGCATCTACAAGGTCTCGATCACGCGGCACGGCCTGACCGACTCCGTGTGGGTCGAGCGGTTGCCGTCGGGCGGCGCGGGCAAGGAGACGTGCGGCCTGTCACGGTGGGGCGGGCTCGACCGGTGGGGGACCGCGGTCGCGCTCGGGCGGGCCGCGTCCTCGACGTCGCAGGAGGTCGTGGTCGTCGCCGGGACGCAGGCCTCGATCGTCGACGGCCTCGTCGCGGGCCCGTTCGCCGCGTCGCGCAACGCTCCGGTCCTCCTCTCGGCGCGTGACGCGCTGCCCGCGGCGACGCGCGACGAGATCCGGCGGCGTGCGCCGTCGAAGGTCTGGCTCGTCGGAGGGACGGGCGTCCTCGGCACCGCGCTGTCGCGCGAGCTGCGGGCCCTGGGCGTGCAGGACGTGCAGCGGCTCGCGGGCGACGACCGCTACGAGACCGCCGCGGCGGTGGCGCGGGCCATGCCCGACTCGTCGCGCGCGGTGCTCGCCTCGGGTGAGCAGGCGCACCTCGTCGACGCCGCCGCCGCGGGTGGCGCCGCCGCCGCGACCGACCAGCCGGTGCTCCTGACGACCCGCAAGAAGCTGCCCTCCGCGACCCGCAGCACGATCATCGACCGGCAGGTCACGCGCACGACGATCGTGGGCGGCACCGCGGCGGTCGCGGAGGCGACCGCAGAGCAGGTGCGCTTCGTGACGAAGGGGACGGTCGTGCGGTACGCGGGCGACGACCGGTACGCCACGGCGCTGGCCGTGGCGCGGGGCTTCGCCGAGCGGGTCGGCACGAGCCGCGTCGTCGTCGCCGCGGGCACGGACGCCCATCTCGTGGACTCGGTCACGGCCGGTGCCCTGGGACGCCTCGTCGTGCTCGTCCCCGGCACCGCGGGGCACGACGACGTGCAGCGCTGGCTGACCTCGGTCGGCACCTCGGACCTGGACCTCGCCGGCGGACCGGGGGCCATCACCCCGGCCACGGCACGACTACTGATCGGCGCACTGAGATGACTCGAGAGCACCACGTGGCGCCCACCGGTGGGCGCCGCGCGCTGAGGGGCGCGGTCGTGGGGGTGCTGGCCGCGCTCGTCGTCGGCCTCGGCGCGCCTCCTGCCGGTGCCGCGACGATCGCCGCCGCACCTGCTGTGCCGACCGCCCGGGCGGCCGCCGCGGTGCCCTCGACGTTCACGTTCACGGGCAGCGGGTGGGGTCACGGCCTGGGCATGTCCCAGTACGGTGCGTACGGCATGGCGCTCGACGGCTACTCCGGGGCGGGGATCCTCGAGCACTACTACGAGCCCGCGAAGGTCGCGCGCCGCACGGACGACCCGCTGCTGCGGGTGCAGGTGCTCACGGGCGTCCGCTCGGTGACGGTCTCGCGCGAGAGCGCCACCGCCTGGACCCTGGGCACGGCACCCGGCAAGACGGTCAAGGTCACGGCCACGACGCTGACGTTCACGTACGTCACCGAGGACGGCTCCGCGCGCGTCAAGGTCAGCGCCGACGGCGTGGCCTACCGCACCAACCGCTCGTCGTGGCCCGAGCTGACGCTGAGCTGGTCGGGCGGCGTCGTGAGCGTGCCCCTGGCCAACGCGGGCAGCGGGACGGTGCGCTACGCGCGCGGGACGCTCGCGTTCGGACCGCTGAGCGGCGGGACCAACGTGGTCAACACGCTGCGCCTCAACAGCGAGTACCTGTACGGGATCGCCGAGATGCCCGCGTCCTGGCCTGCGGCTGCACTGCAGGCACAGGCCATCGCCGCGCGCACCTACGCCTACCGGAAGGTCCAGGCGGGCGTGCGGTCCAGCCTGAACGCCCACCTGACGGACGAGACGACCGACCAGAAGTTCACCGGGTGGAACAAGGAGAACGAGGCCGGGTACGGCAAGTACTGGGTCGCCGCGGTCGACGCGACGCGGAACAAGGACGGCGCGCAGGTCGTGCTCGCGCCCGGCGGAGCGCTCGCCGAGACGTACTACTCGTCGTCGACCGGTGGAAAGACCACGAGCTCCGAGGAAGTGTGGGGCAGCGCGACGCTGTCGTACCTGCGCAGCCGTGAGGACAAGTGGTCGGTCGACCCGCGCGTGCGCAACCCGTACGCGAGCTGGCAGACGACCCTGACGCAGGCGCAGGTGCGCGCGAAGTTCCCGACGCTCGGTGACGTCGCCTCGCTGACGGTCACCCGCCGTGCGAGCTCGGGCGCGGTCATGCAGCTGCGTGCGACGTCCTCGAGCGGCACGTCCGCCGTCCTGCTGAGCAAGACGACGTCCGACGGCGTGCGCACGAAGATGGGCCTTCGGTCCGCGTACTTCTCGGTCGGCTCGATGTCGGCCGTGCAGCGGCTCGCGGGCGACGACCGGTACGCGACGGCCGCCGCGGTGGGCCGCACCGCGTTCCCGACCGGTCAGGACGTCGTGATCGTCTCGGGCGAGCAGGCCTCGCTGGTCGACGGGCTGGTGGCCGCGCCCTACGCGCGCTCGCTCAAGGCCCCGGTCCTGCTCGCGACGAGCACGAGCGTTCCCCAGGCGACGCTCGACGAGATCGCGCGGCGCGGCGCGACGCGGGCGATCCTCGTCGGCGGCAAGGGGGTGCTCGGGCCGAAGGTCGTCAACACCCTGCGGCGCGCGGGACTCGACGTGTCGCGCCTGGCGGGCGACGACAGGTACGCGACGTCGGCGGCGGTCGCCCGCGCGTTCGGCAAGGCGCCGAGCGTCGTCGTCGCCTCGGGTGTCGCGGCGAACCTCGTCGACGCCGCCGCGGCGGGCGGGCCTGCAGCCGCGACCGGGCAGCCCATCCTGCTCGTGCCCCGTAGCGCGGTCCCGGCCGCCACGCAGCAGGCGCTCACCGCGCTCGGCGCGAGGTCCGCGGTCGTCGTGGGCGGCACCGGGGTGGTCACGGACCAGGTCACGGCGGCCCTCGGCGCCGCCGGGCTGTCGTTCACGCGGCTCGCGGGCGCCGACCGGTACGGCACGGCCGCAGCCGTGGCCACGGCGTACGAGGCTCGGGTGGGCACGGACGCCGTCCTGCTCGCCTCGGGCCACGACACGAACCTCGTCGACTCGCTCACCGGCGGCGTGCTCGGGCGGATCACGCTGCTCACCGCCGGGGCGAGCGCGCCTGCGCCCACGGCCGCATGGCTCTCGGTGCGGCAGGTGCCCCTGCTGCTCGTGGCGGGCGGCGCCGGCGCGGTGCCGGACGGGGTGGTCGAGGCCCTGCGGTGACGGACCGAGCATCGGCGGGCGGATCCGCTGCGGGCTGCTGACACGACGCCGAGCTGCGCCAGGTCCCGCGCTGGGTCGGTCGGTGGGGCCTCGGCAGGCGACAGACAGGGGGCGCGCCTATACTGACGCCGGCCTTCGCCCTGTCCCTCGGCACCTCGACGGGACCCTTCGCGGAGGTCTTCCCATGTCGACGTGGCGGCGCCTCGCGCCGCCCGAGGAGCTCGAGTTGGTCCACCCCACGCGGCGCCCGCACGTCCTGCTGGTCGCGATGTACTACCCGCCGTCCCGCGCGAGCGGCGTGTTCCGGCCGCTCGCGATGGCCAACCACTTCGCCGCGTCGGGCTGGGACGTCACCGTCGTGACGGTGACCGAGGACTTCTACGACCGCGTGGTCGGCTCGCGTGACGACTCGCTGCTCGCGAAGATCGACCCGCGCGTGCACGTCCTGCGGGTCCCGCTGCCCATGTCGCACCTCGACCCCGAGCTGCGTCATCGTGGTCGGCTCGCGACGACGCTGCCGTTCGTGCACAGCAGGCTGACGATCGCGGGCCAGAAGCACGTCTTCCCGGAGCGGTACGGCTCGTGGATCCTGCCCGTCGCACGCGAGATCGGCCGTGTGCACCGCCACCACCCCGTCGACGTGGTCGTCGCGACCGGCAACCCGTGGGCGGACTTCGCTGCGGCCTACGTCGCGCACGTGCGCCACCGCATCCCGTACGTCATGGACTACCGCGACTCGTGGACCCTCGACCTGTTCGAGGAGACGGACGCGTTCCCGCCGGGCCACCTCGCGCGGCGCTGGGAGCGCAGGCTCATCGGCTCCGCCGCGCGCGTGACGTTCGTCAACGCGGCGCTGCGGCACTGGCACGCGCAGCGGTACCCCGATGCCGCGGACCGGATGCGTGTGCTGCCCAACGGGTACGACGCCGACCTGCTGGGCGAGCCCCGGTTCCGTGCACCCGAGCCCGGCGCACCCTTGCGCTTCGGGTTCATCGGCACGGTCACCGAGCAGCACCCGCACGACGCGATGTGGCAGGGGTGGACGCTGGCCCGCCGCGACCCCGCGATGGCGGACGCGACCGCGCACGTGTACGGGCACCTCGGGTTCTTCGCGCGGCAGGCCGACCGGATCCGTGCGCTGCTGCCGCTCGAGGACGAGGTGGGCGTGACCTACGAGGGCCCGGTCTCGAAGGCGACGATCGGGGGCGTGTACGACGGCCTGGACGCCATCCTGCTCATGGCGGCCGACTCCCGGTACGTGACGTCCGGCAAGGTCTTCGAGTGCATGGCGTCCGGGAAGCCGATCGCCGGGGTGTTCTCGCCGACGACCGCGATCGCCGAGCCGCTCGCGGGCTACCCGCTGGCGTGGCCCGCGGCCGAGCTGACGCCGCAGGGCGTCGCGGACGCGCTGGTCGCCACCGCGCGCGGCGCACGCACCCAGACCGAGCGCCAGCACGTCGAGGCGCTCGCGCACGCGCGTACCTACCGTCGCGACGCGCTGCTCGAGCCGTTCGTCGACGAGATCGCGCAGGTGGCCGGTGTCTGAGCCGACGAGCACGACACGAGCCGGCAGGCTCGTCGTCGTCACCCCCTGGTACCCGACGCCCGAGAACCCCTACTGGGGAGCGTTCGTGCGCGCGACGACGCTCGCGCTCGTCGAGCAGTTCCCCGATCCGCTCGTCGTGCACGCCGAGGCGCGCCCCGCGGGCACACCCGACCTCGCCGCGACGCGCCAGGTCGTCGACGGGCTCGAGATCCTGCGCGTCCCGTTCGTCGCGGACCCCCAGACGCCGCGTGCGCACCTCGCGGAGCTCACCCGCCAGGCTCTGGAGCCCTACGCCGACGAGCTCGCGGCGGCCCACGTGGTGCACGTGCACGTCGGGATGCCGACCGGCTGGGCGGTCGTGGACCTCGTGGGTGACCGCACGCGCGTCGTCGTGACCGAGCACGCGTCGTACCTCAACCGGCTGTGGGCCGACGAGCGCGCGTCGCAGATGTACGCCCGGACGATACGCGGCGCCGCCGCGGTGACGACCGTGGGGGAGGACACCGCGCGCGCCCTGCGTCAGCGGTACCCGGACCGCGCCGACGCGATCCACACGGTCTTCAACCCGGTCGACGTCGAGCGGTTCGTCCCGCGCGAGGAGGTCGCGGGCCGCCTCGATCGGTGGCTCTACGTCGGGAACCTGCTCGAGGCCAAGGGTGTGCTGCGGCTCGTGCGCGCGTTCGCGCAGTGGCGGGCGCTGCGGCCGGACGCGACGCTCACGGTCGTGGGCGGCGGCGCCGACGAGGACCGGATGCGCGCGCTGGCGCAGGAGCTGGGCGTCGTCGACGCGGTGCGGTTCCTCGGCCGGGTCGCGCCCGACCGGGTCGGCGACGTGCACCGCGACGCCGACGTCATGGTGCACCTGTCGACCTCCGAGACCTTCGGTCTGGCTGCGGTCGAGGCGCTCGCGAGCGGACTGCCCGTCGTGGCGACCGCGACCCGCGGCGGCCTGCGCAACCTCGACGTCGCGCAGGACCTGTGGATGGCGTGGCTCGTCGGCATCGGCGACGACGTGGACGACGTGCTCGCCGCCGTCCACGGGCTCGAGGCACGGCACCGCTCGGCCCGGCCCGCGCTCGTGCGGGAGGACCTCGCACGGCGGTTCGGTCCCGTGGGTGTCGCGGCGAGGCTCGGGCGGACGTTGCGCGGCGAGCCCGAGCCCGAGCTGCCGGCCGACGCCCCCGTCGTCGTGGCGATCGCGCTCTACCGCACGGCAGTCAGGCCCGCGGTGCGCGTGGTCCGCGACGCGGCCCGACGCGGTGCGCGCGCGTACCTCGTGACCGACGACGTCCACGCGGTCGACCTCGACGACCGCGTGACCGTGCTCGACGTGGCGCCCGTGCGCCACCGCCTGCTGACCCACCGCCTCGAGCGGTGGGCCGTCGACGGCGTCCCGCGCGTGCTGCTGCGCGCGGCCCGGCCGATCGCGCGCGTGGCGGGGCGCACCGAGAGCCTCGACCGGCTCGCGCGGCGCCACCGGCGCGCGAGCGCGCGGTTCAAGCGGCGTGTCGGCGAGCCGGCCGTGCACGCCCACGTCGACCCGCTCGTCCTGGCCGCGTACGTCGAGCGCACGTGGGGCGACCTGCTCGTCGACCCCGTCCTGGTGACCTGGGGTGACCCGCGGGGCATCCCGCTCGCGGCCCGCCTCGCACGCGCGAACCCGGACGCGGTGGTCGTGGAGTCGGCGCACCACGACGTGGTCGTCGACGTGCTCGAACGGCGTGCGCGACGCGGCGAGGGGAGCTGACCGGCGCCGCGGGCGTGGCACGCGACGCGCGGTGCCTGACGGTCACGGCCGGTACGGTGGTGCTCGCGTCCGGACCGGACGCGAACCTCGTCGACTCCCTCGCGGATCTCGTGCTCGGTCGGCCGGCCGCGCTCACCGCCGGTGCGGGGGTCGCCGCGGGTGACCGACCGCAGGTCGCGCGCGGGTCAGGTGCCGCCGGAGCAGTCCCGTGCGGCGCCGACGCGGTCCCGGACGTCGTCGTGGAGGCAGTGCGTTGAAGGTCCTGAGCGTCGTCGGCGCCCGCCCGCAGTTCGTCAAGCTCGCCCCGGTCGCGCAGGCGCTCGCCGACGGGGGCGTCGAGCACGTCATCGTGCACACCGGCCAGCACTACGACCCTGGTCTGTCGGACGTCTTCTTCGCCGACCTGCGGATCCCGCAGCCCGACGTGCACCTCGCGGTGGGCTCGGGTTCGCACGGCGCGCAGACCGGTGCGATGCTCGGCCCGCTCGAGGCTGTGATGGACGAGCAGCGCCCCGACTGGGTGCTCGTGTAC
This sequence comes from Actinomycetes bacterium, assembly GCA_023432565.1. Taxonomy (GTDB): domain Bacteria; phylum Actinomycetota; class Actinomycetes; order Actinomycetales; family Cellulomonadaceae; genus Cellulomonas. Next base: position 8,778 of record JAEYUL010000046.1, on the reverse strand, counting down.
GGCGACACCAACTCGACGCTCGCCGCCGCGGTCGCCGCCGTGAAGATCCACCTGCCGCTCGCGCACCTCGAGGCGGGCCTGCGCTCGTTCAACCGCCGCATGCCCGAGGAGCACAACCGTGTGCTCACCGACCACGCGGCCGATCTGCTGCTGGCTCCCACGCAGGTCGCCGTCGACCACCTCGCGGCCGAGGGACTGGCTGCACGGACCGAGCTCGTCGGGGACGTGATGACCGACGTGTGCTTCCGGGTGCGCGACGCGGTCCTCGCCGCCGGTACGCGGGTGCCGGGCGCGCCCGAGGGCGAGCACGTCGTGGCGACGCTGCACCGCGCGGAGAACACCGACGACCCCGCGCGTCTCGCCGCGATCGTCGCGGCGCTCGCCGCGCTGCCCGTGCCCGTCCTCCTGCTGGCGCACCCGAGGCTGCGGGCCAAGGCCGCGGAGCACGGGATCGAGCTGGACCGCGGGGCGGTCGTCGTCGCCGACCCGCTGCCCTACCACGAGATGGTCGCGGCCGTGCTCGGCTCGGTCGGCGTCGTGACAGACTCGGGCGGACTGCAGAAGGAGGCCTACCTGCTCGGTCGTCCGTGCACGACGCTGCGCACCGAGACCGAGTGGGTCGAGACCCTCGAAGGGGGCTGGAACATGCTCGTACCGACCGACACCGAGCTGCCGCGGCTGGACACGATCGTCCTGCGCGGCCCCGGTGCGCTGCCGCAGGCGACGCCGTACGGGGCGGGGGACGCCGCGCAGCGGGTCGTGGCCGTGCTGCGCGGGCGACGACCGTGAGCGTCCGTCGCCGTGCGGCCGGGGCCGCGCTCGCCGCCGTGCTGCTCGGCGGGATGGTCGGCGGGATGGTCGCACCCGCGGCGGCGTCCTCGCCGGATGCGGGCGCCTCGGGCCCAGAGCCCACCGGCGCGGGGCCGGACTCGGCGGTCGCGGCACTGGCCGCGACCGGCGTCGCGCGTCCCGCGGCCGCGGGCGACCTCGTGATCAGCGGCCGTGGCTTCGGCCACGGGATCGGTCTGTCGCAGTACGGCGCCAAGGGCCGGGCCGAGAAGGGGCTGTCCGCGCAGAAGATCGTCGCCGCGTACTACCCGGGCACCTCACCGGGCAACGCGTCGGACACCCGCAAGATCGACGTGTGGCTGCGCGGCGACACCGACGGCAAGCTCGACGTCGTCGCCGAGCCCGGGCTGCGGCTGCGCGGCTCTGACCCGACGAAGGGCTCGACGAACGCGCAGGTGTCGCTCCCGACGCGCGTCACGAGCGGCTCACGCACCGTGACGCCCTCGCGCTGGCGCGTCAGCCGGCTCAGCTCCGGCTGGCGCCTGCAGGCGAGCGTCGGCGGGAAGTGGACCACCGTCACGAGCAGCGCGATCGCTGCGACGCTCAAGGGTGCCCGCCGCGTGACGGTCTCCGACTCGGACTACACGGTCCGCAACGTCGTCGGCAGCACCGCGACCGAGTACGTCGGGTCGCTCAACGCCGATCTCACCGACACCGCCACGCGCACGGTCAACGTGACGCTCACGTCGAGCTACCGCTCCTACCTGCGCTCCGTGGTGCCCGCGGAGATGCCGTCGTACTGGCACGCGCAGGCGCTCGGTGCCCAGGCGATCGCGGCGCGCACCTACGCCTCGTACGAGCAGGCGGGCGGCTACCGACCGTGGTGGTGGGACACGTGCGACACGACGTCCTGCCAGGTGTTCAAGGGAGCCGCGTCGTACGACCTCAAGGGTCGCCGCACGGCGACCCACACCACCGCTGCGACGGACGCCGCCGTGCGCGCGACCGCGGGCAAGATCCGCACGTATGCGGGCAAGCCCGCGTTCACGCAGTTCAGCGCGTCGAACGGGGGCTACTCCGTCAAGGGCTCGCAGCCGTACCTGCAGGCCAGGTCCGACTCGTACGACGCGTTCACGTGGCAGGCCACGGTGAGCGGGGAGAGTGTCGAGGACGCGTACCCGTCCATCGGCACGTTCACGTCCGTGACGATCACGCGCGACGGTAAGGGCGCCTACGGCGGACGCGCGACGTCCGTGACGCTCACGGGCACGCGCGGCTCGACCACCGTCACCGGGGACCAGTTCCGCCTCGCGTTCGGGCTGCGTTCGACGTTGTTCACGGTCACGGTCCAGAGCTGAGCGCCGCCCGGCGAGGGCGGCCCGCACGACGCACGCAGGCCCGGCCCCACGAGGGGACCGGGCCTGCGTCGTGCGGCGTCAGACGACCTGCGTCGTGCCCGAGGCGGCCGAGGCCAGCACCGCCTCCGCGACGCGGACCGTGGCCAGGCCGTCCTGCATCGTGACGATGTCGACCTCCTTGCCCAGCACCGCGTCGCGGAACGCCTCGTGCTCGGTGCGCAGCGGCTCGGGCTTGGGGATCGCGAAGCGCACCACGTCGCCCTCGCTCACGCCCCGGAACTTCGCGATGGACTCCCACGTGGTGGGCACCGTGCCGTTGGCGTAGAACGTCAGGTCGGCCGTGAGGGTGTCCGCGACGAACGCGCCGCGCTCGCCCGTGACGACCGTGACCCGCTCCTTGAACGGCGACAGCCAGTTCACCAGGTGGCTCGTCACGGTGCCGTCGGCGAGCTTGCCGACGAAGGCGACCATGTCCTCGTGCTGGCGGCCGCTCTGCACCGAGGTCTGGGCGGCGACGGACACGAACGGCGACTGCGTGACCCAGGCGGTGAGGTCGATGTCGTGGGTCGCGAGGTCCTTGACGACGCCGACGTCCGCGATGCGCGCGGGGAACGGGCCCTGGCGGCGCGTGACCACCTGGTAGACGTCGCCCAGCTCGCCTGCGGCGAGGCGCTCGCGCAGGTGCTGCAGCGCGGGGTTGTAGCGCTCGATGTGGCCGACGGCGCCGACGAGGCCGCGCGAGGCGAACGCGTCGGCGACGCGCTGCGCCGACGGCGTGTCGGGAGCGAGCGGCTTCTCGACGAGGGCGTGCACCCCCGCCTCGGCGAGCGTGATCGCGATCTGCTCGTGGAAGCTGGTCGGCACCGCGACGGTCACGTAGTCGACACCGGCGGCGATGAGGTCCTCGACCGACGAGCCGACGGGCAGCCCGTTCGCGACCCCGTGCGGGTCGCCGCCCGGGTCGGCGACGGCGACGAGCTGGACGCCCGGCAGCGAGCGCAGCACGCGCGCGTGGTGCCGGCCCATCATCCCCAGGCCGATGAGCCCGGCGCGCAGGTCAGCCATCACGCACCCGCCTTCGCGACGGCGTTGACGCCCGCGACGACGCGCTCGAGGTCGTCGGGCGTGAGGGCCGGGTGGACCGGCAGCGAGAGCACCTGCTCGCACGCCTCGCGCGTGACCGGCAGGTCGAACTCGAGGCCGAACGAGGGCAGCTGGTGGTTGGGGATCGGGTAGTAGACGCCCGAGCCCACGCCGTGCTCCTCGAGGAGCGCCTTCGCGAAGCCGTCGCGGTCCTGCGGGACGCGGATCGTGTACTGGTGCCACACGTGCGTCGCACCCTCGGCGACGTGCGGCACGCCCACGCCCTCGAGGTTCTCCGACAGGAACGCGGCGTTCGCCTGGCGCTGCGCGGTCCACGCCGGCAGCTTGCCGAGCTGGACGCGGCCGATCGCGGCGTGCACATCGGTCATACGCGAGTTGAAGCCGACGACCTCGTTCTCGTACCGGCGCTCCATGCCCTGGTTGCGCAGGAGCTGGACGTTGCGCACGATCTCGGGCGTCGCGCACGAGACCATGCCGCCCTCGCCCGACGTCATGTTCTTGGTCGGGTAGAGCGAGAACATCCCGAAGGCGCCGAACGAGCCGACGGGCGCGCCCTGCCACGTCGCGCCGTGCGCCTGGGCGGCGTCCTCGAACAGCTGCAGGCCGCGCGCGGTGGCCAGCGCGCCGAGCGCCGTCATGTCGGCGGGGTGGCCGTACAGGTGCACGGGCATGATCGCCGCGGTGCGCTCGGTGATCGCCGCCTCGACCGAGTCGACCGCCAGGCAGTACGTGTCCGGGTCGATGTCCGCGAAGACCGGGGTCGCGCCGGTCAGCGCGACCGAGTTGGCGGTCGCGGCGAACGTGAACGACGGGACGATCACCTCGTCGCCCGGGCCGATGCCCGCGGCCAGCAGGCCCAGGTGCAGGCCCGTCGTGCCGGAGCTCACGGCGACGCACGCCCGCCCCCCGACGAGCTGCTCGCCGAATTCGCGCTCGAACGCGGCGACCTCGGGGCCCTGCGCGATCATCCCGGACCGCAGGACGCGGTCGACCGCCGCACGCTCCTCGTCACCGATGAGCGGCTTGGCCGCGGGGATAGTCGTTCCGGTCATGCGTCCAGCTCCTCGTCCGCCGACGCGCGTCGCGTCAGCACACCTGCCTGCTCGTCGTACAGCTCACCCGTGGTCGGGCAACGGTACGTGCCATCTGTCTGCTGCTCCAGCGGGACGCCCGCCCGCCCGACCCACTTGAGCCGGCGCGCCGGGACTCCCGCGACCAGCGCGTAGTCGGGGACGTCCTTCGTCACGACCGCACCCGCAGCCACGGTCGCCCAGCGTCCGACGGTCACCGGCGCGATGCACACGGCGCGCGCACCCACGGAGGCGCCCTCGCGCAGCGTGACGCCGACCGCCTGCCAGTCGTGCGCGCTCTTGGGCGTGCCGTCCGGGTTGACCGCGCGCGGGAACTCGTCGTTGGTCAGGACCGCGGCCGGCCCGACGAACACGCCGGGCTCGAGCACGGCCGGCTCGTAGACCAGCGCGTAGTTCTGCACCTTGCAGCCGTCGCCGACGCTCACGCCGGAGCCGATGTAGGCGCCGCGGCCGATCACGCACGACCGGCCGATCGTCGCGCCGTCACGCACCTGCGCGAGATGCCAGATCGACGATCCTTCGCCGATGGTCGCGGTGGGGTCGACGTCCGCAGACGCCATGATGCGTACGTTCACCAGCCAGCTCTCCGCTCGGGGGTGCTCCGGCGGTGGCCGGACCTCTCCCAGCCTACCGACGGCGTGCGCGTCGCCGGGGACCGGAGTCCCAGGCGATCGGGGGCGACGAGGTCGTCTGCGTCACGTCGCGAGGTGCTCGCGCGTGACCCTTTCGTCCTCTGCCAGGCGCGCGAGCTGCTCGCGCGCCGGAGCGTACGCCGGGGCGGCGGGGTCGGCGAGGTCGGCGGTGCGCGCGGGGGACAGGAGCACGAGCGAGCCGTCGCCTGCGAGCGTCGCGACGGCCCGGGCCAGCCAGTCGGCCACGTCCGACGACGCCGCGAGCAGGACGCGCTCACGCGTAGCCTGTGGCGCCCACCAGCTCGCGAGCCCCGCGTAGGTCACGCTCGTCGTGCCGTCGACCTCGAGCGCGCTGCCGGTGGGGTCGGCCGGCGGGACCCAGCCCAGGCGGTCGCCGTAGGTCATGACGGCCGCCGCGGCGTCGATCGCCCCGCCGGGCAGCGGCTCGGGCGCGCGGCGGGCCAGCGCGGCGAGCGTGACGACCACGAGGGCGGGGCCGGACGCCGACGACGGCCGCGACGTCACGAGCACGTCGAGATCGTCGAGCGCGTCGAGCGGCGCGCGCCCGCCACCGCCGGCGCCGTCGGTGCCGTCTCTGCCGTCGGTGTCCGCCGCCAGGACGACGGTGGCCCCGGCACGCCAGGCGGCCAGCGCCCACAGCACGGTACGCCAGTGCACCGGCAGGTCCAGCCCGACGCGGGTGCCGGGCCCGGCGTCCAGCTCCTCGACGAGCAGGTTCGTCGTCTTGTTCACCCAGTTCTCCAGCACGGCTCCGGAGAGCTCGACACGTTCGCCGTCGTCGCCGTACCACGTCAGGCGCGGACGGCCGGGGTCGGCGGTGAGCAGCCGCAGCAGAGCGGCGGTGTCGGCAGGGACGGGCGCGTCGAACATGGTCGCCACCCTAGGCGGGCCGGTGACACGCCCGAAGAGCCGGATCCGTCGAAGTTCACCCGACAAATCGGGGCAACTATCACGCTTGCAGTTGACGGCGGCGAACGACACGCGTGTAATTCATGATGTCCGACGACAAACGAGCGCGAGCACCACGACGCGGCAGCCCGATCGTCCCACGACGGTACGGACGGGCGTCGCACAGGTCGAGCCTTGACCGAGACCAGCACCAGCCCGGAGGCACGCATGTGGAACCTGCTCGACGGTGACGGGGCCACGTCCGAGTTCCCCACGGACGCGCACCGCTCGCCGGTGCCCGTCCCGCAGGCACCCTCGAACGTCCTGTCGCTCTTCGGCACTCCCGACGACGACGGGCCCATGGGCTGGCAGGAGCGCGCGCTGTGCGCCCAGACCGACCCCGAGGCCTTCTTCCCCGAGAAGGGCGGCTCGACCCGCGAGGCCAAGAAGGTGTGCACGGGCTGCGAGGTCCGCGCGGAGTGCCTCGAGTACGCGCTCGCGAACGACGAGCGGTTCGGCATCTGGGGCGGTCTGTCGGAGCGCGAGCGGCGCAAGCTCAAGCGGCGCGTCGTCTGATCCTGCGCACGGCCGGCGGCGCCCCGAGGCGGTGACCGTCGGGCGCGCCCATCCGTCGGCTGCCCGGGCAGGCGTCCTGGCCTGCGTGAAGACCTGAGCCCCACCGAGGTCGTGCGCGCCGTCGCACCCACAGGTAGCACCCACGGCGGCGACGAGCCCCGTCCCGGGTCCGCGCGGCGTGGCGAGTCGCTCCCGCCGCGGCGGGCAGCGGCGTGCATCATGGGCCGAGCATGAACGCCACCCCAGCGCCCGTGGCCCCCCCGACGACCGCGGCGAACCCGATCAGTGCGGCGATCCCGGCGACGACGTCCGTGACCGCCGTCCTCGTCACCCGTGGACCCACGCCGTACCTGTCCGCGACGCTCGCGGCGCTCGCCGGTCAGGCACGTCGGCCTGCTCGTGTGATCGTCGTCGACGTCGCCGAGACCCGAGGCGCGACCGAGCCGCTGCCGCTGCTCGTCGAGCGCGCGTTCGCCGTGGCGGGCGGTCCGAGACCGGACCTGCGGGTGGTGCAGGCGCCCGGCGCGCGCACGTTCGGCGACGCGGTCCGCGCCGCTCTCGCGTCCGACGACGGGCCCACCACCGCGTGGCTCTGGCTGCTGCACGACGACAGCGCACCCGAGCCGACGGCGCTCGCCGAGCTGTCGCGCGCCGTGGCGCGGGCTCCGTCGGTGGTCGTCGCCGGCGTCAAGCAGCACACCTGGACCGAGCCCGAGCGCCTCCTCGAGGTCGGGGTCCGCACCGCGCGCTCGGGGCGGCGGATGACCGACGTGGAGCCGGGAGAGCTCGACCAGGGACAGCACGACGCGCGTGAGGACGTGCTCGGAGTCGGGCTGGCCGGGGCGCTCGTGCGCCGCGACGTGTGGGACGACCTCGGCGGTCCCGACCCCGCGCTCGGACCGTACGGAGACGGGCTGGACCTGTCGCGTCGGGCGAGGCTCGCGGGGCACCGGGTGGTCGTCGTGCCCGCCGCCGTCGTCCGCCACGCGCAGGCGGGTTACCTGGGCCTGCGTGGGGTCGCCCCGTCCGGCGTGGACGACGACGGCGACGGCGAGGACGACAGCGCCGACCCGCGCCGGTCGTTCGCCGCGCGTCGCCGTGCGCTGACCCACCAGCGGCTGACGACCGGGCCGCTGCTGCTCGTTCCCGTGGTCGTGGTGCTCGCGCTCGTCGGCGCGGTGGTCCGGTCCCTCGTGCAGGTCGCCGCCAAGCAGCCGGGACTCGCGATCGACGAGCTGCGCGGCCCGCTCGCCGCTCTCGCCCGGCCCGGAGCCGTGATCGCGGCTCGCCGCCGTGCGCGTCGGACGCGCCGCCTGCCACGCCGAGCGCTGCGCCCCCTGCAGGCGACGTGGCGCGACGTGTGGCGCCAGGGGCGAGACCGCCGTCTGGCCCGCCGTGAGGAACGCCGTGTCGTGGTGGCGCCGTCCGAGCTCGAGCTGCGCGAGCTCGCGGCCCTGGCGACGCGGCGGCGCGTGACGCTGGCCGTCGTGGTCGTCGGGCTCCTCGCCGTCTCGACCGTTGCGTTCGGGCCGCTGGTCGGCGCGGTCGCGGCCGGCGGCAGGCTCGTCGGCGGAGCAGTGCTCCCGCTCGCCGAGAGCCTCGGCGACCTGTGGGCGGCCGCCACGTCGAGCTGGGTCTCGGGCGGGCTGGGGCAGGCTGGGCCGCCCGACGCGCTGCTCGCGGTGCTCGTCGTGCCCGCGACGCTCGTCGGCGGCAGGCCGGACCTCGCCGTCGCGCTCGTCCTGCTCGGCTCCGTGCTGCTGGCGGGGCTCGGCGCGTGGGTCGCGGCGGGTGCCGCGACCCGATCGGTGACGCTGCGGGCCTGGGCCGCGCTCGTGTGGGCGGCCGCCCCCGCGCTCCTGCTCGGGGTGTCCGACGGCCGGATCGGCCCGGTCCTCGCGCACGTGCTGCTGCCGTGGGTCGCGCTCGGGTTCGCGCGTGCCGTCGGTGTCCAGCGGGTCGACCGCGTGCTCTCGGGCCTCGCGACCGCGCGCCGTGAGCCGGACCGGGCCGATCTCGCCGTCACCGAGCCTGACGCCGGACAGTCGGCTCGCACGAGGGCTCGTCGCGCCAGGGCGGACCGGCGCCGTGCGGTGGCCCTGGCCGCGAGCGTGCCGTCCACGACCGTGTCGCTCGAGTCGGAGGGGTCCGAGGACCCGCCCGAGCGCGAGCCCGCTGCCACCCCGTCCGCCGGCACCGAGCGCGCCGAGCTCACGTCCGCGCCCAGCGATGCCGAGCGCGCCCAGCCCGAGCGCACCGAGCCCGAGCGCACCCAGCCCGACCGCGGCCAGCCCGAGCCCGAGCACGCCGAGCCCGGAC
>JAEYUL010000038.1 GCA_023432565.1 Actinomycetes bacterium | reverse complement strand
TCGAGCGGCGCGGCCGTCCCACGCAACGACTCCTGCAGCCAGGCCCACGCCTCCACCGCGCCGAGCTCCGCGAGGAGCGCTCCGGCGACCAGGTCACCCGGCTCGGCGAGCGCGCTCCACGCCGCGCGCGCCCAGCGCTCCCGGTCGTCGACACGGCGCACGCCGCCGCCTGTCCGCGCCGGCCCGGCCGCCGACTGCCCGCTCATCGAGCGCTGCCCCGCGTGCGCAACGCGAGCGCTCGCCCGATGTCGGCACGTCCCGGTGCGGGGCGTCCCGCAAGGTCGGCCAGGGTCCAGGCCACGCGCAGCACCCGGTCGGCGCCGCGGCGGCTCAGCGATCCCCGGTCGACGGCCCGGTCGAGGTCCGAGACCAGTGCGCGATCCGGGCCCAGCCGCTCGCGCAGCCACGCACCGGGCGCCTGCGCGCACGTGCGCCAGGGCAGACCGGAGAACCGCGCGGCCTGGGCGTCACGTGCGGCCGCGACCCGCTGCGCGACCCGCGAGGTCGGCTCGCCCACCTGGTCGGTCGCACGCGAGGGCTGCAGCTCGACCTGCAGGTCGACCCGGTCGAGCAGCGGCCCCGACAGCTTGCCGAGATAGCGCCGGCGCTGCTCGGGGCGGCAGGTGCAGTCCAGCCCCTTGCCGACCGCCATCCCGCACGGGCACGGGTTCGCAGCGAGCACGAGCTGGAACTGCGCCGGGTACCGCGCGGCGCCCGCTGCGCGGTGCAGCACGAGCTCACCGTGCTCGAGCGGCTGGCGCAGCGTCTGCAGCACCGCGGTCGTGAACTCCGGCGCCTCGTCCAGGAACAGCACCCCGCGGTGCGCTCGCGAGGCCGCGCCCGGACGCGGCACGCCCGAGCCGCCCCCGATCACGCTCGCCGGGGTCGCCGTGTGGTGGGGGTCCTCGAAGGGCGGTCGTCGCAGCAGGCCCCCGCCGGGGTCGAACGTGCCGGCTATCGAGTGGATCGCCGTGACCTCGACCGCCTCGTCCTGCGTGAGGTCGGGGAGGATCCCCGGCAGCCGCGCGGCGAGCATCGTCTTGCCCGTGCCGGGAGGGCCCACCATGAGCAGGTGGTGCCCGCCCGCCGCGGCCACCTCGAGGCACAGGCGGGCCTCGTCCTGGCCGACGACGTCGACGAGGTCCGGGGCGAACGCGGCCGCCGGCCGGGCGGCCGCCTCCGCGGGCGCTGCGGGGACGTCAGGCACCTCGACGTCGGCGCCGTGCGCCGCCAGGACGGCCGCGAGCGAGCGGGCGCCCCGGACCGCAGCACCGGGCACCAGGCTCGCCTCCTGGACGCACGCCTCCGGCACGACGACCCGGCTGTGGCCGGCCGCGACCGCGGCGGCCACGGCCGGCAGGATCCCCCGGACCGGGCGCAGCCGGCCGTCGAGGCCCAGCTCACCCAGGTGCACGACGCCGCGCACGCGCTCGAGGTCCACGACGCCCGCACCGGCGAGGGCGGCCACCGCGATGGCGAGGTCGAAGCCGGAGCCCGACTTGGGCAACGTCGCCGGCGACAGGTTGACCGTGACGCGGCGGTTGGGCCAGGCCAGCCCGCACGAGGCGACCGCCGCACGCACCCGGTCACGCGACTCGGCGAGCGCGGCGTCGGGAAGGCCGACGAGGGTGAACGCCGGCAGCGCCGCCGCGAGGTGCGCCTCGACCTCGACGACGTGCCCCACCATGCCGACGAGTCCGACCGAGAGCGTCGCGCCCAGAGCCACGTCAGCACACCCCCTGCAGGTGCTCGACCTGTGCGGCGCCGGCGTGCGGCAGGACGATCGCGATGACGTCCACGCGGACCGAGGAGGCCCGCACGTCGTGCTCGGTGAGCCACTGGGCCGCAAGCCGACGGATGCGCGCGAGCTTGCGCCAGGTCACGGCCTCGGCAGGGGTGCCGTAGGCCGTCGAGCGCCGCGTCTTGACCTCGACGACCACGAGCACGTCGCCGTCCATGCCGACGAGGTCGAGCTCTCCGTACCGGCACCGCCAGTTGCGGTCCAGCACCCGCCACCCACGGGCCTCGACGTGTGCTGCCGCCACGTCCTCCCCGTACCGCCCGACGGCGTCCTTCGCTCGCACGCGCACCACCTCCTCGCCCAGAGTGGGCGAGCCCGACCGCGTGCGAGCCTCGTCGGCCCGGGCGTGTGGACACTGCGTTCGTCGCACGTGCTGGGGTCGGGTGGCGTGCACGCGCACGCGGGCCGGGACGAGACTGCAGCGACGAGGCTGCAGCAGGGCCGCCCACAGGGGTGCCGTCGCGACGGCACCGTCGGCTCAGCGCGGGAAGCCGGACCCGCCCCCGAGGTCGAGCTCGGGCTTGGCGAGCTCCTCGACGTTGACGTCCTTGAACGTCACGACGCGCACGGACTTCACGAAGCGCGCCGAGCGGTACACGTCCCACACCCAGGCGTCAGCGAGCGTGAGCTCGAAGTAGACCTCCCCCGCCGCCGACCGCACCTGCAGGTCGACGTGGTTGGCGAGGTAGAACCGGCGCTCGGTCTCGACGACGTACGAGAACAGGTTCACGACGTCCCGGTACTCGCGGTAGAGCGCGAGCTCCATGTCGGTCTCGTAGTTCTCCAGGTCCTCGGCACTCACGCGTCCATCATCCCCCACGCCGCAGGTGAACCGGCCACCAGCCGCGCCGAGGCGTCCAGGTCGAGCGTCGGGACCTCGGCGAGCTCGAGCGCCGGCGACGGCACCACGAGCGCGGGGTCGACCGAGTCCGCGCCGGGCAGGCGCCACGAGCGCCGGTGCAGCACGCAGGGACCGTGCTCGCGCAGCGCGGCGATGTGCTCGGGGCTCGAGTAGCCCTTGTTCTCGTCCCAGCGGTAGTGCGGGTGGTCGGCCGCGAGCGTCACCATGAGCGCGTCGCGCTCGCACTTGGCGAGCACGCTCGCGGCGGCGACGCTCGCACACGACCGGTCCGCCTTGACCTTGAGCACGACGCGCGGGCTGCCCGGCCCGGGCGCGACGTCGTCGACGCCGCCGGGGCCCGGGCCACGCTCGTCGGCGAACAGGTCGCCCTGCGCGGGCGGCGTCAGCCAGTCGTGCGCGCCGTCGAGCACGACCGCGTCCACGGGGCCGGTCGTGGCGCACGCGGCGGCCAGCGCACGCATCCCGGCGCGCCGCAGTGCGGCGATGATGCCGATCTGGTCGATCTCCGCCGCGCTCGCGTGCCCGACGGCGCGAGCCACGCCCCAACGCCGCAGACGGGGAAGCAGCGCGACGCGAGCCGCCGGGGTCAGCAGCTTGGAGTCGGCCACACCCTGGGGCGCGGACCGCGTCTGCAGGTCGACGACGACGACGCCGACGGACACCGGGCCGGCGAGCGAGCCGCGGCCCACCTCGTCCATGCCGGCCACGAGCCGTGCACCCTCACGCAGGAGACTCCGCTCGACCCGCAGGTGCGGTCCCGGACGCGTGGCACGCCGCCCGGCGGTCGAGCCTGGGAGCGGTGCGGTCGGGGAGTCGTCGACGAGCGTCATGATGGGTCGGGGACGTCCTCGAACGTGTCGCCGGGGTTGTGCAGGACGGTCGCGCGGTCGAGCGGCCAGACCAGGACGAACGCCTTCCCGACGACGTTGTCGACCGGGATGGCTCCGCCCCCGGGGTCCCCCTGGTGCAGTCGCGAGTCGGACGAGCGCTGCCGGTTGTCGCCCATGACCCACAGGCTGTCGGGCGGCACCGTGACGTCGAACGCCATCTGGCTGGGGATCGCGCCCTCCGCCAGGTACGGCTCGTCGAGGGCGACCCCGTTGACCGTGACGGGCTCACCCGGTCCGGCGCACGCCACGCGGTCACCCGGCAGGCCGATCACGCGCTTGACCAGGTGCTCGCCGGCGTCCTGCGGGTAGAGCCCGACGAAGGTGAGCACGTCGTTCAGTGCTCCGCGCCAGCCCGTGGCCTCGACGGGCTTCTGACCCTCGAGCCATCCGCCCGGGTCCTTGAACACCACGATGTCGCCGCGCTCGAGGTCGAACGGCCCCGGGGTCAGCTTGCTGACCATGATCCGGTCGTCCTCGACCAGCGTGTCGTGCATCGAGGAGCTGGGGATGAAGAACGCCTGGACGAGCAGGGTCTTGATGAGCCAGGAGAGCACGAGCGCGCTGACCAGGATGATGGCCGTCTCGCGCAGCAGCGAACCACCCGCGCTGCGGCGCCGGCGCCGCGCCCTGTCGGCGTCGCGCCGTTGCGCCCTGGTCGCGGGCACCGGCTCCTCGGCCGCGTTGAGGGCGTCACCCGCGGGTGCGGAGGCCGTCTGCCCGCCGCGGGTGGGATCGGGCGCCCATCCGCCGACGCTCGTCTCGTGCATACCGTTGTGCTCCGTCTCGATGCGCCGCGCCGTCCCCCCGACGTCGACGCGCCCTGGCCCACCTGCGATGCCACCGGCGGGTTCAGCTCCGGTGCCCCTGCGCGTGGGGTCGTCGTCGGCTCGCGAGGTCACCGGGTTACTCTCGCACGGCTGGCTGTGCCTGGCGCGGACGACCGCACTGCGATACGTCGGCGGCCGGCGACGACGACCGCGAGGACGCAGGTCGACCACGCCCGTCGGGCGCCGACGACGTCAGTCGGCACGACGCAGGCCGCACTCGCCCGGACCGTGCGCGAGACGCCGCGGGGCGGCCACCCGAAGGTGACCGCCCCGCGATCGAGGACGAGCGTGAGCTCAGCCCTGCGAAGCCGTGTTCTCGCGCTTCTCCTTGATCTTGGCCTTCTTGCCCCGCAGGCCGCGCAGGTAGTAGAGCTTGGCGCGGCGGACGTCACCGCGGGTCACGACCTCGACCGAGTCCAGCGACGGCGCGTGCACCGGGAAGGTGCGCTCGACGCCGACCTGGAAGCTGATCTTGCGGACCGTGAAGGTCTCACGCACGCCGCTGCCCTGGCGGGCGATCACGACGCCCTGGAACGCCTGGATGCGCGAGCGGTTGCCCTCGACGACCTTGACGTTGACCTTGACGGTGTCGCCGGGACGGAACTCGGGGATGTCGGTCCGCAGCGAAGCGGCGTCGACCTGGTCCAGCGTCTGCATGATGTTCTCCTCGGCCTGCCGACGGGTCAGGCACGCGGTTCGAGGGCGGCACGGCGTCACGCGCGAGCTCGTCCTGGTGGTCTGGTTCGTGGTGCGTCCGGACCGGACCCGGTGGGACCGGCCGGCGATCGTCAGCCGTCTCCCCCGTGGCAGAGACGCGACGCGCGCGCACCGGCCGACAAGTCTGCCACAGCAGCGGTCAGCCCCGGTAATCGGAGCCTTCCGTGGCGAGCGCCTGCGCGATCACCGCGCGGTCGTGGGCGTCGATCGTCGCCGGGTCGAGCGCCTCGATCATGTCCGGCCGGCGCTCGGCCGTGCGGCGCAGCGCCTCGTCGCGTCGCCACCGGGCGATCCGCGCGTGGTGACCCGACAGGAGCACCTCCGGCACGTCCAGTCCGCGCCAGGTCGGCGGCTTGGTGAAGACCGGGTACTCGAGCAGACCCGCCTCGCCGTGCGACTCCTCGACGAGCGAGTCCGGGTTGCCCACCACGCCGGGCAGCAGGCGCGCGACCGCCTCGACCACCACCAGCGCGGCGACCTCGCCGCCGTTGAGCACGTAGTCGCCCAGCGAGAGCTCGCTGACGCGCACTCCCGCCGCCCGGTAGTGCTCGGCCACGCGCGCGTCGATCCCCTCGTACCGACCGCACGCGACGACCAGGTGGGTCTCCTCGGCGAGCGCGTGCGCCGTGGACTGGCTGAACACCGTTCCGGACGGCGTCGGCACGAGCAGGTGCGCCTGCGGGGTCAGGACCTCGTCGAGCGCCGTACCCCACACGTCCGGGCGCATGACCATGCCCGCCCCGCCTCCGAACGGCGTGTCGTCCACCGTGCGGTGCCGGTCGGTGGTCCACCCGCGCAGGTCGTGCACGCGCAGGTCGAGGATCCCGGCCGCACGCGCCTTGCCGACGAGCGAGAGCTCGAGCGGGGCGAGGTAGTCCGGGAAGATCGTCAGGACGTCGACGCGCACGTTCACTCGCCCCGTTCTGCCGCGGGACCGGACGTCTCGTCGGACACGACGAGGTTCGCGGCGTCGGACGCGAGGAGCCCGCCGGGCGGGTCCAGGACCACGCGCCCGCCCGCGACGTCGACGACCGGCACGATGGCCCGCACGAACGGCACAAGGGTGCGCGCCCCGTCGTTCTCGCGCAGCACGAGCACGTCGTGCGCGGGCAGGTGCTCGAGCCCGACGACCTGACCGAGCAGGCGCCCGTCGACGTGCTCGGCACGCAGCCCGGCGAGCTCGTGCGGGTACCACGCGTCGTCCTCGTCGGACGCGTCCTCCTCCGCGAGCAGCGCGACGCCGCGCAGCGCCTCCGCCGAGGTGCGGTCACCCACCTCCGCGAACGTCACGTACCAACGGCCCTGCTGGACGCGCGTCGAGCGGACGGTCAACGGGGCGCCGTCGGGTCGGTCGGTCGTCAGGACCGACCCGGGCGCGAGCCGCTCGTCCGGTGCGTCGGTCCGCAGGTCGAGCGCGACCTCACCGCGCAGGCCGTGCGCGCGGCCGATCCGCGCCACCGTGAGCAGCATGGGTCCTCCTCGAGTCGGGCAAGGTCGTTCGGTGTGCGCGCGTCGCCGGGTGGGCGTCGTCCGCGGATGTGCCGTCCGGCACGACGAAGGCCCGGCCCCAGGGTAGGGGCCGGGCCTCACGCATCGCGGCGCACGGCCACGAGCTGCTCTGACGCGCCTGGCCTCAGCGCCGGTCGACGTCGACGACGTCGACGCGCACGGGGCCGTCGGTCGACAGCGCACCGACCACGGTGCGCAGCGCCTTCGCGGTCCGGCCGCTGCGGCCGATCACCCGCCCGAGGTCGTCCGGGTGGACCCGGACCTCGAGCAGCTCACCACGGCGCAGCGCGACCGTGCTCACGCGGACGTCGTCCGGGTGGTCGACGATGCCCCGCACCAGGTGCTCGAGCGCGTCGGCGAGCATCAGGCCTGCTCGTCCTCGGCGCCGGCAGCATCATCGGCCGGTGCCTCGGCGGGCTCGGCGGCCTTCTTCTGCGACGCCTGAGCCTTGACCTTCTCGGCGTCCAGCGCAGCGGCCTCGACCGCGGCCTTCGGGTCGGCCTTGCCGGCCTTGACCTTCAGGGTGCCCTCGGCACCCGGGAGGCCCTTGAACTTCTGCCAGTCGCCGGTGACCTTGAGGAGGGCGAGCACCTGGTCGGTCGGCTGCGCGCCGACGCCGAGCCAGTACTGCGCGCGCTCCGAGGAGATCTCGATGAGCGAGGGCTCCTCGGTCGGGTGGTACTTGCCGATCTCCTCGATCACACGACCGTCGCGCTTGGTGCGCGAGTCGGCGACGACGACACGGTAGTACGGCGCCCGGATCTTGCCGAGACGCTTCAGACGGATCTTGGTGGCCACGTTGTGGTCTTCTCCTGGGATTTCAGCCGGGTGCCCCGCCAGCCTGCCCGTGGGGTTGGGCGGCCGGTGGCGGCGAAGGACGCGACGAGGGCAGGTAGAGGGGCTGCACCCGACGTGTACAGCCGACCATCATGCCAGACGCCCCGCCCGCTTCCCAAGCCGTGACGTGGCTGCGGGACCGCCGTGGATCGGACGCGCCGCACCGGCGTGCGGAGATCAGGCGTGGCGCACGCCACGCAGCACGACCGCCGACGGCTCGTGCAGCGCGGTCACGTCACGGCGCGGGTCCCTGTCGTAGACGACGACGTCCGCGCTCGCGCCCTCGGCGACGGAGTCGACGCCGAGCCACGCGCGCGTGCGCCAGCTCGCGGCCGCGACGACGTCCCGCGCCGGGATGCCCGCCGCGACGAGCTCGGCCGCCTCGTCCGCGATCCGGCCGTGGCCGATGGTCCCGCCCGCGTCCGTGCCGACGAGCACGGGCACGCCCGCGTCGTGCAGGTCACGCACGTGCTGGTACCGCCGCTCACCCATCGCGCGCATGCGCCGCGCGAAACGCGGGTAGCGGTCCTGCCCGCGGGCGGCGATCGCGTCGAACTGAGCGACCTGCAGCAGCGTCGCGGTGACCGGGATCCCGCGGTCGGCGATGCGCTCGATCTGCGCGTGCGTCGCGCCCGTCGCGTGCTCGAGGCCGTCGATCCCGGCGTCGAGCAGCGGGTCGATCGACTCGGTGGCGAACGTGTGCGCCGTGACGCGGGCACCGGCGTCGTGCGCGGCGGCCACGGCCTGCGCGAGCACGTCGTCGGGCCACAGCGGGGTCAAGTCGCCCGCCGCGCCGAGGTCGCGGTCGATCCAGTCGGCGACGAGCTTGACCCAGCCGTCCGCCCGCAGCGCCTCACGGTGCACCGCGCCGGGCAGGTCGCGGACGTCGGTCAGCTCGAGGCCGTAGTGCCGCAGGTACCGCTTCGGCCGGGCGAGATGGTGACCGGACCGGATGAGCCGCGGCAGGTCCGCGCGGCCGTGCACCCAGGACGTGTCCGCGGGCGAGCCCGCGTCCCGGACGAGCAGGACGCCCGAGTCGCGGTCGGCGATCGCCTGTCGTTCGGCCGTCTCGGCGTCGACGGGCCCGTCGGCTGCGAGACCGATGTGGCAGTGCACGTCGACCAGCCCGGGTAGCACCCAGCCCCGCACGGTCGTCGCCGGACCCGCCGGCCGCGTGAACGTCAGCCGCCCACCGACGACCCACACCTCGCCGACCTCACGCTCGTCGTCGAGCACGACGGTCCCGACGAGGTGCAGGACGTCGTGGCTCACGGCGTCAGCGCCCGAGGAACTTCTCGAAGCCCGCCGGGAGCTCGAGCGACGCCGGGTCCGTGGCCTGGGGCGGCTGCGCGCCGAGCCCGAACGCCGAACCGCTCGGTGCGCTCGTCGCGGGCTTGCCCTCCAGCGCCGCGCGTTCCTGCGCCGCCCGCTTGGCGGGGTTGCCCGACTTGCCGCGCACCTTGCGCTGGGGCGCGGCCTTGCCGCGGGCCTTCTTGCCCATGCCGGGCAGGTTCCCCATCCCCGGCATCGCACCGGGCATCCCGCCCGACTTGGCCATCTGCCGCATCATCTTCTGAGCGCCGTCGAACCGCTCGAGCAGCTGGTTGACGTCCGTCGGGGTGGTGCCCGATCCCCGGGCGATACGCGCGCGGCGCGAGCCGTTGATGATCTTCGGGTTGTCGCGCTCGGCCGGCGTCATCGACTTGATGATCGCCTCGATGCGGTCGACCTCACGCTCGTCGAAGCTGTCCAGCGCGTCACGCATCTGCGCCATGCCGGGCAGCATCCCGAACATCTTCTTGAGCGAGCCCATCTTGCGCAGCTGCTGCATCTGCTGCAGGAAGTCGGCGAGCGTGAAGGACTCGCCGCTCGCGAGCTTGCCCGCCATCTCCTGCGCCTGCTCGGCGTCGAACGCACGCTCGGCCTGCTCGATGAGCGTCAGCACGTCGCCCATGTCGAGGATGCGCGAGGCCATGCGGTCGGGGTGGAACACCTCGAAGTCCGTGAGCTTCTCGCCCGTGCTCGCGAACAGGATCGGGCGTCCGGTCACCGACGCGACCGAGAGCGCGGCGCCACCGCGCGCGTCACCGTCGAGCTTGGACAGCACGACGCCCGTGAAGCCGACGCCGTCCGCGAACGCCTGTGCGGTCGTGACCGCGTCCTGGCCGATCATCGCGTCGATCACGAACAGGATCTCGTCGGGCTGCACCGCGTCGCGGATGTCCGCGGCCTGCCGCATGAGCTCGGCGTCCACGCCGAGGCGACCGGCCGTGTCGACGATGAGCACGTCGTGCTGCCGGGCCCGTGCGGCCTCGAGGCCGGCGCGCGCGACGGCCACAGGGTCGGCGCCTGCGGGCAGCACGTCGTCGGCTCCCTGGTTGCCCGGGTGCGGTGCGAAGACCGGGACGCCGGCGCGCTCCCCCACCACCTGCAGCTGCGTCACGGCGTTGGGGCGCTGCAGGTCGGCGGCGACGAGCAGCGGCGTGTGGCCCTCGGACTTGAGCTGGAGCGCGAGCTTGCCGGCCAGGGTCGTCTTGCCCGCACCCTGCAGACCCGCGAGCAGGATCACCGTCGGCGGGTTCTTCGCGAACCGCAGCGTGCGGGTCTCGCCGCCGAGGATCGCCACGAGCTCCTCGTTGACGATCTTGACGACCTGCTGGGCGGGGTTGAGCGCCTGCGAGACCTCGGCCGACAGCGAGCGCTCGCGCACCGCGGCGGTGAACTGCCGGACCACGGGCACCGCCACGTCCGCGTCGAGCAGGGCCCGGCGGATCTCGCGCACGGTCGCGTCGACGTCCGCCTCGGACAGGCGGCCCTTGGTGCGCAGGTTCTTGAACGTCGACGTCAGACGGTCGGACAGGGTGGCGAACACGTAGGGCGTCCTCGCGGGAAGGGGTCAGGGACGTTCCAGCGTACCTGGGTGGCCCGCCGGGCGACCGCCCGCGCCGAGCCGCGCGCGCGCCCGGCGGACGAGGTCGTCGACGAGCGTGCCGCGCCACTGGCTCCACGCCGCGGGCCCCGCGGCGACCGCGTCGGCCTCGGTGAGCACGCGCAGCGCCAGCAGCAGGTCCTCACGACGGCCGACCGCCTCCAGCAGCCGGTCGATCGTGGCCGGGTCGTCGGGGTCCGCGCTCGTGGCCAGCTCGGGCAGCAGCAGGTGCTCGCGCACGAGCCGGACGACGTCGGCCGTCACGCCCTCGCCGAACCCCATGCGCTCGACGATCGGTCCGGCCAGGCGCGCGCCCTCCACCGAGTGGTCCCCCGCGCCGGCACGTTTGCCGATGTCGTGCAGCAGTGCGGCGACGAGCAGGGTCTCGCTCGGGGCGCCCGGGACGAGTGCGGCCACGTTCGCCGCGGTCTCGACGAGGTGGCGGTCGACGGTGTGCCGGTGCACGGGCGAGCGCTGCGGACGGTTGCGCACCCCCGCCCACTCCGGGATCCACGTCGTGACGACGCCCGCGAGGTCGAGCGCCTCCCAGATCGGGACCTGGGCGTGCCCCGACCCGAGGAGCTGCAGCAGGTACTGGCGCGCCTGCCGGGGCCAGGGGGTCGGCAGCGCGGGAGTCACGGTGAGGTGCTGCACCGAGACCGGGGAGAGCTGCAGGCCGGTGCGCGCGGCCGTCGCCGCCGCGCGCAGCGCCAGCAACGGGTCGTGCTCGGGGCTCGCGTCCACTGCGAGCACGATCTCGTCGCCGTGCTGGACGAGACCTTCCGCGATCGGCCGCAGGCGCGGGGGCATGCGTCGCCCGCGCACGAGCCGCGGGCCACGCGCGGGCCGTTCGAGCGCCTGGCGGGCGTTGCGCGCGGTCGTGTCCAGCGCGTAGGAGATGATGCGGGCGGCCTCGGCCACGCTCGCGAGCAGGTCGTCGCGGTCGTCGAAGCCCACGAGCTCGGCCACCTCGTCCTGGTCGGCGAGCAGCAGACGGTTCGTGTGCCGCCGCGTGGCGACCTGCACGGCGTCGCGCACGTCGAGCAGGTGCGTGTAGGCGTGGTCCACCGCGCCGTGCGGGCGGTCCGTGAGCCACGTGGCCGCGAGCGCGGACAGGACCACCGCGTCACGGATGCCGCCCCGCGCCTCCTTGAGCTCAGGCTCGATCAGGTACGCGAGCTCACCGTGGCGCTCGGCGCGCTGCCGCGTCGAGGCGAGCAGCTCGGGCAGACGCCGGCGCGCCGCCGCGCGCCAGTCCTCGAGCAGCGCCGAGGTCGCGCGGGCGATCACCACGGGGTCGCCCGCCACGTGCTGCAGGTCCAGCAGACCGACCGCCGCGGGCAGGTCCTTGGACGCCACCTGGCGGCACTGGGCGAGCGAGCGCACGGAGTGGTCGAGGTCGAGGCCCGCGTCCCAGATGGGGTACCAGAGTCGCTGCGCGAGCGCCGACAGGTCCTCGGCCGAGCGCCCCCGGCCCTCGTGGACCAGCAGCAGGTCGAGGTCCGAGACCGGGCTGGCGTCACCACGGCCCACCGACCCCACCACTCCGAGGGCGACCCCGGTCATGTCCTGCCCGGCGGTCGCCTCGCCCCACAGCTCGACGAGCCGACGGCGCACGAGCGCGGAGATCTGCTCACGACGGGCGATCCCGTCGCTCGTCGGCCCGGTCAGGGAGGTGGCGAGGTCGAGCCGTTCGACGCGCAGGTCCCGCACCCCAGGGGCGGGGTGCGGGACCTGCGTGTCGTCGCTCTCCCCGGCCGCGCCCCCCACGGGCGGCCGTTCGTGGGACATCGTTCCTACAGCGCGTCGTCGCCGTGCTCGCCGGTGCGGACGCGAGCCACGTCCTCGACCGGCACGACCCAGACCTTGCCGTCACCGATCTTGCCGGTCTGCGAGGCGCGGATCACGACCTCGACGATCCCGGCCACGTCCTCGTCGGCGACCAGGACGTCGATCCGGACCTTCGGGACCAGGTCCACCGTGTACTCCGCACCGCGGTAGACCTCGGTGTGACCGCGCTGACGGCCGTAGCCGCTCGCCTCGCTCACGGTCAGGCCGCGGACACCCGCCGCTTCGAGGGCCGACTTCACGTCGTCCAGCCGGTGCGGCTGGATGACCGCCGTCACGAGCTTCGTCATCACTTCACCTCCGTGGTGACCCGGGCGCCGCCCAGGGTCTCGTATGCGGTCTCGCCGTGCACCGCGAGGTCGATCCCGTTGACCTCGACCTCTTCGCTGACACGCCACCCCATGGTCCGCTTGATCGCAACCGCGATCACCGCCGTCACGACGGCGCTGAACACGACCGCGGCGACCGCGACGATGACCTGCGTGAGCAGCTGCGTCACGCCACCGCCGTACAGCAGTCCCGCCTTCGAGCCCGCCCACAGGTCGTCGGCCGTGGCGAAGAAGCCGATGGAGACCGTGCCCCAGAGGCCACCCACGAGGTGCACGCCGACCACGTCGAGCGAGTCGTCGTAGCCGAACTTGTACTTGAGGCTGACCGCGAGCGCGCACAGCACGCCGGCGATGAGACCGATCACGAGCGCGCCCACCG
The DNA here is from genome assembly GCA_023432565.1 of Actinomycetes bacterium. Classification (GTDB taxonomy): domain Bacteria; phylum Actinomycetota; class Actinomycetes; order Actinomycetales; family Cellulomonadaceae; genus Cellulomonas. The sequence continues at coordinate 3,954 of JAEYUL010000038.1, read as the reverse complement.
GCGAGACGAAGCCGGCGGCAGGCGTGATCGCGACGAGGCCGGCGACGACACCCGACGCGGCGCCGAGCGAGGTCGCGTGGCCGTCGCGGATCTTCTCCGTGATGAGCCAGCCGGCCATCGCGGCGGCCGTCGCGGCCGTCGTGGTGATCCACGCCAGACCCGCCTGGTCGTTCGCGGCACCCGCCGAGCCGGCGTTGAAGCCGAACCAGCCGAACCACAGCAGCGCCGCACCCAGCATGACGAACGGCAGGTTGTGCGGACGCATCGGCTCCTTGCCGAAGCCCTTGCGCTTGCCGATGATCAGCGCGAGCACGAGGCCCGCGACACCGGCGTTGATGTGCACGACCGTGCCACCGGCGAAGTCGAGCGGCGTCGACAGACTCTCGGTGATCCCCTCAGCACCGAGCAGGCCGCCGCCCCAGACCATGTGTGCCAGCGGGAAGTACACGAGCGTGACCCACAGCCCGGCGAACAGCATCCACGCACCGAACTTCACGCGCTCCGGGATGGAACCGCTGATGAGCGCGACGGTGATGATCGCGAAGGTGGACTGGAAGGCCACCCACACGTAGGCCGGGACGCCGAGGTCGTCGAACGAGAACAGCGCGTTCGCGTTGTCGTCGAGACCCTTGAGCCCGAAGAAGTCGAACGGGTTGCCGAAGAGCCCGCCGACGTCCGTGCCGAACGACATCGAGTAGCCCCACAGCATGTAGATGATCCCGACGACGCCCAGGGCGCCGAACGACATCATCATGATGTTGAGCACCGACTTGCCGCGGACCATGCCTCCGTAGAAGAAGGCGAGACCTGGTGTCATCAGCAGCACCAAGGACGCTGACGCCAGCATCCACGCGGTGTTGCCTGTGTTCAGCGCATCCATCCAGTCCACACTCCCCTCGCCAGCCCGGGGTGGCTGGTCGCGGACAACATTCGAGGACCAGGGTTTCCGCGAACGGCGGCGAGCGTTACTGCAAGGTGACAACGAGCGCGTGCATGTAAACGTTGGGTTTCGGCGTGGGCGTTCGTCCGACTCCACCCACGCCGGGCTCGGCGCGCGTGGCGCTACTGCAGGAGGCCGTCGACGAACGCCTCGGGGTCGAACGGCGCGAGGTCGTCGGGTCCTTCGCCGAGACCGACGAGCTTGACGGGCACGCCCAGCTCGCGCTGCACCGCGACGACGATGCCGCCCTTGGCCGTGCCGTCGAGCTTGGTCAGCACGATCCCGGTGACGCCGGCGACCTCGCCGAACACCCGCGCCTGGTTGAGACCGTTCTGCCCCGTGGTCGCGTCGAGCACCAGGAGCACCTCGGACAGCGGCGCCTCCTTGCCGATGACGCGCGTGATCTTGCCGAGCTCGTCCATGAGGCCCGCCTTGTTCTGCAGGCGGCCCGCGGTGTCGACGACGACGACGTCCACGTCCGCCTGCTTGCCCGTGCGCACGGCCTCGAACGCCACGGAGGCGGGGTCGGCGCCCTCACGCTCGGAGCGCACGGTCGGCACGCCGACGCGCGAGCCCCACGTCTCGAGCTGGTCGGCCGCGGCCGCGCGGAACGTGTCGGCGGCCCCGAGCACGACCGAGTCACCCTCGGCGACGAGCAGGCGCGCGAGCTTGCCGATCGTCGTCGTCTTGCCCGTGCCGTTGACGCCCACGACGAGCACGACGGCGGGCGTGCGCGTGCCGTCCGGCGCGACCGCCGGCGCGGTGTGCAACGAGCGGTCCAGGCTCGGGTCGACGAGCGCGAGCAGCTGCGTGCGCAGCAGCGCCTTGACGGCTGCGGGGTCCTTGAGGCCCTCGACCCGGACGCGCGTGCGCAGCGCGTCGATCAGCTCGCCGGTGGGTCCGGCGCCCACGTCGGCGAGCAGGAGCGTCTCCTCGAGCTCGTCCCAGTCGTCCTCCGCGAGATGGTCGCGCGACAGGACCGCGAGCAGGCGTGTGCCCAGGGGTGAGCCCGAGCGCGCCAGCCGGTCGCGCAGCCGGGCGAGGCGCCCCGCGGCCGGCGCGGGCACCTCCAGGGCGGGCGGGGCCTGCTCACCCCCTTCGAGGACCGGCGACTCTGCCTGGGCGGGGAGCTCGTCGAGCGTGCCGACGCCTGCGGACACGGGCAGCTGCGGGCCGGGGGCACTCTCGTCGCCCTCGTCGCCCGCGGGGGCAGCGGTCTGGGTCGGGACGCGGTCGGTCGGCGACTCGGGGGTGGACGCGTCGTCCCGCGGTCGGCGTCGCGACACGAGCACCGTGACGAGGGTCGCGGCGATCGCGACGGGCACACCGGCGGCCAGGAGCGTGGTCAGGAGGTCGGAGGTCACCCCCACAGTCTGGCCGGGCACGGCCGGACTGTGCGAACTGGTCGCGCGTCACGTCGCGCGAGGTACCTCGCAGCCGGCTCCGCGCGGGTCACCCGCGACGCCGGGTTCGCGGCGCCGAGCCGGGCGTCGCTCAGCCGTGGCGGCGCAACGGGTTGGCGCGGACCGCCTTCTCACGCGCGCGCGCCAGGCTCGCCGACAGGTCGTCGACGTGCAGGTAGCCCTCGCCCTGCTCGGTCGTCGCGTCCAGGAACTCGGCCAGCGACACGTCCACCGGCTCGGCCTGCGCCGCCTGCGCCGCCGCGACCTGGTCGGGCGCCGGGTGGCGGCGAGCCCGCAGCCCGCGGCGGAACGCCTGCCACGGCGACTCGTCGTCGCGTCGCTCGTCGGGCTCGGCGGTGCTCGCGACCAGCAGCACGGCGGCCGCGACAGCAAGGGCGACGAGGATGGCGATCACGACGGGCAGCACGGGACAATTCTGGTGTGGTACCGCCTGGCGCGCCCCTGCAGAACCGGCTTCGCGGCGAGTCCCACACACGATCTTCACGGGTGGTGTGGGGCATGCCACCGATCACGGCGACCACCCCGGCGAGCCGGTCGCTCAGGCCGTCTCGCGCATGCGCTGACTGACGACCGTCGTGACGCCGTCGCCGCGCATCGTCACCCCGTACAGCGCGTCGGCGATCTCCATGGTGCGCTTCTGGTGGGTGACCACGATGAGCTGGGAGTCCTCCTGCAGCTCCCGGAAGATCTCCAGCAGCCGGCCCAGGTTGGCGTCGTCGAGCGCGGCCTCGACCTCGTCCATGACGTAGAACGGGCTCGGTCGCGCCTTGAAGATCGCGACGAGCATGGCGACGGCCGTCAGCGAGCGCTCGCCACCCGAGAGCAGCGACAGCCGCTTGACCTTCTTGCCGGCGGGCCGCGCCTCGACGTCGATGCCGGTCGTGAGCATGTCGTCCGGGTCGGTGAGCACGAGCCTGCCCTCACCCCCGGGGAACAGGCGCGGGAAGACGACGTCGAACGCCGCGGCGGTGTCCCGATAGGCGTCCGCGAACACCTGCTCCACGCGCTCGTCGATCTCCTTGACGATCTCGAGCAGGTCGGTGCGCGACTTCTTGAGGTCGGCGAGCTGGTCGACGAGGAACTTGTGCCGCTCCTCGAGCGCCGCGAACTCCTCGAGCGCCAGCGGGTTGACCCGGCCGAGCAGCGAGAGTGCGCGCTCGGCGGCGCGCAGGCGCTTCTCCTGCTGCTCGCGCACGTACGGCACGTGAGTGGGTGCGTCCTGGTCGGGCTCGCTCCCGGGCGGCACGACGACCGGGACGTCCTGGTGCGGCCCGAACTCCTCGAGCAGCACCGCCGGGTCGAGCCCGAGCTCCTCGACCGACCGCACCTCGAGCTGCTCGATCCGCAGGCGCTGCTGCGTGCGCGCGACCTCGTCGCGGTGCGCGACGTCGGTGAGGCGGGCGAGCTCGGCGGCCTGCTGCTCGGCCTGCACCCGCAGCGCCGTGATCGCCTCGTCGCGTCGCGTCCGCGCGGCCTCGGCGGACTCGCGCTCGTCGGACGCGCGCCGCAGCGAGCCGTCCAGCAGGGTCAGGGCGTGGTTGGCGCCGTCGTGCACGGCGCGTGCGACCGCGGCCTGGCGCGCCCGGGCAC
>JAEYUL010000197.1 GCA_023432565.1 Actinomycetes bacterium | reverse complement strand
ACTTGATGCCGGTGACCTTGAGGCGGGTCAGCGCCTGGCGGTGACCCTGACGCTTGCGGTAGCCGGTCTTGTTCTTGTACTTGAGGATGTCGATCTTCGGGCCCTTCTCGTCCCGGACGACCTCCGCGGTGACCTTGACCTTCGCGAGCGCGCCCGCGTCGGTCGTCACCTTCTCGCCGTCGACGAGCAGCAGCGCCGGCAGCTCGACGGTCGAACCCGCCTCGGCGGCGAGACGGTCGACGACGACGACGTCGCCCACGGCGACCTTCTCCTGGCGGCCGCCGGCCTTCACGATCGCGTACACCACGTTGCTGCTCATCTCTGCTCGAACTGCTCGGTCCAAAGTTCGCGGCGCCCGCCTGCGCCCGCGCACGTCCCTGCACGTCCGGTCTGGACCGGGGCCCTGGGGGTGTCGCGTCGGCGCCGTGACGGCGGCACACATGACTGGCGCGCACAGACGCGCCGAGGGTCTAGGTTACGGACCCCACGCCGCAGGGTCAAACCTGGGCGACGCCAGGTGCGCCACACCCGGCGGCCGACGAGGGGTACCTGACCTGCGGTCGCAGCACCCCTCGTCGTCGGTTCAGCGTTCCGCCTCCGGCGCGGGCTCGTCCGCGTCGAACGTCACGAACACGGACGGGTCGACCGGGGTGAGCTCGAGGTGGTCCTGCGGCGCCGGGTCCGGCCCGCGCAGCCCTGCGAGCTCGGCCAGGACGTCCAGCGTGGGTCCGCCCTCGGTGCCGCCCGTCGGCCGCTCGGACTGCTCCGCGACCTCGACGACCTGCTCGGCCTGCACGACCTCGACGACCTGCTCGTCGACGGCCGGCTCGGCGGGCGCGTCCGGCGCGGGCGTGGTCTCGACCGCCGGCTGGTCGACCGCTGCCGTGCCCGTCTGCACAGCTGCGGGCTCGCCGTCGGCCGGGTGCTGGTCGTGCAGCTCGTGCGCGTGCGCAGCCGCCGCCGCGATCGTCGCGAGCGTCGCCGTGACCGCCGAGCGCTCCTGCGGGAGCACGGGCACGGACGTGTGCGGCGCGGGCGCCGCGGCCTCCTTGGCGGCACGCTTGCGCCGCGAGCGCTTCGGCTCGTCGGCCGCCGGTGCGGCCTGCTGCGAGCCGGAGTCGGGACGGGGGTTCTTCTCCACCGGCTCGCTGTGCACGATGAACCCGCGACCGTGGCAGTGCTCGCACGTCTCGGAGAACGCCTCGACCAGGCCCTGCCCGACACGCTTGCGCGTCATCTGCACGAGCCCGAGCGACGTGACCTCGGCGACCTGGTGCTTGGTCCGGTCGCGACCGAGGCACTCGACCAGGCGCCGCAGCACGAGGTCGCGGTTCGACTCGAGCACCATGTCGATGAAGTCGATGACGATGATGCCGCCGATGTCGCGCAGCCTCAGCTGGCGGACGATCTCCTCGGCGGCCTCGAGGTTGTTGCGCGTCACGGTCTCCTCGAGCGTGCCGCCCGAGCCCGTGAACTTGCCGGTGTTGACGTCGACGACCGTCATGGCCTCCGTGCGGTCGATCACGAGCGAACCACCCGAGGGCAGCCAGACCTTGCGGTCCATGCCCTTGACGAGCTGCTCGTCGATCCGGTGGGCCGCGAAGACGTCGCCCGTGCCCGTGTACTTGGTGACCTTGGCGGCGAGGTCCGGCGCGAGCTCGTCGATGTACGACGAGATCGTCGACCACGCGGCGTCGCCCTGGACGACCAGTGACGAGAAGTCGTCGTTGAAGATGTCGCGAACCACGCGGATGGCCATGTCCGGCTCGCCCTGCAGCAGCGCGGGAGCCGACGCGGTCTTCGACTTCTTCTCGATCGCGTCCCACTGCGCCTGCAGGCGGGCGATGTCGGCGCGCAGCTCCTCCTCGCTCGCCCCCTCGGCTGCGGTCCGGACGATGACGCCCGCCGAGTCGGGGACGACCTCGCGCAGGATCTTCTTCAGCCGGTTGCGCTCGGTGTCGGGCAGCTTGCGGCTGATCCCGGTCATCCCGCCGCCCGGCACGTACACCAGGTACCGGCCCGCGAGGGTGACCTGCGACGTGAGGCGCGCACCCTTGTGCCCGATCGGGTCCTTCGTGACCTGGACGAGCACGGAGTCACCCGACTTGAGCGCCTGCTCGATGCGGCGCGGCTGGCCCTCCAGGCCCGCGGCGTCCCAGTTGACCTCACCCGCGTACAGGACGGCGTTGCGACCCTTGCCGACGTCGACGAACGCCGCCTCCATGCTCGGGAGCACGTTCTGCACCCGGCCGAGGTAGACGTTGCCGACCATCGAGGCCTGCTGCTGGTTGGAGACGTAGTGCTCGACGAGCACGCCGTCCTCGAGCACCGCGATCTGCGTGCGGCCGTTGAGCTCGCGCACGATCATCGAGCGCTCCACCGACTCGCGGCGCGCGAGGAACTCCGCCTCGGTGATGATCTGGCGCCGACGACCGGCGTCGCGCCCCTCCCGACGGCGCTGACGCTTGGCCTCCAGGCGCGTCGAGCCGCGCAGCGCGGTGACCTCGTCGCTGCCACGACGGCGCGGCTCGGGGGACTCCGCCTCGCCCGAGCGCGATCCGCGACGGCGCCGACGACGCCGGCGGCTCGACGACTCGTCCTGCTCGTCGTCGCCGTCGTTGTCGTCCGTCTCCTGCGCCGACTCCTGAGCCTCGTCGGCCGCTGCCTCGCCGTCCTCGTCACGGTCGGACGAGTCGGGGCGACGACGCCCGCGCCCCCCGCGCCGACGGCGACGGCGCGCCGGCTGGCCCTCGTGCTCGTCGGACTGCTCGCGCTCGTCCGCCTGCTCGTCCAGCTGCTCGTCCTGGACATCGGCGGGTGCCTGCTCGGCGGCCTGCGCGTCCGCCTCGAGCGTGTCCCCCTCGGGGGCGGTCTCGTCCTGCTCGTCGCTCGACGCCGACTCCTGCGCACGCTGGGCTCCCCCGCGACCGCGGCGCCCGCGTCGGCGACCGGGCCGCTCGGCGGCCTGCTCGTCGCCGTCCCGTGCTCCGGTGGTCTCGGGCGACGCCTCGGGCTCGAGCTGCTCGACCTCGGCCTGCTCACCCTCGGCCTGCTCGGCCTCGGCGAGCGCCTGGCGAGCCGCCTGCGAGATCTCCTCCGGCGAGCCCGCGCTCGACGTCACGCGCCGACGGCGGGGGCGCGCCTGCGTCGGGTCGGGCGCCTGGAACAGCAGGGCGGTGGTGGCCAGGCGCGGCGCGGCCGCCCGCTGCTGGTCCTGCGGGGGTGCGGCGGCGGGTGCGGCGGCCTCGCTCGTGACGGCGTCCTGCTCGCCGGCCGCCTCCTCGTCCTCGTCCGCGACCTCGTCGGCTGCGGGCTCCTCGACGACCGGCTCGGGCTCGACGGGCGCGACCGCGCGACGGCTGCGGCGACGCACAGGCTTCTTCTCCGCGGGCGCGTCGGCGGGCTCCTCGGTGGCCGTGGCGGCCGCGGCGTCGGGCTCGGGCGACTTCTCGACGGGCGTCGCGTCGGGCGACGCGGCCTGACCGAGCTCCGGCTCGGGTGCCGCCACGGGCCGCGTCGCCGCACGTCGACGCCGCGCGGGCTTCTGGGGCGCGACCACCCCGACC
>JAEYUL010000185.1 GCA_023432565.1 Actinomycetes bacterium | reverse complement strand
TGCGGCGGGTGGTGCGCGCGGGAGCCGACGTCTCCGTGCCCGGGCCCTGCGACGCGCCGGTGTCCTGCGCGGCGGGAGCCTCGACCTCGGCCGGGGCGACCTCGGCCACGCTCGCCCGCTTCGCCCTGGCCGCGCCGGTCCTCGACCGCGTCGCGCGCGCCTTCGGCTCCGGCGCCGCGCTCGGGGCTGCGCTCTCCTCGCCGCTCGTCGCGGTCTCGACGCCGAGATCCGGGGCTGCGGCGGGACGCGACGCACGACGGCGACGTGCGGGCGCTGCGGCGGCGGCCACCCCGTCCTGCTCCGTCGCGGCTGCTGCAAGCTCAGGGGTGTTCTGATCGGTCACGCGAAGCGCTCCTGGGTACCGAGACCCACCGTCCACACGTGTGGCGGTCCTCGGTCGGTCGGTCGTCGCTCACGCGGTGCGTGGCGACGGAAGTCGTCGGTCGCGGCCGCACACCGGGCCGGCGCGCACATTCGCCTGCGGCGTCCGCCCGGGCCCCGGTTGGGCCTCTCGACGGTGCAGCGGCGGCTGGCGCGCGCAGCGCACTGGGTGCGAGCTCACGGGTTCTCCGCGCGGTGTGGGCGCCCGTCGAACCGCGGTCAGTATCGCACAGAGCACGCGAACCGGCGCGGCGCCGACGCGCCAGGGTTGACGACAAGTCGTCAGCACCCGGGACCTTGGTCCCGCCGGTCGCGAAACGGGCGACCTAGCGTTTTCGTCAAGGGTGGGACGACGCCTGAGTGTCTCGCGCCCGACGCTCGCCCCGCCGCTGCCCGCACGCACCGCACGGAGTACACGTGGACGCCCTCGACCTCGCACGCTGGCAGTTCGGCATCACGACCGTCTACCACTTCATCTTCGTCCCGCTGACGATCGGCCTGTCGCCGCTCGTCGCGATCATGCAGACGATCTGGTACCGCACGGGCGACGAGCGCTGGCTGCGCCTGACGAAGTTCTTCGGCAAGCTCCTGCTCATCAACTTCGCGATCGGTGTCGCCACGGGCATCGTGCAGGAGTTCCAGTTCGGCATGGCGTGGAGCGAGTACTCGCGCTTCGTCGGCGACGTGTTCGGTGCACCGCTGGCGATGGAGGCGCTCGCCGCGTTCTTCGTCGAGTCCACGTTCCTGGGCCTGTGGATCTTCGGGTGGGACAAGCTGCCGAAGAAGATCCACCTCGCGTGCATCTGGGCCGTCGCGATCGCGACGAACCTGTCGGCGTTCTTCATCCTCGCCGCGAACTCGTGGATGCAGCACCCCGTGGGCACCACCTACAACTTCGAGACCGGTCGCGCCGAGATGACCGACATCGTCGCCGTCCTCACGAACCCGACCGTCCTGGCGGCCTTCCCGCACACGATCGCGGCCGCGCTCCTGACCGCCGGCACGTTCGTCGCGGGCATCGCCGCATGGTGGATGGTCAAGAAGGTGCGCGCCGGTGACATCGAGACCGCACGAGGGATCTACCGACCGGCGGTGATCCTCGGCCTGGTCACCATGCTCGTCGGCGGCGGCGGCGTCGCCCTCACCGGCGACTGGCAGGCAAAGCTGATGTTCGACCAGCAGCCGGCCAAGATGGCGGCAGCCGAAGGGCTGTGCGAGTCGGAGGACGGCGCGTCCTTCTCGATCCTGGCGATCGGCGACCTGACGAACGACTGCGACGGCGTCACGCACCTCATCGAGATCCCCGGCCTGACGTCGTGGCTGGCCACGGGCGACTTCGACGCCCGGATCCGTGGCGTCGAGGAGCTGCAGGACGAGTACGCGACGTGGATCAGCGACTGGGAGAAGGCCAACGGGGTCGAGGCCACGTTCGACGACGACACGCGCTTCTACCCGAACCTCGCGATCACCTACTGGTCGTTCCGGCTCATGATCGGCTTCGGGGTCGGCTCAGCCGCCCTGTCGCTCGCGGCGCTGTGGATGCTGCGCAAGAAGGGCAGCGTCACGGACAAGAAGTGGTTCGGCACGCTCGGGGTGGCCGCCATCGCGACACCGTTCCTGGCCTCGGCCTTCGGCTGGATCTTCACCGAGATGGGCCGCCAGCCCTGGGTGGTCGCCCCGAACCCCAACAGCTCCGGCGTCGACGGCGTCTGGTTGCTGACCGCGCGCGGGGTCTCGACCGTCACGAGCCCGACGACCGTCCTGATCTCCCTGATCGGCTTCACCCTCCTGTACGGCGTGCTCGCGGTGGTGTGGTTCCGCCTCATGCACCGGTACGCCGTCGAGGGAGTCGCCCCCAGCGAGAAGGACCCGAGTCCCGAGGCGCGTGCCGCCGCCGGACGCGACGGCTCCGACGACGACTCGACCCTGTCCTTCGCCTACTGAGCCGCGAGACGGAGACATCATCACCATGGAGCTCACCACCGTCTGGTTCATCCTCATCGCGGTCCTGTGGACGGGCTACCTCGTGCTCGAGGGGTTCGACTTCGGCGTCGGCATGCTGCTCGGGCTCCTGCCCAAGAAGGGCGACAAGGAGCGCGAGCGGCGCGTCATGATCAACACGATCGGCCCGGTGTGGGACGGCAACGAGGTGTGGCTGCTGACCGCCGGAGGCGCGACGTTCGCGGCGTTCCCCGAGTGGTACGCGACCCTCTTCAGCGGGTTCTACCTGCCGCTGTTCCTCATCCTGCTCGCGCTGATCGTGCGCGTCGTCGCGTTCGAGTGGCGCGGCAAGATCAACGACGACCGGTGGCGCGCCTGGGCCGACCGGGCGCTGATCTTCGGCTCGTGGCTCCCCTCGATCCTGTGGGGCGTGGCGTTCGCGAACATCGTGCGCGGCGTCGAGCTCGACGCGGACCACCAGTACGTCGGCGGGTTCTTCGCGCTGCTCAACCCGTTCGCGCTGCTCGGCGGCGCGGTGACGTGCCTGATCTTCCTCACGCACGGCGCGATCTTCCTGGCGCTGAAGTCCGACGGCGACATCCGCCGCCGGGCGGCCGACTTCGCGGCTCGCTCGTCCGTCGCGACGCTCGTCGTGGCCGGCGTCTGGGCGGTCTGGGCTCAGGTCGCCTACTCCGAGAACGCCTGGACGTGGGCCGCCGTCGTCGTCGCCGCGGTCGCCCTCGTGCTGGTCGTGCTCGCGACCCGTGCGCGCCGGGAGGTGCCGGCGTTCGCCGCCTCGGCCGTCGCGATCGTCGCCGCCGTCGTGCTGATCTTCGGCTCGCTGTTCCCCGACGTGATGCCCGCGTCCGACCCGGCCAACTCGCTCACCGTGCTGAACGCGGCGTCGACCGACTACACGCTGACGGTGATGACCTGGGTCGCCGTGATCCTCACGCCGATCGTGCTGCTCTACCAGGGCTGGACGTACTGGGTCTTCCGCAAGCGCCTGACGACCGACCACATCCCCGCCCCCACGGGCCTGACGTTCCGCCGTGACGAGGCCGCAGCGGCTCTCGGCACGTCGTCCGGTGACAGTTCCGGCACGATCAGGGAGTGAAGCCTCTCGACCCACGCCTGCTGCGCCACGCCCGCGCGGCTCGGTGGTACGTCGCGCTGACGGTCGCCCTCGGCATCGTCACCGCCGCGCTCGTCGTGGCTCAGGCGCTGCTGATCGCGCACGCGCTGGGACGCGCCGTGAGCGACGGCCGCGACCTCGGGGCGGGTGCCTGGGACGCGGTCGCGCCGCTCGTCGGGTGGCTCGCCGTGGTGCTGGCGGCTCGCGCGCTCGTGACGGTCGTGCAGGAGCGGTACGCCCACCGGGCCGCCGCGCGCGCCGTCGCCGAGCTGCGTGAGCAGGTGGTGGCACACGCGGCCGCGCTCGGCCCGCGTTGGCTGGGCGACGGGCGCGCGCCCGAGGTCGTCACGCTCGCGACGCGCGGGCTGGACGACCTCGAGCCGTACTTCGTCCGCTACCTGCCACAGCTCGTGCTGGCCGCCACCGTCACGCCGGCGACCCTGGTCGTCGTGCTCGAGCTCGAGTGGGTCTCGGCCGTGGTCCTCGCGGCGGTCCTGCCCCTCGTGCCGATCTTCATGTGGCTCGTCGGGGTGCTCACGCAGGGCCGGTCCGAGCGCGGGCTCGCCGCGATGCAGCGGCTGTCCGCGCAGGTCCTCGACCTGCTCGCGGGGCTGGGGACGTTGCGTGCGTTCGGCCGCGAGCGCGGGCCCGCGGCGCGCGTCCAGGCCCTGGGTGACGCGCACCGTCGCGCCACGATGGGCACCCTGCGCATCGCGTTCCTGTCCGGGATGGTGCTGGAGCTGCTCTCGACGCTGTCGGTCGCGCTCGTCGCCGTGGGCATCGGCCTGCGGCTCGTCGAGGGCCATCTCGACCTCGTCACCGGCCTGGCGGTGCTGGTGCTCGCCCCCGAGGTCTTCGCACCGCTGCGGGCGGTGGGCGCCCAGTTCCACGCCTCGACCGACGGGGTCGCCGCGGCGCAGGCCACGTTCGCGATCCTCGACGAGCCCTCTCCCGACCGTTCGGGCGCCGCGCCGTGCGCCGACCTGAGCCGGACGCCGGTCCGCGTCGAGGGCGTGAGCGTGCGCACGGCCCGCGGCGACACGCCACGCGACCTGTCGTTCGAGGTCGTCCCCGGTCGCGTCACCGCGCTCGCCGGCCCGCCGGGGTCGGGCAAGTCGACCGCCGTCGAGGTGCTGCTCGGGCTGCTCACGCCGGACACCGGCCGGGTGCTCGTGGGCGACGGCGTCGTCGCCGCGGCGGACGAGCCCGAGACGGTCGACCTGGCGACGTTCTGGCGCCAGGTCTCCTGGCTCCCGCAGCGCCCCGTGCTGGAGCCCGGGACGCTCGCCGACGTCGTGGGCGGCGACGACGCCCAGCGCGCGAGGGCTGCGGCGGTCACCGGCCTGGACGCCGTGGTCGCTGACCTGGCCGACGGCTGGTCGACGGCGGTCGGCCGCGGCGGTCACGGACTGTCCGTCGGGCAGGCCCAGCGCGTCGCTCTGACCCGCGCGCTCGTCGACCCCGCGCCGCTCGTCGTGCTCGACGAGCCGACCGCCCACCTCGACGACGCCTCGGAGCGCGTCGTGCTGAGCACGGTCGAGGCGCTGCGCGACGCAGGCCGGGCAGTCCTGCTGGTCGCGCACCGGCCCGCGCTGCTCGCGTGCGCGGACGACGTGGTCACGCTCGACGCGGCCCACCTCGCGGCGGAGCAGCGATGAGCGCGCACGGGTCCCGCGTCGACCGGCGCGCCCCGCGCGAGGCACGCGACCTGCACGCGGCCGCGGGGCGGGGCACGCTGCGCCGGGCCGTCGGCCTGCTCGAGGTCAGCCGCCCGCGGTTCGCCCTCGCGGTCCTGCTGGGCACGCTCGGGCTCGGGTGCGCGGTCGCGCTGGCCGCCGTGTCCGCCTGGCTCATCGCTCGCGCGTCGCAGATGCCCCCGGTGCTCACCCTGTCCGTCGCGACGGTCGGGGTACGCGCGTTCGGCATCGGTCGCGGTGTGCTGCGCTACCTCGAGCGGCTCGTCTCGCACGACCTCGCCCTGTCCGGGATGACCCGCCTGCGGACCACGCTGTACGAGCGCCTCGCCGAGGGCCGCGCCGGCGCGGTGCTGGGCGTGCGCCGCGGCGACCTGCTCGCACGGGTCGGTGCGGACGTGGACGACGTCGGTGACCTCGTCGTGCGAGGTCTGCTGCCCGCGTGCGTGGCGGCCACCCTCGGCGCAGCGACCAGCGGCGCCATGATGCTCATCTTCCCGCCCGCCGGCCTCGCCCTCCTGGGCTGCCTGGTCCTGGCCGGTGTCGTGGCCCCCTGGCTCGCCGGCCGCGCCGCACGCGCGACCGAGCAGCGGGGTGCGCAGGCACGTGCCGACGTGAACGCCGAGTCCCTCGCCCTGCTCGACGACGCCGGCCCGCTGACGGTCGCGGGCCACGTCCCGGTCCGCCTCGCCGCGCTGCGGGCCGCGGACCTGCGCGCTCGGGCCGCGGTCGACGCGGGCG
>JAEYUL010000184.1 GCA_023432565.1 Actinomycetes bacterium | reverse complement strand
CCGCCCGGCGTCGCGCCGGCCGGCGTCGCGTCGGCCGATCTCGCGCCTGCCGACGCCGGTCATGCCGCGAGCACCTCGGCGCCGACCGTGGCCGCCGCCGCGCCCGCCGCGCAGGTGTCGTCGCCCGTGCTCTCCGACTGGGAGCCGCCCGAGGAGCCCGACGACCCGTGGGCCTCGTCGCCTCCCGAACCCGAGACGCGTGCTCCCGCAGCGCCGAACCCCCCAGCAGACCCCCCAGCGGCCCCGGAACCGGCACCGCGACCCCACCCGGTCCCCGGCGTGATCTCGCCCGAGGACGCAGCGGCTTCGTGGGACCTGCCGCCGACCGGTCGGCCCGCCGCCCGCCCCACGGCTCGCCCGGCGGACGAGCGCCCCGCAGCGTCGACGCCGCCGGCACGTGAGCGCAGCGCCGCGGCCGAGTCGGCCGTCGCGCGCGCTCAGCGGCTGGCCGCCAACGCTCCGCGACGCCACGCACCCGCACCCCGGTCTGCGGCTCCCGCAGCGCCCGCCGACCCGTACCTCGACGCCTCCCCCGACGACCCGGACATGGCCTCGTCGGGACTCGTCGGCGCGCCGCTCGTCGCGCAGATCCTCGGCGGCACGGTGATCGACGAGCAGGTCGACGACGGTCGCTAGCGTCTACCCGGGACCACCCGCGACCACCCGCGGCCACCCGCGACCACCTGGCCGCGGGTCGCCGTTGGACCCGTCCGGGCACAGGAGTCGGCTGGTGCCCGGCGCGCGCCGGGCACCACACCCCGCAGGGCGTGACGGGCGACCGGCGCGCGCGGCCCGGGAGTGAGGGTGCGGGCACGTAGGCTGAGAGCGTGTACGAGGGCGCGGTCCAGGACCTGATCGACGAGCTCGGGCGGCTGCCCGGCGTCGGTCCCAAGAGCGCTCAGCGCATCGCCTTCCACCTGCTGTCGGCGGACCCGGCTGACGTGCGGCGCCTGGCCGACGCGCTGATCGAGGTCAAGGCACGCGTGCGGTTCTGCGAGACGTGCGGCAACGTCGCGCAGGAAGAGGAGTGCCGGATCTGCCGTGACCCGCGGCGGTTGCCCTCCACGATCTGCGTGGTCGAGGAGGCCAAGGACGTCGTCGCGATCGAGCGCACCCGCGAGTTCCGCGGCAGGTACCACGTGCTCGGCGGCGCGATCAACCCGATCGCGGGCGTCGGACCCGACGACCTGCGCATCACCCAGCTCATGCGACGCCTCGCCGACGGGACGGTCACCGAGGTCATCCTCGCCACCGACCCGAACGTCGAGGGGGAGGCCACGGCTACCTACCTCGCGCGGCTCCTGCTGCCGATGGGCCTGACGGTCAGTCGGCTCGCGTCGGGTCTGCCCGTGGGCGGCGACCTGGAGTACGCCGACGAGGTCACGCTGGGCCGCGCGTTCGAGGGCCGACGCCGCCTGTCCGCCTGACCCGCACCACGCGCGTCCGCCTCAGCGGGCGGCGTACGCGGAGGCAGGGTCGGTCCTGCCCGTACCGGCTCGTCGGGCTCGCGAGCTGTGTTCTCGTGGTCCGCTGGCGGGTCGTGGGTGACATGAGGTCACAGGTCGCGGACGATGGTGCCATGGCACGCAACCCGGCAGTCCGCCCGCCCGACGACGACCTGAGCGCGCTCGCCGAGTCGATGGCGGGGCAGTCCCGCGCCTACCTGACCACCGTCACGGAGGTCGCGGCCGGGGCGAACCCGGAGGCGGCGTTGCCGCTGCTGCTGCTCGCGGTCTCCGACCTCCTCGCCGAGGGTGCGCGCCTGGGCGCGATCAGGGACGTGGTGCCCCCGGAGCGCTTCGAGCCGGACGTCGGCCCGGACCCGGACGTCGACCCGTTGCGTGCGGGTCTCGCGAACGCGTTCGAGGGCATCGACGAGTACGCCGAGGTCATCGACCCGCTCCTCGGAGCGGAGGTCGGGCCGGCGACGGTCTCGGGCGACCTCGTCGCGATCGCCGGCGCGTTGGCCCAGGGTCTGCGGCACCACGAGCAGGACGGTGTGCTCGAGGCCCTGTGGTGGTGGCAGTTCTCGTACCTGTCCGACTGGGGTGAGCGCGCGTCCAGCACGCTGCGCACGCTCCAGGTGATCCTCGCGCACCTGCGGCTCGACGTGGACGACGACGTCGCGACCGAGGCGGAGTACGACGCCCTGCAGCCGTGAGCCCCAGGGGGCCGACGACCGCAGGGCGTCAGGACCTCACGCGACGCGTGTACCGCGCGGGAGCGTGCGCTGCGGGATCGACAGCCGCCGGACCGCCACGACGTACCCGGCCGCACCCAGCAGCACGTTGAAGCCCAGACCCCACGGCCACACCGGGGCGTCGCTGCGGGCCGCCTCGAACTCCGAGGTGTCCGACCAGCACTCGTCGACCTGACCTTCGGCACCGACGCGCACCTGCCGCACCACCTCACGCAGCGAACCGAGGGGGTCGGTGCCCGTGCGGTCGGCGTCGCTCGTCGCGGCGCCGTCGGCGACGACGACGAACGGGTTCACGGCGAGCAGCCACCACGTGAGCTCGGTGTGCGCGACCGGGCGCTCCTCCTCGGTCCACACGCACTCGGGCTCGCCGGTGTGCCACTCGGCGGGCATGCCGTAGACGCGCACCTGCTCCTTCGAGGTCACCGCGTTGTAGGTGAGCCCGAACAGGAGCGGCGAGATGAACGTGACGGCCGCGACGACGATGAACGTGAGCACCGTCGAGCCCGCGGTGCGCGACACGAGCGCCGACATCCCCAGCCCGATCGCGCACACGGCGACCAGCAGCACCGCGATGATCAGCACGACGCGCAGGAGCGACCACCACGGCGTGGGCCCGGCGGCGGTCGCCATCGCCAGGAACGGCACGCTCAGGACGAGGAACGCGCACGCGGCCGCCCAGGCAGCGAGCAGCTTGCCGAGCGCGATCTCCGCGGGCGACAGGAGCGTGACCTGCAGGGTCGCGAGCGTGCCGGCGTTGCGGTCGCCGTTGACGGAGGTGGAGCTGAGCGTCGGCGTGACGAGCAGCCCGAGGCCGAGCACCAGGAACGTCACCGCCGCGAACAGCAGCGGGCCGCTCTGGCTGCGGCCGGCGTCCACGTCGTCGTAGTCGAACAGCTGGGTGGTCGCGCCGAACAGCAGGAGCGTGATGGCCCCGACCACGACGGTCCACACGACGAGCGCGACGACCCATCGCGTCGAGCGCACACGCTGCCGCAGCTCGAGCGCGGCGACCGTGCGCACGCCGTGCCAGCTCAACGCCCACCGGCCCCGGACCTTCGCCGCGGGCGGCGCGCTCGCACCCTCGGGGGCGGGGACCTCGATCGTCTGCGTCATCGCCGCTCCTCCTCGAGTGCCAGGTAGGCGCGCTCCAGCGCACCGGACGCGGGGGCCAGCGAGACCAGCGGGACGCCCGCGGTCACCGCGTCGCGCACCAGGCGCGCGGCGCCCTCGTCGCCGTCGATCGTCAGCAGCACCCCGCCGGGCTGCTCACGCGGCGGGGTGTGCGGGTCCTGCTCGTCGTCCGGCTGCCAGGTGGCCCCCACGGATGTGAGCCAGGCGGTCAGCGCTGCGTACGACAGCGCTCGCAGGTGCCACGTGGAGCGGTCGGTCGCGCCGAGCGCCCCACCGGCGACCTCGCTCGCCCCCGCGGTGCGCCCGCGCGAGACGAACACGACGTCGTCGGACATCTCCTCGAGCTCGGACAGGATGTGGCTCGAGACGAGGATCGTGCGGCCCTCGTCGGCCAGGCGCCGCAGCAGGATCCGCAGGTCGACGCGCGAGCGCGGGTCCAGGCCCGAGGCGGGCTCGTCGAGCAGCAGCACCTGCGGGTCGTGGACGAGCGCGCGGGCCAGGCCCAGCCGTTGCTTCTGGCCGCGCGAGAGCACGGAGGCCGGACGGTCGGCGTACTCGGACAGGTGCACGGTCGCGAGGAGCTCGGTGGCCCGGCTGCGTGCGTGCGCCGCATCGATCCGGTACGCGGCGGCGAACGTCTGCAGCACCTCGCGCGCGGTCAGCGAGTCCCACGTGCCGAACGCGTCCGGCATCCATCCGGTGCGGGCGCGCGCGTCCGGTCCGCGCGTCACCGGGTCGAACCCCGCGACCCGGACCTCGCCCGAGTCGGGCACCAGCAGCCCCGCGAGCACCAGCAGCAGCGTGGTCTTGCCGGAGCCGTTCGGCCCGACGAGCGCGGTGACGGCGCCGGCGCGTGCCTGCATGGTCACCCCGTCGAGCGCGCGCACCGACCCGAACGATCGCCGCAGCTCACGCACGACGATCCCCGGTGGAAGCGGTGGTGCCGAAGCGGTTGGCGGCGGAGCCGCGGTGGAGTCCGTCATGGTGCCGACGCTAGACGCGCGGCGCTCGCCGCGGAGTCGTCCCGCGGGCGGACATGTCCCGGGGGAGCACAGACCCCAGGTGGACACGGGGCTGGGCGTGTCGTGCGCTGCTGCGCGGCGTGTCGCAGATCTGACCCCCGAACGCCTGCGCGTCGAGCCCATGCGGCCCTAGTGTCACGGACGGCACGCCGATCCACGGGCCGATCGCCCAGGTAGGCGGTCACTGCTCGCGCGCAGGGGGAGTTCCGGGTCATCGTGAATGGGATCGGAGAATCGTGAGAGTGAAGAGGTTGGTCGGTATCGGCGTCGTGTCGCTCGGGCTCGTGCTCGGGTCGGCCTTGTCGGCGCAGGCGGTGAGTGACGACACCGTGGAGAGTGTCCCCGGTGGGGGCACCATCACGTCGAACATCTGGCGTGGCTCGACGTCGTCGAGCGGGAACACGTACCGCTGGGACTACCAGGTCTCCGCGGTGTACAGCGGCAGCCAGACGGTGACGTCCATCCGGACGAAATGGACGCTCGGTGCCTGCATGCAGAACAGCTCGTCGTTCACGATCGGCGTCTCGGCCGACGGCTTCACGGTCGGCTCGGGTTCGAGCTGGACGTGTGGGGACGTGACGGCGTACTGGACGAACACGAACGGGTCGAAGTCGTCGAGCTGGCGGTCGACCGCTGTCGCAGCGCCGTCGAAGTACTACCAGTCGGGCTCCATCTGGGGCAAGAACGTCGCGCGCGTGTACACCAAGGGCTACGCACAGCCCAAGGAGGCGACCGCGTCGGTCTGACGGCCGCGCGTCGCGTGTGGGCCTGACCATCAGAACGCCGCCCGAGGCGCGGAAAGCGCCTCGGGCGGCGCACCAGGGGGAGTCAGCTGGATGTCGTGTTCCACGAGGGTGCGCGCTCTGTGCGCGGTTCTCATCAGCGTCGCGCTCGTCGCCTCGTGCGCGCCGGATCAACAGGCTGCCTCGGCAGCCGTCGTGGTGCCGCCCCGCACCGGTGCGGAGATCTACGTGTACGCACCGTGGGAGCAGCAGCTCACGGCGTACGACCCGCAGAACGGCCAGGTCGTCGCCATGAGCAGCGGGGATGACTTCTTCTACTACGCCTTCGGCACGCCCAGCGCGCTCTACACGGCGGGGAGCTCCGCCGACCTGGGCTTCAAGGTGCTCGAGGTCAGCAGCACGAGTGTGCGCGAGATCGCCACGGTCGGGAGCGACGAGGCGGTCTTTCCTCTCGCGACGGACGGCATCCGTGCATTCTTCGTCGTGTACTCGTACAGCGCGCCGGGGGTCGAGTCCGGCCGGCGGATCGTCCGGCTCGAGGCGGACGGGTCCTGGCAGACGTACGCGACGTTCGCCGGGCAGGACGGGCTCGTCGACAAGGGCGTCCTGGTCGGTACCACGCTCTACTACTCCGTGTACGACGCGGCGAAGGACGAGCACGCGGTCTTCAGCCTGCCGGCCGACGACCCGGACGCGTCGCCGGTGCGGGAGCGCAGCGGACTCGCGTCGGGTGAGCTGTATGCACTCGACGGCCAGCTGCTCGTCTCGGACGGCACGACCATCGTCGGCGGCCCTCGTGACTACCGCTGCGCGAGCCTGTGCTGGTTCCACGACGAGCCTGCCGTGCTGGCGAAGATCACGACCGAGGGCGCCGACCTCGTGCTCTCGGTGTCGGACGCGACGACGGGCACGGAGCTCGGGCGGGCCGCGAGCGTCGTCGGCTTCTCGCTCGACGGTGAGACCCTGGTCGCGTACACGCGGCACGGGGTGCAGGAGATCGACCTCGCCCAGGGGGACGCGTGACGGCGAACGCTGTGCCGGACGTCCGGCACGACTCGGCTGGCGCTCCCGGTGCCGCACTCGACGCCGTGACGAAGCGCTGGGGGGCCGTCCCGGTTCTCGACCGTGTGACGTTCGAGTTCACCGCGGGCGTCACGTATGTCGTGTCCGGCCGCAGCGGGGCCGGCAAGACCACCCTGCTCAACCTCCTCGCTGGATACCTTGAGCCGGACGAGGGGGCTGCCCGCGTCACGGGGCCGGTGGGCTACCTGTTCCAGGACGACATCCTCTTCTCGGGCCTCACAGCCTGGGAGAACGTCCTGCTGCGGGCAGCCGTCCACTCGTCGCGGGACGAGGTCGCAGGCGCGGTCCGTCGCTGCCTGGAGGCGGTGGGCATGGCTCGGCGCGGCGACGAGCGCGTCTCGGTGCTCTCGGGCGGAGAACGACAGCGGGTGCAGCTGGCCACCGTGCTGGCGGGCTCACCAGGGCTCGTGCTCCTCGACGAGCCGACGGCGTCACTCGACCCCCAGACCCGCGGCGAGGTGGCCCAGCTCCTCGCGGAGGTGTTCGCTCAGGTCACCTGCGTGATCGTGAGCCACGACGAGCGCCTCGCGGACGAGATAGGCGACGTCGAGCGACTCGTGCTCGAGAGCGGAGAGCTGAGCCGTGCCTGAGGCCCCCGTGACCGTCGACGACTCGATCGACGACCGCGCAGTCTCGCGCCTCGTGACCGGTCGCGCGTCCAAGCACCTGCGGTATGCGACGTTCGCGCTGGCAGGCACACTCGTGCTCGTCGTGGCGATGCTGACACAGCTGCAGCAGCAGTACGGATCGGTCGTCGACAACGTCACCGCGAACGCGAACGTGCACTACGTGGAGGCGACGTTCCGCACGGGGCAGGCCGCGACCGGCACGGGTGCACTGCGCTTCGCGGATGTCGATCGCGTCGCCCAGGTGGCAGACGCGGCCGCGAAGGGCGGCACGCACGCGGTCGGGCGGTATCGGATCCCGTTCGGCCTGACGGCGTCGGACGGGATGACGTACTTCGTCGACGGGCTCGGCGCAGGTGGCGCCACGCTCCTGGCCCGGCAGTCGCTGCCGGACGGGGTGGCGGCGGGCGGCAGCCAGGCTCTGGCGCGAGCCCAGCTGGAGGTGCCCGTCGTGCAGGCCGAGGACGGCGGCATGTCGAGCGACCGGCTCGAGACGGTCCGGCTCGACATCGAACCCCTCGCGTCGGACGCGCCCGTGGCGGTCTTCGAGACGCTCGACCCTGCAAGGCTGTTCGTCAACGAGGCGACGTTCGCCCGGCTCGTCGCGATCGTCGGTGACGGGGTCGACTGGCAGACCTTCCGTCAGGAGCACGACGAGGGCACGAACGCCTACGGGTTCGAGGCGGTCGCCGCTGTCTACGTGCACGTGGACGACCTGAGCGACGTCGACCGGGTGGGGCGTGCCCTCGAGCAGGCCGGCTACAGCACGTCGTACACGCTGCGCGCGTTCGACGACCTCGCGGGGACGATCTCGGGCGGGATCACCACGGGCGTGGGCCTGATGGCCGCCGCCTTCGCGCTGTGCTTGGTCCTGACCTTCACGAACCTGCAGTCGTACCTCACGCTCGCGCACCGCGACATGGGGATCCTGCGCCACATCGGCTACACCGCCGCACGCGTGAGGCGCGTCTACCGGATCCGGCTGGCGAGCATGGTCGTTCGGGCAGTCACGCCCGCCGCGGTGCTCGCGGTCGCGGCGGCAGTCGTGCAGTACTCCGGTCGCCCGTGGCTGCTGGCGGTCGACCTCGGCCTCGTCGCCCTGGTGGCCGGTGTCGTGCTCGCGATCATGTGCCTGGTTCACGTTCCGAGGCACGTCAACAGGCCGGTCCTCACGCTGCTCAAGCTGGACCGTCAGTTCGAGTAGGGCAGCACGACGTCGCGCTCCAGGCGCAGGATGCCTTCCCGACGCAGGACGTGAGACGCCGGTTACCCGCACCACATCGCTCGGGTTAACGTGTCCTGCCGGGAGACCAGGAGGGTGTGATGACGAAGATCGTGCTCGTGAGCGCGCTCCTGCTCGTCGCCGCTGCCCTCGGCCGCTGGTGGCAGGTGCGCAACGGGCGCTTCCGTGCGGCGACGCACGCACCGGCCGCGCCAGCGGCTCCCAGCCCTGGTCACGACGCCGTTGCCGCGGCCACGTCCGGCGACGCGGTCCTGACGAGCGAGGAGCTGGGCGTCCAGCGGGGTGCGCGCGCGACGTTCGTGCAGCTCTCCGCCGAGGTGTGCTCGGCGTGCGCCAGCACCCGCCGGGTGCTCATGGCGGTCGCGGCCGAGCACCCCGGGGTCGTGCACGTCGAGCTGGACGCCGCGGAGCACCTGGATTTGGTGCGGCGGTTCTCCGTGATGCGCACGCCGACGACCCTCGTGCTCGCTCACGACGGCACGGTCGTCGGCCGGATGTCCGGCGGTACGGACCGCCGCCAGGCGCTCACCGCGCTGGAGTCCTGTCCGGACGTGGCGCCGGCTCGCTGAGCCCTCGCGCGCTCGTCGCGCCGACCCGCCCCGCGGTGCGTCCCCGCCGCCGCCTCGGTCCCCCGCTGCCCCCCGACGCGCAGCACCCTTCCCCCCCCCCACCTTGAAGGAGCTCCCCATGACCGTCCCCGAGACCCAGGTCGCCGCCGACCGCACCGCACCGACGGGCATCGACCCGCGTGGGCCGCGGTTCGGTGCCGGCGTCAACGGCGTGCTGCTCGTCGCCGTGCTGCTGCCGAGCGGATCGGCGGCGACGGTCCTGCTCGCCGTGATCGCCGCGAGCTTCGCCCTCGGGGCGGTCGGTGGGCCGTCGGCGACCTGGCAGGGCTGGCTGTTCCGCACGGTCGTGCGTCCCCGCATCGCCGCGCCGAGCGAGCTCGAGGACCCTCGGCCTCCGACGTTCGCGCAGCTCGTCGGCCTCGTGATCACCGGGCTCGGCGTCGTCGGCGGGCTCGTCGGGCTCGCGTGGGCGGTGCCGGTGGCGGCGGCGTTCGCGCTGGTCGCGGCGTTCCTGAACGCGGTCTTCGGGCTGTGCCTCGGCTGCGAGCTGTACCTGCTGGGCGTCCGCGTGCGCGCTCGCTCGTCCTGAGCGCGGCGGCGCGGCGCTCGGGCGCGCTCGCATGCTGAAACCCCTGGCGTCCGCAGCGCGGACGTGACTACGATCCCTGCGACCACACAGGACCCGGCGGGCCGTTGAGACAGACGGCGACCGGCGACAGATGGAGCAGGCACGTGGCACTTGTCGTGCAGAAGTACGGCGGTTCGTCGGTAGCGGACGCCGAGAGCATCAAGA
>JAEYUL010000145.1 GCA_023432565.1 Actinomycetes bacterium | reverse complement strand
CGCGAAGCCTCGCCGCCGCCGGGCGCCGGGCGCCGACGGCGCGGGGACGACCAGCACGCCCGCGCCGACGGGCAGCTGCGGCAGGTCTGCCGCGAGCGCCACGCCCAGGCGGTGCGCGTGACGCACGAGGTCCGCGGTGAGGTCGCGTCGGCCGCGGTCCTTCCAGGCGATCACGGCCGCCCGAGCGGGACCGACGCAGTCGGCCAGGGTGCGCACGGGAAATGCCGGGGCGTCGAGGAGGTCGAGACGGCCGGCCCGGTCCTCGCAGCGCCACGGGTCGACGTCGAACGGCGCACGGCACGCCGGGCACCAGGGGTCGTCGTCCACGCCGCAGCCGGCGCACTGCACCGGCAGCAGCAGGCCGGCCAGGTCGCGGCACGCCGCGCGCAGGCCCGCCGCGGCCCGGCTGCCCGGGGCGCACCGGGACACCGGTGGGGTGGCCGCACGGTCGGGAGGCACGCCGCGATCCTGCCCCTGTGCGCGCGACCGGAGCGCGGGGCGCACGGGGGCTGTGGACGGCCGGGGACCAGCGGCAGACGGCCACCCGTGACGAGGAGCCGGCCCACGGGCGACGTGTCGCGTGTGGGCGACTCGTCCCGTTCTGTACTGTGTGCGCCGACCGGGGGGCTGCGCCGCGGCACGCCGGTATCGGCTGGACGGCGGCGGCGGCAGGTGACCAGCACCATCTGACCACGCGACGACGAGACGACCCGGAGGACCGAGCATGCCGCCGAGAGCGAAGAGCATCCTGATCTGGATCGGAGTGGTCTTCCTCCTGTACGCGGTGGTCCGCAACCCCGGCAAGGCCGCCGACGTCGCGCGTTCCGCCTGGGACTTCGTCTACGCCGCGTTCGCGGGGTTCGCCCAGTTCTTCAGCAACCTGGCGTCCTGACCGCGGGACGACACGCACGCGCCGGCCACGTGCGGACGGGAGGGTGAGGTGACGACGGACGAGGCGACGCGCATCGTCATGACGCACCGACTGCTGCGCCGGTACGTGCTGCCCGGCGAACGGGTCGTGCTCGCCGCGCGGTGGCACTGGGCCAAGCTCCTCGAGCCCGCGCTGACCGCGCTCGCCGTGCTCGCGCTGTGCGGGTGGCTCTCGTTCGCCCTGCAGCCGGCGCTCGGGGAGTCCTCCCTCCTGGTGTGGTGGCTGTGGCTCGCGGCGCTCGCCCGGCTCGGCTGGGCGCTGCTCGTGTGGCGCGTCGAGTGGTTCGTCGCCACCGACAAGCGCATGCTCCTGCTCACGGGGCTCGTCACGCACCAGATCGGGATGATGCCCCTGATGAAGGTCACGGACATGCGGTACTCGCGCTCCGTCCTCGGGCAGCTGCTCGGCTACGGGCAGTTCCTCCTGGAGTCCGCGGGCCAGGACCAGGCGCTGCGCCAGATCAACTGGGTCGCCCGGCCGGACGCGACGTACCGCGACCTGTGCGCCCTGATCTTCACCCCTGGCCAGGAGCCGCCGGACGGCAGGCCGGGCACGGGCCGCCCCGGACGCGCTGGGTGGCCCTCCTCCCCCGAACCGCTCGACGCCGCGCACGCGCACGAGCACGAGTACGAGTACGAGCACGGGCACGACGAGGCGCCATCACCGGCGCGGCCACCGGCCGTCCCCCCGGCACTCGTCCCGACGAGCTCCGGGACACCCGCGCCGGCCGCGGACGACGAGGCGTACGCGCCGGGCGACACCCAGCCCATCCTGGCCGGTCCGCGCACGCAGGACGTGCCTCGCACGGACGACGACGAGCCGTCATGGTTCGTCTCGGAGCCGACCGCGCGGTTCGTCGACCTCAGTCACCAGCAGCCACGACGCACCGACGGCGCCGACGCCTGAGGGCCGACGCCCGGCGTGCGACCGGCCGCCCGACCCGACGGGAACCGGCCCGCGTCAGCCCGGGTAGCTCGGGTCGCGCACGCCCTCGACGTCGGCGACGGTGGTCCACGCCGTGCCGACGAGCTTGTGCAGCACACCGTCCGTCGTCGCGACGTACACCACGCGTCCACCCGCGAGCCCGGCGATGTCCGGCAGCTCGGCCTCCGACGTCGTGGCGCCGAACACGGGCACCCGGTGCACCAGCGACGGCTCGCCGCTGCCGCGCCCGACCACGCCGAGCACGGACTCCTCGAGCCACACCACCTCGGTCGCGTCCTCCAGGACCGCGCCGACGCGCACCGGCTCGCCCAGCTTCTGCGGCGTGTCCTGCGCGTCACGCACCACCGGGAACACGTTGACCCACACTCCGTCGGCCCCCCGCGACACCACGGCCAGCCGCGTCGCGTCGCGCGCCATCCGCACCGCGACGACGGTGCGGCCCTCGAGCCACTCCGCGGGCACCACGATGGCGTCGGTGCCGTCCTTGACGGCGATCACGCCCTCGCCGGCGCGCGCCGTCCACACCCAGCCGAGCCGGTCGACCGACGGCGCGACCAGGCCGTTGCCGGGCACCAGCACGCGCGACTCGTCGTCGTCACGGGGCACGGTGACGAGCGCGCCGGTCGCGTCGAGCATGACGCGCACCGTGCCCTTCTCGTCGCGTGCGGGCGAGCGCGCGCCCTCGGGCAGGGGTGCCAGGCCGTCCACGGGAGCCAGGCCGTCCTGGCCGAGCGCGACGAGCCGGTCGTCCTGGATCATCTCGACGGGACCGTCGGGCAGGCCTCCGCGCGAGAGCTCCTGCTTCTCGACGAGCGGCACCGCACCCGCGGTGACCTTGACCTGGCGCACGCCCGCGACCTGCACGAGCGAGGCCTCGAACTGCGCGACGACGGCCGCCGTGTCGGCCTTGAGCAGCGTGTTGGCGGGGTCGAGCGGCACGAGCGCCGAGCCGGAGCCGTCGATGACGACGGTCCCCGCCTGCAGCTCCACCCCCTCGGGGATCGCGGTCGTGACCGCGTCACGCAGCCAGGGCGACGGACCGGCGAGCAGTGCGCGGGCCACCCACGTCTGCAGGTTGTGAGCCGGGAACCAGCGGATGTCGGGGACGAGGGACGAGCCGTCCGCGGACAGGAAGTACAACGGCGACGAGCGGAACTGCTTGTCGAACGCGGCCGCGCTCAGGACGAGCCCGTCCTGCGCCTGCGAGATCCGCCACTCGCCCGTGCTGTCGCGCACGAGCTCGTAGGTGACGGCGGTGTCCGCGCCCCGCGGCGCCTCGGTGTAGCGCCCGACCTCGTCCACGCGCGCCCCGAGGGGCACGGTCGCAGTGACCGCACGCGACGCGGTCGAGATCTCGACCGGACCGCCGGCGACGAGCACCTCGGTGAGCGGCTCCCACGAGCTCTTGACGGGGCCGGTGAGGAACTCGCGGGCGGTCGCGAACTCGCTGTCGAAGCCGGCCGCCCCGGCGAGCTGGAAGCCCTCGACGATCTGCTGGGGCGTGGCGCCGGGCCGAGGGCCCTCTGCGAGCAGGTCGATGTCGCCGTTCTCGACCACGGTCCCGTCGCCCTCGCGCACGGGACCCGACGTGGGGATCGACGTGCACGCGCCGAGCGTGAGCATCGCGACCAGCGCGGCCACGAGGGCGCGCGTGCGGCGATGGTGGGCCGCCGGGCGGATGCCGGCGCGGCGGGTGCTCATCGGACCTCCTGTCGCTGCGGGGTCGGGTCGGGGTGGTCGTCGACCAGGTCGGGCAGGGCGGCCGGGTCGGTGCGCGGCCGTGCGACGACCTGCGTCACAGGGTCCGGCGCCGGCGGCTCGTCCGGGACGAGCGGGAGCGGGGAGTCGGTGAGCCGGATGCCGGCACGGCGCGGCAGCGTCAGCCGGAAGCACGCGCCCCGGCCCGGCCTGCCCCACGCCTCGAGCCAGCCGCCGTGCAGGTGGGCGTCCTCGAGGGCGATCGCCAGCCCGAGCCCGGTCCCGCCGGTGGTGCGCGCACGCGCGGGGTCGGCGCGCCAGAAGCGGTCGAAGACGTGCAGCGCCTCGTCGGCGGTCATGCCGACGCCGTGGTCGCGCACGGTGACCGCGACCGCGTAGCGGTCCGCCCCGACCGTGATCTCGACCGCGCTCCCCTCGGCGTGCTCGACCGCGTTGACGAGCAGGTTGCGCAGGACGCGCTCGACGCGCCGTGGGTCGATGTCCGCGACGCACTCGGTCTGCGAGAGGTCCACGCTGAGCCACGAACCGCGGCGGGCCGCGAGCGGGAACGTGTGCTCGACGGCCGCCAGCACCACGTCGCGCACATCGCGTGAGTCGGCGTCGAGAACCGCCGCGCCGGCGTCGAACCGGCTGATCTCGAGCAGGTCGGCCAGCAGGTCCTCGAACCGGTCGAGCTGCGTGGCGAGGAGCTCCGCCGAGCGCTTGACCGCCGGGTCGAAGTCGTCACGCGACGCGTGGATCACCTCGCCGGCCATCCGGATCGTCGTCAGCGGCGTGCGCAGCTCGTGCGACACGTCGGAGACGAACCGACGCTGCAGTGCGGACAGCTCCTCCATCCGGCGGATCTGGTCCTGCAGGCTCGCTGCCATCTCGTTGAACGAGCTCGCGAGCGTCGCCATCTCGTCCTCGCCGTGCACGGGCATGCGTTCGGCGAGGTGCCCGTCGGCCAACCGCTCAGCCACCTCGGCCGCGCGCCGCACGGGCCGCACGGCTTGGCGCGTCACCAGCCAGGTCATGCCGCCGAGCAGGACGACGAGCGCGGCGGCCGCGGCGGCGAGCGTGCTCAGCAGGAAGTCCAGCCGTTCCTGCTCGGCCTGCAGGCTGTAGAGGAAGAAGAGCTGGTAGGTGCCCGCGAACGGGACGTCCACGTCCTGCCCGATCATGACCGCGGGCTCGACCCGGCCGTCGACCTCCCAGGCCACCGACTGCCAGTGCTGCCCGCCCTCGGCGGTCGCGCGCTGCAGCTCGGGGGTGACGAGCGGGATCAGGCCGCGCGCCGAGGCGGCGTTGCCGACCGAGTCCGCCGAGGACTCACCCGGGGCGCGGAGCAGGAAGACCTCACGCTCGCCGGCACCGCCGGAACCCTGCGCGGTCGCCACGTCCTGCAGCAGGCGCTGGACGTCCGAGGCCGTCTGCGCGTTCGAGGAGTCGAACGTCTTCTGGGCCTGGCTCGTCCCCCGCGCGCTCTCCGCGAGCAGCTGCTCGACGCGCCCGGTGAACAGCCCTTCCTTCATGAGCTCGCCGACGTAGAGCCCGATCGCCCCCAGGGCGACGAGCCCCATCGCGAGGGTCGAGGTGATGACGCGGACCTGCAGGGAGGAGCGCCACGCGTGGGCCCAGCGACGCAGCCGCCGGGCCGCCCGCGCCCGCAGCAGCCGGCCGGTCCCCTTCAGTCGCGGCACCGCAGGCACCCCCCGACGAGTACGACCGACGTCACGGAGGCGTCACGCCCGCCTTGTAGCCGACGCCCCGCACGGTCACGACGATCTCCGGCTGCTCCGGGTCGTTCTCGATCTTGCTGCGCAGGCGCTGCACGTGCACGTTGACCAGGCGCGTGTCCGCAGCGTGCCGGTAGCCCCACACCTTCTCGAGCAGCACCTCGCGCGTGAACACCTGCCACGGCTTGCGCGCCAGGGCGACGAGCAGGTCGAACTCGAGCGGGGTGAGGGAGACCGGTTGGCCGGCGCGCTCGACGCGGTGGCCGGGCACGTCGATCGTGACGTCCCCGATGCTCAGGTGCTCGGGCGCGGGCTCGTCGGTCCGGCGCAGGCGTGCGCGGACCCGGGCGACGAGCTCCTTGGGCTTGAACGGCTTGGAGATGTAGTCGTCCGCGCCCGACTCCAGGCCGAGCACCACGTCGACCGTGTCGCTCTTGGCCGTCAGCATCACGATCGGCACGCCCGACTCCGCACGGATGAGGCGGCACACCTCGTTGCCGTCCTTGCCGGGCAGCATGAGGTCGAGCAGGACGAGGTCGGGCTGGGTCTGCCGGAAGACCGCCAACGCCTCGTCGCCGTCCTCGCAGAACACCGGGTCGAAGCCCTCGGACCGCAGCACGATGCCGATCATCTCGGCAAGCGCGATGTCGTCGTCGACCACCAGCACGCGTCCCTTCATGGCGGCATTGTCGCATCGCCGGCCGTGCGCTCCGGGCGAACCTGTGCGCGCGTCCGGGTGGAACCGTCCTGCGGCGACGTGCGCCGTGGCACGATGAGGGCGCGCTCGGCCCCGCCGCGCGCCAGGGACCGGGACGTGCCCGGCACGGACGTGAGGGAGCCACGCCACGATGACGGGCCCGCAGGACGCCGACCAGACCCCGACGTGGGCTGCCCCCGGCACGCCTCCTCCCCCGGCTCGCCCGGACCAGCCGGACCAGCCGGACCAGCCTGCGGCACCCGCTCAGGAGGCCGCCCCGCCTGCCGCACCCGGCTCGTGGGGGGCAGCTCCTGTGCCCGCGCCCGACGGGCAGGCGCCCGCGGCTGGCTCGTGGGACCGGCCGACGCCGCCGGCGCCGACGCCGCAGGGACAGCCGGCACCGTACGGCCAGGCGGGGTACGGCCAGGCGGGGTACGGCCAGCCCGGGTACGGGCCGCAGCCGGGCTACGGCCCTGCGCAGCCGTACCCGCAGCCGCCGTACGCCCAGGGTCCTGCCGGTTACGGGCCCGTGGCTCCGGGCTACGGACCAGCCGCGTGGCAGCCGCCCGCGGCGCGGCCCGGGATCATCCCGCTGCGCCCGCTCAACCTCGGCGAGATCCTCGACGGCGCGTTCCGCGCCGTGCGCGCCAACCCGAGTGTCATGTTCGGGCTCTCGCTCATGGTCATCGCGGTCGCCGTGCTGATCAAGGCGGTCCTCACCTGGTACATCGGCGGGATCCTCGCCGGCGAGGTGACCGGCTGGGCCGACTCGCAGTCGATCGACAGCGGCTTCGACGGCTACTCGACGTCGCTCCTGGGCGCCACGCTCGCCCAGGCGGTCACGCTGCCGGTCTCGGCGCTCGCGTCGACCGCGCTGACGGGGCTGCTCATCGTCTCCGTGAGCCGTTCCGTGATCGGACGCAAGGTCACGCTCTCCGAGGTGCTGCGCTCGAGCAGGGTCTGGCACGTCATCGGCTTCACGTTCCTGCTCGGCCTGGCGTCCACGGTGGCGGTCGGGGCGCTCGTCGGCGTGGCCGTCCTGCTCGCCCGCGCCGAGAGCTGGGGCGCGTTCGCGCTCGTCGTGATCGTCGCCGTCCTCGGCCTCGTGGTCGGCGGCGTGTGGATCACGGTGCGCACGCTGCTCGTCCCGCCGGCCCTCATGCTCGAGGAGCGACGGTTCTGGCCGACCGTCGCGCGCGCGTGGCGCCTGACGCGCGGCAGCTTCTGGCGACTGTTCGGCATCTACCTGCTGACGAGCGTGCTGGTGAGGATCGCCGCCGAGATCATCCAGTACCCGGTCACCCTGGTGCTCATGTTCGTCATGCCCGGCGCCGACGCGCTGAGCGTCGGCGCGATCGCGGCGAGCTCGGTCGGCGAGATCCTGGCGCTCACGCTCACGACCGTGTTCATGTCCTCGGTCGTCGCCCTGCTCTACATCGACACGCGCATGCGTCGTGAGGGGCTCGACATCGAGCTGCAGCGTGCCGCGGAGCAGGCCGCGTGACCCCAGCGGCACTCGTCGCCCGTGCGGCCGACGGCGCCCTGCGGGCGGTCGCCGGCGCCGAGCCGCCCGTGACACCCGACGCCGAGACCGCGCGACGGTGGGCGCTCGAGGAGCTGGCCCGGCCGGAGTACTCCGACCAGCGCTCGCTGCTGCAGCGCCTCCTCGAGTGGTTGCAGCAGCAGTTCAACGACGTGCAGGACAGCGTGCACCTCGACGGGCCGATGATCGCGCTCGTCGTCGGTGGTGGGATCGCGCTCGCGCTGCTGATCGCGTGGTGGGTCGCCGGCCCGGTGCGCAGCGGACGCGCGTCCGCGTCGCGTGCCGTCCTGGCGCACGACGACGAGCGCACGGCCGCCCAGCTGCGCGCGGCCGCCGACGCGGCGGCACGTGCGGGCGACTGGGACAGCGCCGTGCTCGAGCGGTTCCGCTCGGTGGTGCGCGACCTCGAGGAGCGTGCCGTGCTCGACGAGCGCCCCGGCCGCACCGCGCACGAGGCGACCCTGGACGCCGGAGCCCGCCTGCCGGGAGTCGCCGCTGAGCTGGCGGCCGCGGGTGCCCTGTTCGACGACGTCGCGTACGGCGGACGCACCGCCGAGGAGAGCGACGACGCACGCCTGCGAGCCTGGGCCGCCGCGATCGGTGACGCGCGTCCGGCAGCTGCCGGCACGAGCGGACCACGTGGCCCCGTCGCGGCGGTGCCCCGATGACGACGCTCACCGCCGCGCAGGCCCCCGGCATCGTCGGCGACGGCACCACGACGCGCTCGCGGGCGTCCCGGCGCTGGCGGCGCGCGCGGTTCCCGCTCGCGATCGGCGCGCTGCTCGTCCTGATCGGTCTGCTCGCCGCCCTGCCCGAGCCCCGCACGTCGGCCACGCCACTGGCCCCTGACAACCCGCAGAGCGTCGGGGCACGCGCGGTCGCGCAGATCCTGGAGCGTCACGGCGTCGACGTCGAGTACACGCAGCGGTTCGCCGACGTGCTCGCCGCGGACGCACGGGGTGTCACGGTCGCCGTCATGCGGGACACCGCCCTGACGGACGACCAGGTCTCGGCCCTGACCGACCTCCAGTCCGATCTCGTGCTCGTGGACGCGCCATGGGCGGCGTCCGTGATCGCGGGTGTCGAGGCGGGGTGGACGGACGAGGTCGATGCGCCGCGCAGCGCCTCGTGCGACGACCCCGACGCGCTCGCAGCGGGTGCGATCGTCGCGGGCGGCACCCTGTCCGGGCCCGCCGACGCGACGTTCTGCTTCCCCGCCCCGGGCGAGCCGGAGGGCACGGGCGCGTACGCCGTGACGCAGGTCGACGGCCGCCGGGTCGCGGTCCTGTCCAGTGCCGAGCCGCTCACGAACCGCTCGCTGGCGACCGCCGGCAACGCGGCGCTCGTGCTGCGCGTCCTGGGCCGGGACGACCACCTGGTCTGGTACATCCCCTCCTGGCAGGACCCGTGGACCGGTTCGTCCTCCGACGAGGAGTCGCTCGTCTCGACCATGCCGCCCTGGATCGACCCGCTCGTCGGCATGCTGGTCGTCGTGGCGCTCGTCGCCGCCGTGTGGCGCGGGCGCCGCTTCGGTCGGCTCGTGGTGGAGCCGCTGCCGGTCGTCGTGCGCTCCGGCGAGACGACGCGCGGACGGGGCCGCCTCTACCGCCGTGCTCGCGCGCACGGCCACGCCGCCGCGGCGTTGCGTGCGGCAGCCGCCGCACGCTGCGCCGCTCGACTCGGACTGCCGAGATCGGCCGACGCGGCGGCGCTCGTCGACGCGATCGCCCGCGCGACCGGACGCGACGCGCATGCCGTCGCCGACCTGCTGTACGGACCACCACCGCACGACGACCCCGGCCTGGCTCGCCTGGCCGCGTACCTGGACGACCTGGAGAGCGAGGTTCACCGATCGTGACCGACGACGCCACCGTGCCCCCGAACCCGGCCGGGCCCCCGCCGGCGCCCGCGCCGTCGGCGCCCGTGCCGCCTCCCGCTCCCGCACAGGCTCCGCCACCCGCACCGGGTCCCGCGCCCGTCCCCGCCGCGGCGCCCGTGGACGCACCCGCACCCGCTGCCGAGACGGCGCCCGCTGCCCCCGCCCCTGCGGCGGCACCGACCGTTCCCTCGGCGCCCGCGGCGGCACCTGCACCG
>JAEYUL010000107.1 GCA_023432565.1 Actinomycetes bacterium | reverse complement strand
CCTGGGTGGTCGCGCTCGCCGTCGCGGACACGCCCGACGAGCGCGCCGCCGGCCGCGACCTGCTGCGCGCGTTCGCACCGGACCGGGCGTGGGCCGTGGTGGACGCGCGCACCCGCACCGCGGACGTGCGCGCGTGGCTGGCCGACGTCGGCGCGTTCGACGCGCTCGCCGTCCGCGGCCTGTTCGACACGGCCGAGCCCGGTGCGGTGCTCGACCTCGGGACGCCCGTCGCGTGGTTCGACGGGATCCCCGCGACGCCGACCGCGTGGGCGTCGGCGTTCGACCGCGCGCTCGACGGGTCGGCCGCGTGGTGAGCCGTCCGGGTTACGGCGCGGGTGCGGTGTGCGCCGCGACGGAACGCCACGTCTCGCGCGCCTCGGCGAGCGTCGCGCGCACCTGCGCGGCCTCGCGCGTGCGCGCCGCGCGGTCCTGCGGGGGCACCCGGTCCAGGTGCCGCTCGACGTTGACGAGCTCGTCGAGCAGGAACCCGCAGTGGTCGGCGATCGACTCGGCCTCCCCGGCGACCCAGCGGTCGGCCGGCGTGAGCCACTCGACGTACGGCGTCGACCCGGGCGGGATGGTGCTCGCGGCGAGCGCGGCGTCCAGCCACGTCGCGGTCTCGTGCGCGCTGCGTGTGTGGGGGACCTCGCGTGCGGTGCGGGCCAGCGTGAGCGCGGCGGTCGCCTGGCTCGCGATCACGGTCAGCGCGGCGACGACGAGCGCGCCGTCAGGACCTCGCGAGCTGCTCACCGCGAGGTCGAGCACGGCCAGCACCTCGAGGTCGGGGTCGTCGAGGTCCACCTCGGCGCGACGGAGCTCGGCGAGCTCGTCGAGCTCGCTCTGCGTCTGCCCGTAGCGCACGACGGGGTCGTCGTCGGACTGGTCGGTGGCCTTCATGCCTCGTGCTCGTTCGGGCTCGCGTCGTGCGCGAGGACATCAACCGCGTGCTCGCGGTCACGCAGCGGCGGTCATGCCTGCGTACCGACGAACCGTACGACGAGCCGCCCCGTACGTCCACGATTTGCCGGGTTCCAGTCCTGCGGGGCGTGGACCGTGACCGTCGCCTCGGCGGACGCGCCAGGGTCCAGCAGGGGCGGCAGGCCGTCGATGCGCACGGCCGGGTCCTCGACGAACCGCTGGTCGGACGGCAGCGGCGCCCACGCGAAGGCCGACGTCACCAGCACGCTCGCGTCGGCCTCGTTCGACACCCGCACGGTGAAGGTCCGCACGTCACCCGGCACGAGCTCCTCCAGGACCGTGCTCGGCAGGGTCACGTGGTCGACGCCCATGACGACGCCCTCGACGCCCGGCAGCGTCAGGGCCAGCGCCTGGCCGCCGTGCTGCCCGCGGGCCTGGGCCTGCAGCTGCGCCGCGTCGGCCGTCTGCTGGACCGCGACCCCGGTCGCCGTCACCGCGACCGCGACGAGCAGCACCGAGACCGTGCGACGCCAATGGTCCGACGTCCGGGAGGCGCGCGCGGCACGACGTGCCCGCCGGTCGCGGCGCGTGAGCAGCACGGGGACGCTCTCGCGGGCGACCAGCACCGGTCGCGCAGGGAGGTCGGGGGCGGTCACGCCCGTCTGATCGACTGCGCGACAGCGGGCCTGAGCGGTTCGCTCAGGTATTGTCGCGCGCATGCTCGTGCTCACCCGCCGTGCCGGCGAGAGCGTCGTGATCGGTGACGGGATCGTCGTCACCGTCATCGAGGTGCGCGGTGACGGCGTGCGTGTCGGCATCCAGGCCCCGCGCTCCGTCAAGGTGCACCGGGCTGAGGTGCTCGAGGCGGTGCGGGCGGAGAACGTCGGCGCCTCCGTGGACGACGACGCGGCCGAGGCCGCCGTCGCCGCGCTGCGCTCGATCCGGCCCGGCCCTGTCGCCGGCCCGCCCGCGCCGGGCGAACCCCGCACCGACTCCTGAGCCGCTGACCGTCCAGGGGCGGGCACGCCCGCGCTGGGTGAAGCCCGCACCGACCCCTGACGCGCTGACCGTCCAGGCGCAGCCCGCGCCGCCCCACGCCCGCGCCGCCCCACGGCCGCGCTGCTGCCTGCCCGCACCCCTCATCCCGAGCGGGTCCCGTCCGATGGGAGGGACGCCGGGTGGCGTCGACAGCCCCCGCGGGAGGGGTGCCATGGAGGGGATCGACGAGATCGTCCGTGAGTTCCTGGTCGAGAGCTACGAGAACCTCGACCAGCTCGACCGCGACCTGGTCGCGCTCGAGGAGGCTCCCGGTTCGCGCGAGCTCCTGAGCAGCGTCTTCCGGACGATCCACACGATCAAGGGGACCAGCGGGTTCCTCGCCTTCGGCCGCCTCGAGCGCGTCACGCACGTCGGCGAGAGCCTGCTCGTCGACCTGCGCGACGGCCGTCGCTCGATGGACCAGCCGACCACGGACGTGCTCCTGGCGATGGTCGACACGGTGCGTGAGCTGCTCCGGGAGATCGAGCAGACGGGCGGCGAGGGTGACGTGGACGTCGAGCCCGTCGTCGCGGCGATCACGCGCGTGCACGACGAGCCGCCGGCCCCGCCTCCCGCCTCTGCGACCCCCGCCTGCGTCGACGCCGCTGACGCGACGGGACCGGCGACCGGAGCGACGCATCCCGCACCCGACGACGGCACGCCCCGTCCCGGAGCGCAGGCGCCCGCCACGGACGCCGCTGACCAGGCGGCGCACGACGTCACGGCGCACGGCGGCTCGGCCGACGGCCCGGCGG
>JAEYUL010000062.1 GCA_023432565.1 Actinomycetes bacterium | reverse complement strand
CCCTGCTGCTCTCCGCCGGCTACTACCCGTCGGCCGCGCTGTACCTCGTGTACGGCGTCGTGGTCGCGTACGGGTTCGTGGTGTGGTGGCGTGCGCAGCGGGTGGGACCGCCGCGTGAGGTCGTCCCAGCCGCCGAGCGGGCGACGGCCGGGACCGGACGACCGTCTACCCTTGGCTGACGTGAAGACCTTTGAGGCGCTGTTCGCGGAGCTGTCGGACAAGGCGGTGACCAGGCCCGCGGGCTCGGGAACCGTGGCCGAGCTGGACGCGGGCGTGCATGCGATCGGCAAGAAGATCGTCGAGGAGGCCGCCGAGGTCTGGATGGCCGCGGAGCACGAGGGCGACGAGCGCACCGCTGAGGAGATCTCCCAGCTGCTCTACCACCTGCAGGTGCTCATGCTCGCGCGCGGGCTCACGCTCGACGACGTCTACGCCCACCTCTGAGCCCTCGAAGGAACCCCCGTGCTGCGCATCGCCGTCCCCAACAAGGGCTCGCTGTCCGAGCCCGCCGTCGAGATGCTCCGTGAGGCCGGCTACCGCCAGCGGCGCGACTCGCGCGAGCTCGTCCTGCCCGACCCGGACAACGACGTCGAGTTCTTCTTCCTGCGTCCGCGCGACATCGCGGTGTATGTCGGCGCGGGCACGGTCGACGTCGGCATCACCGGGCGTGACCTGCTGCTCGACTCGGAGTCCGCGGCGGTCGAGCACCTGCCGCTCGGGTTCGCGCGCTCGACGTTCCGGTTCGCCACGACCGCGGGCACGCTGACCGACCTCGAGCAGATCGCCGGCCGGCGGGTCGCCACGTCCTACCCGGTCCTGGTGAGCGCGAGCCTCGCCGAGCGGGGCATCGAGCCGAGCGCGATCGTCCGCCTCGACGGTGCGGTCGAGAGCGCGATCCGGCTGGGCGTCGCCGACGTGATCGCCGACGTCGTCGAGACCGGCTCGACCCTGCGCGCCGCCGGGCTCGACGTGTTCGGCGAGCCGTTGCTGCGGTCCGAGGCGGTTCTCGCCCGCCGCAGCGACGTCGAGGCGCCGGCGGGCCTCGAGGTCCTCACCCGTCGCCTGCAGGGCGTCCTGACGGCCCGGCAGTTCGTGCTCATGGACTACGACTGCCCGCTCGACCTCGTCGAGCAGGCAGTCGCCATCACGCCCGGCCTCGAGTCGCCGACCGTCTCGCCGCTGCACAACGGCGAGTGGGCTGCCGTGCGCGCCATGGTGCGGCGGGACGAGACGAACCGCGTGATGGACCAGCTGTACGACCTCGGTGCCCGAGCGATCCTCGTGACGTCCATCCACGCCTGCCGGCTGTGACGACGCCGGCCGCCGACCAGGAGCCCTTCCGGCCGCGCCTTGCCCGGATCGCCTCGCTCGCGCTGGCGATCCTGGTCCTGCTGGCGACGGCGCTGCTCGTGGTGCTCATGCCGCTGTCGTCGCTGGACGTCGCCGGCTTCGCGCTGCTCGCGCTGGCCATCGCGTGGTTCTGCTGGCGTCAGGCGTCCGTCGCGGCCGTGCCCGACGACGAGGGGCTGACGGTCCGCAACCTGCTCGTCACCACGCGTCTGGCGTGGACGCAGGTGGTCGCGGTCAGGTTCGGCGACCGCCCGTGGGTCCAGCTCGACCTCGCGGACGGTGACAGCCTCGCCGTCATGGGGATCCAGCGCGCGGACGGGCAGCGGTCGGTCGACGAGGCGCGCCGCCTGTCGACGCTGGTCGCCCGGCACAGCCGCACCGAGCGCGACGACTGAGTCCTCAGGCGGGCGGCTGCGGCAGGAGCCGGGCCGCGTGCACGCCTGCGACGGCCGCGGCGAGGAACGCAGCGGGGTCCTGCTCGAGCGAGCGCCCCATGGTCGACAGCCGCACGGGCGACGTCGCCAGGGCGTGCCGCACGTCCGCGCCTGCGGGCACCTCGACCATCCGGTGCCGCCCGACGGGCTCGACGAGCGCCGCGGCCTGCTCGCGCACGCGCGCGCCGAGCGGGCCCAGGTGCGGCTCGGCGGCGTCGAAGACCGGGACGACGACGTCGGCCGGCACGAGCGCGACCTTGCCGTAGGCCGTCAGCGAGTGGTGGGAGATGCCGACGTGCCGCTCGCGCGGGTCCGCCCCGGACACGCGCAGCGAGGCGACGGGCCGTCCGTTCAGGACGGCGGCGGCGTTGATCGCCTCACCGGCCGCGACGCCCGAGAAGCCCCACCGGGTGCCTGTGCCGAGGTTGCCCGGGCCCTGCACGACGACGGCGACGTCCGCCTGCACGACGTGCCGGGCGGCGAGCAGCGCGGTGTGCACCGAGACGGTCTCGAGGTCGCCGCCGAACGCCTGACCCGCGGTGATGCAGGTCGAGATCCATCCGGCGTCCCGCAGCCCGGCCACGGTGCGGGAGAACCAGGCGGGCAGCGCGCCGCCGTCGGTCATCACGTAGGCGACGTCGGGCGCAGGTCGCCCGGCGCGGGACGCCTCGAGACGCGCACCGGCGACGATCGCGGGCAGTGCCGAGTGCAGGTCGGCGACGACCACGGGCATCCCGAGCAGGTCGTCCGCGTCGCGCATCGTGTCGTGGTGCTCGGACTCCTGGTCGTCGACCCCCAGCACCATGGCCTGCAGCGGCGTGTACCGGGCCTTGACGAGGTGACCCGGCGACGGCGGCGGGTCGACCGGCCGGCCGTCGGCGGGCGCGACGACGAGCGCGTACCCGCCGGTGCCGAGCCCGCGCGAGAGGGCGGAGACGTTGAGCCAGACGCGCCGTCCGCGCTCGAGCGGGCCGACGAGCGCGGGGTAGGCCAAAGCCTTGACCCTGGCCGGAAGGCTCGGGTCCGCCCACGGCTCGTCGAGAGCCACGGTGAGCTCGACCGCCCCTGGCCACGACGTCCCGACCTGTTCGACGACACCCGCGCGCCACGTGATCACCTCTCCACGCTACCGGCCACTACGGTGGTCCTGATGCCCAGTTCCATCGATCCCGCCGAGCGCCTGCTCAACCTGCTCATCGCCCTCGTCAACACGCACGGGCGGATGACGAAGGAGCAGGTGCGCGCCTCCGTCGCCGGATATGCCGACGCCCCGAGCGACGAGGCGTTCGAGCGCATGTTCGAGCGTGACAAGGACACGTTGCGCGAGCTCGGCATCCCGCTGGTGACGGTGACCGACGCCGGGCACGGCGACGACATCGGCTACCGCATCGATCTCGACGCGTACGCCTTGCCGGCGATCGACCTGACCGCCGCGGAGCTCGGCGTCCTGACCCTGGCCGCCCAGACGTGGCAGGACCGCACCATGCGTGGCGACACGGCGCGAGCGCTGACCAAGCTCCGCGCGGTCGGACAGGGACCGGGGGCGACCGATCTCGTCGCCGGCCTGGCGCCCCGGGTGCGGTCAGGCGGTGCGGTCTTCGCCCCGCTGCTCGACGCGGCCCAGGCACGCCAGGTCGTCCGGCTGACCTACCGGGCGGCGAGCACGGGGGAGGTGCGCGAGCGCCGCGTCGAGCCGTGGCAGCTCATCGCCCGTCGGGGCGGCTGGGTGCTGCTGGGCTGGGACCAGGACCGCGGCGCCACGAGGTCGTTCCGGCTGAGCCGGATCGAGGGCACGGTCAGGACGGTCGGCGAACCGGGGGCGTTCCCACCGCCGTCTCCCCAGGAGGTCGAGCAGGCGATGGCGGCCTGGCGCGAGGGCCCGTCCCAGGTGGCGACGCTCGCGGTGCTGCCCGAGCGTGCCGAGGCGATGCGCGTGCGCGCGATCGAACCACCGTCGGACGCGGTGGACTGGTCGTCGGATCCGGTCGTCGGTCCGCTGGTCGTCGGACGCGACGTGGTGCACGTGGCGTTCCGCAACGGCTGGGAGCTCGCGGAGGAGCTCGTCGGCTACGGCGACGCCGTGCTCGTGCTCGACCCGGCTGAGGTGCGCGAACGCGTGCTCGAGCTGCTCGAGCACGCCGCCGCGATCGACGTCCACGTGGCCCGGGCGGACGTCGAGGCCGCCGTGCTGGAGGTGGAGCGTGGCTGAGCGCGCGAGCGATCGCGTGGTGCGGCTGCTCGGGCTGGTGTCGTTCCTCGACCGTCACGAGGGCGCGTCCGTCGAGGAGCTGGCCCGGCAGTTCGGGGTGTCCAGCGCCCAGGTCATGGCGGACATCGACACGCTGTGGGTCAGCGGGACCCCCGGCTACCTGCCGTACGACCTCATCGACTTCGACTTCTCGTCCTACGAGCGCGGTGTCGTGCGGCTCACCGAGTCGCGCAACATGACCCGTCCGCTGCGGCTCAGCGCGCGTGAGGGCGTCGCGCTCGTCGCGTCGCTGCGCGCGCTCGACGCCGGGCTGGCCGGCGCGCTGGACGACGAGCGCGCGCAGGTGGTCCGGTCGGCACTCGCGAAGCTGACGGCCGCGGTCGGTGACGCCGGGGCCACGGTCGACGTGTCCCTCACGCTCGCCGCAGCCCCCGAGGTCGCCGCGGCGCTCGCCACCGCCCTGCGCGAGGGCCGGCGACTGCACGTCCGGTACGTCAACGCAGCCGACGTGTCCTCGGAGCGGGACGTGGACCCGATCCGGCTCGTGGCGGACACCGACCGGTCCTACCTGCTCGGCTGGTGCCGTGCCGTCGACGGCGAGCGCCTCTTCCGGGTGGACCGCATCCTGGCCGCCACGGTGCTGGACGAGCCGGCCGAGCAGCATCGCGTGCAGTCCGCGGGGGAGTTCGCGCCGGGCGACGACGGCGAGCTCGTGACCGTGCACCTGGCCAGCCAGGGCCGGTGGATCGCCGAGTCGGCGCCCGTGCAGGAGGTGCGCAACCTCCCGGACGGCTCGTTCGAGGTGGACCTGCGCGTGGTGAGCCCGGCCTGGCTGCGTCACCTGCTGCTGCAGGCTGCCCACGCGATCATCGACGTGCGCCCCGCGTCGGTCGCGGCCGAGGTCGCGAGCACGGCCCGCGCGGCCCTGACCGCGTACGGCCCGCTCGCGCACGCGCGGCACGGCGGCGACGAGCGGACGGGGGCCTGACGTGTGGTTCGCGCTGTGGTCAGCGCTCGTCGTCGGGACCCTCGTCGGCGCGTTCTTCCTGGGACGGCGTCTGTGGCGCTCGGCCGTCGCGCTCGGCCGTGAGCTCGCCCGCGCGGGCGAGGCGGCCGCACAGCTCGCCGCACGTGCCGACGAGCTCGCGGACCTCGCCGCCCGGGAGCGCGGCGAGGTGTCGGCGACGCTGCTCGCCGACACCGACGAGCTCCGGGCCGTGGTGTGGCGGCTGCGCGACGAGCGCCGCGAGCGGCGTGCGGCCCGAGCCGCGCGACACGCCGCGGTCGCACGCGGGTGGCGGGCCTACTGGACGTGAGAGCCTTCACGGCCGGGCGGTCCGGGGCTGTGCACGACGCCTGAGTGCAGCCGGTTAGGATCGTGCGACGGCGCACACGCGAAGAGGGGCTGACATGGCGAGGAACCTGCAGGGCTGGCACATCGTCGTCCTGGTGGTGGTGATCGTGCTGCTGTTCGGCGCCAAGCGCCTGCCCGACGTGGCCAAGAGCGTCGGCCAGTCCCTGCGGATCTTCAAGCGTGAGGTCAAGGACCTCCGGCACGACGACGCCCGGCCGGACGTCGTGACGCCGCCGGCCGGTGCGGTCGCGCCCACGGCCCCCGCCGCTCCCGTGCCCCCGTCCTCCGCTCCCGCTGCACCGCCCGTGGCCGGCCCCGCGCCGCAGGCCGACCAGCCGGCCCCGTCGCCCGTCGACCGGCCGAGCGAGAGCGGCCCGAGCGCGACGTCCTGAGGCAGCCGTGGCCACCGATCGTCGAGGGTCCGCCCCCGGCGCGCGGATGCCGCTGCGGGCGCACCTCCTGGAGCTGAGGCGTCGCCTCTTCCTGGCGGCGCTCGGGCTGGTGCTCGGCGCGGTCGCGGGGTGGTTCCTCTACGTGCCCGTGCTGGACCTCCTGCAGCAGCCGCTGCGCGACGTCGCGGCCGACCGCGGCACGATCGTCGCGCTCAACTTCGCCGGCGTGGCCACCTCGTTCGACATGAAGATCAAGGTCTCGCTGTTCCTCGGCGTCTTCGTCTCGAGCCCGTGGTGGATCTACCAGCTCTGGGCCTTCGTGACCCCCGGCCTCACGACGAAGGAGCGTCGCTACGCCGTGGGCTTCCTGGCGGCGGCCGTACCGCTGTTCGTGGCCGGCGCGGCGCTGGCGTTCTGGGCGCTGCCGAACGCGGTGCGTCTGCTGACGGAGTTCACCCCGCAGGACGCGACGAACCTCATCGACGCCCAGACCTATCTCAGCTTCGTCATGCGTCTGCTCCTCGCGTTCGGCCTGGCGTTCCTGCTCCCGGTGCTCATGGTCGCCCTGAACTTCGCCGGGGTCGGGCGAGCCGCGACGTGGCGGCGCTCGTGGCGGTGGGCCGTCCTGGTGGCGTTCACGTTCTCAGCGATCATGACCCCGACCCCGGACGCCCTGACGATGATCGTCGTGGCCCTGCCGATCTGCGCGCTGTACTTCGTCGCGCTCGGCGTCTGCGCGC
Source organism: Actinomycetes bacterium (assembly GCA_023432565.1). Classification (GTDB taxonomy): domain Bacteria; phylum Actinomycetota; class Actinomycetes; order Actinomycetales; family Cellulomonadaceae; genus Cellulomonas. The sequence continues at coordinate 31,470 of JAEYUL010000062.1, read as the reverse complement.
TGCACGACCGCCGGGTGGACCGCCGTCGCCGCGCGCAGGGGCTGCCCGCGCTGGACGGCACGTGGTCCGCAGCCCCACCCGAGACGGAACAGCTCACATGACGGCCCGCGTCGGGCTCGTCGTGAACCCGAGCGCGGGCAAGGGGCGCGGCTCGGCCGCCGGGCACGAGGCGCACGCTCGCCTGCGTGCGCTCGGCCTGGAGGTCGAGGACCTGTCCGGCCCGTCGCTGGCGCAGGCCACGGACCGCGCGCGGGCAGGTGCGGTCGGCGACCTGGCCGCGCTGGTCGTCGTCGGCGGCGACGGCATGGTGCACCTCGGGGCGAACGTCGTCGCCGGGACCCACGTGCCGCTCGGCATCGTCGCGGCCGGTACCGGCAACGACATCGCCCGCACCCTGCGCCTGCCGCGAGGCGACGTCGCCGCGTCGGTCCGCGCGATCGAGCGCGGCCTCGCAGCCGGGCCGCACCGCATCGACGCCGTGCAGGTCGGTCCGCCGGGCACCCGGCAGACCGAGTGGTTCGTCGGCGTGCTCTCGTGCGGGATCGACGCGGCGGTCAACGCCCGGGCGAACGGCTACTCCTGGCCCAAGGGTTCGGCGCGCTACGTGCGCGCGCTCGCCGCCGAGCTGAGCCGGTTCCGGCCGTTCGGGTACCGCGTGACCTACGACGGGCAGGTCTGGGAGCAGCCCGGCACGGTGGTCGCAGTCGCCAACACGCGGTGGTTCGGCGGCGGCGTCATGATCGCTCCCGACGCGCGTCTCGACGACGGGCTGCTCGACGTCGTGCTCGCAGGCCCCTTCACGAAGTCCGGTGTCGTGCGGATCTTCCCGGGCCTCTACCGGGGCAAGCACGCGGGGGACCCGCGCGTGCGGATCCTGCGCGCGCGTGACGTCCTCGTCGAGGCGGTCCCCGCGCTCGGTGCCGTCCCCCCGCCGGCGTTCGCCGACGGGGAGCGGATCGGTCCGTTGCCGTTGCGGCTGACCGTCGTGCCCGGCGCGCTGTCCGTCCTGGCCTGACCGGGCGTGCCTAGGGTGGGCACGTGCCGTCCCGCTCCCGCCATCGCCGTCAGTCGTCCGCGCCGTCCGCGTCGCAGGACGCGCCCGGCACGTCGATGCGTGGCGCAGGCGGTGCGCGCCTCGCGGACGACCGTGAGCCCTCTCCTGCAGAGCGTTACGCCGCGGCGCGCCGCAGGGCCACCGACGAGCGCGGTGAGCTCGCGCAGTTCCGCGAGCTGGTCGGGTTCGAGCTCGACGACTTCCAGCTGGACGCGTGCCGAGCGCTCGAGCGCGGCAGCGGGGTCCTGGTCGCCGCGCCGACCGGTGCGGGCAAGACGGTCGTCGGCGAGTTCGCCGTGCACCTGGCGCTGACCGCCGGGCGCAAGGCGTTCTACACCACACCGATCAAGGCGCTGTCGAACCAGAAGTACGCGGATCTCGTGCGACGGTACGGGCCGGACGAGGTCGGCCTGCTCACGGGTGACACGACCGTCAACTCCGAGGCGCCCGTCGTCGTCATGACGACCGAGGTGCTGCGCAACATGCTGTACGCCGGATCCGGATCCCTCGCGGGGCTCGGGTACGTCGTGATGGACGAGGTCCACTACCTCGCGGACCGTTTTCGCGGGCCGGTCTGGGAAGAGGTCATCATCCACCTCCCGGACGACGTGCAGCTCGTCTCGTTGTCGGCCACGGTCTCGAACGCCGAGGAGTTCGGCGACTGGCTCGCGACCGTGCGGGGGGACACCACTGTCGTGGTGAGCGAGCACCGGCCCGTGCCGCTCGGTCAGCACGTGCTGGTACGAGACGAGCTGCTCGAACTGTACGCCGGGCACGTCGACCCGACGGACCCCGGCGTCGACCCACCCATCAACCCCGACCTGCGCCGGCTCCTGGCCCCCCGAGCCTCCGACGACCGCAGGGGGCCGGGTGACCGGGGGTACCGGGGCCGCGGCGGTCATCGCCCCGCCGGTGGGCGCCCGGGCAGCGGCGGGCCGGGCGTGCGTCCCGCGCCGCGGTTCGCCGTGGTGGACCTGCTCGACCGTGAGGGGCTGCTGCCGGCGATCGTCTTCATCTTCTCCCGCGCGGGCTGCGAGGCCGCGGTCGAGCAGTGCCTCGCGGCGGGGGTCCGCCTGACGACGCCCGCCGAGCAGGCGCAGATCCGCCAGGTCGTCGAGCAGCGGTGCGCCGCCGTCCCGCCCGAGGACCTCGAGGTGCTCGGGTACTGGCAGCTCGCCGACGCGCTCGCACGGGGTGTGGCCGCCCACCACGCCGGGATGCTCCCGCTGTTCAAGGAGACGGTCGAGGACCTGTTCTCGCGCGGGCTGGTCAAGGTCGTCTTCGCCACCGAGACCCTCGCCCTCGGGATCAACATGCCCGCACGGTCCGTCGTCCTCGAGAAGCTCGTGAAGTGGGACGGGTCGCGGCACGTCGACGTCACGCCGGGGGAGTACACGCAGCTGACCGGGCGCGCCGGGCGGCGGGGAATCGACGTCGAGGGCCACGCGGTCGTCGTGGCCCACCAGGGTCTCGACCCGGTGCAGCTCGCAGGGCTGGCGTCCAAGCGTCTGTACCCGCTGCGGTCGAGCTTCCGACCGACCTACAACATGGCCGTCAACCTCGTCGCCCAGGTCGGCCGCGAACGCGCGCGCGAGGTGCTCGAGACGTCCTTCGCGCAGTTCCAGGCGGACCGCGGCGTCGTCGGGCTGGCACGGCAGGCCCAGGCCCACACCGAGGCCCTCGAGGGCTACGCCGAGGCCATGCAGTGCCACCTGGGCGACTTCGCCCAGTACGCGGCGCTGCGGCGCCAGATCTCACGCGCGGAGAAGGACGCGACGCGCCAGGAGGCCGGTGCGCGGCGTGCCCGCGCGCTCGCCTCGCTCGAGGGACTGCGGCCGGGCGACGTGCTCGAGGTCCCGGCCGGTCGACGCAGCGGCTTCGTCGTCGTCGTCGAGCCCGGCCTCACGGGCGGGTTCGAGGGCCCGCGACCGACCGTGCTGACCACGGACCGTCAGGTGCTGCGCCTGGCGGTCTCCGACGTCGGCACCGGGGTGCGCACGGTCGGCCACGTGCGCGTCCCGCGCGACGTGAGCGTGCGTTCGGCGGCCGCGCGGCGCGACCTCGCCGCCAGGCTGCGCGCCGCCGTCGCCGACCTCACCCCAGCGCCCCAAGAGCGGCGGCGGCGGCCGGCTCGCGGCGAGGACGACGCGCACCTCGTCCAGCTGCGGCGGGAGCTGCGCGCACACCCGTGCCACGCCTGCCCGGACCGTGAGGAGCACGCGCGCTGGGCGGAACGCTGGGCACGGCTCAAGTCCGAGCACGACGCCCTGGTCGGCCGGATCGCGGGCCGCACCGGCTCGATCTCCGCGGTGTTCGACCGCACCTGCGACGTGCTGGTCGCGCTCGGCTACCTCGAGCCCGCCGACGGCCCGCGTGCGCTGCGGGTCACGGCCGACGGCCGGTGGCTGCGTCGCATCTACGCCGAGAACGACCTCCTGCTCGCCGAGTGCCTGCGCCGCGGCGTGTGGGACGACCTCGACGTGCCGGGCCTCGCGGCGGCCGTCTCGACGGTCGTGTACCGGTCGCGCCGTGAGGAGGACGCGGAGCCGCACGTGCCGGGAGGCCCCCGTTCGCGGCTCGGGCTGGCGCTCGAGGGCACGGTCCGGGCGTGGTCGCAGCTCGAGGACCTCGAGGCTGCGCACCGGCTCGAGACGATCCAGCCCTTGGACCTCGGTCTGGTCGCTGCGGTCCACCGCTGGGCGGCGGGCCGCAGCCTCGAGGCCGTCCTGCGCGGCTCCGACCTCACCGCAGGGGACTTCGTGCGGTGGTGCAAGCAGGTCATCGACGTGCTCGACCAGCTGAGCCAGGCGGGTCCCAACGAGCGGGTCAGGACGACGGCGTCGGCGGCGGTGGCGGCATTGCGTCGCGGAGTGGTGGCGTACTCGTCGGTGTGACCGGGACACCCCGGACGAGATGCCGCCTCACCTGCGGCAGCGCACCCCTCCGAGAAGGCCCGGGTCGCGTCGGTGCCCTATCGTGCGCGTGTGAGCTCCACCCTGTACCGCGGCGGCGTCGTGCACTCCCCGGCCGACCCGTTCGCCGAGGCCCTGCTCGTCGAGGACGGGACCGTCGCCTGGCTCGGCGCGGACGACACGGCGGACGGCTTCGCCGCACGCGCCGACGAGGTCGTCGACCTGGACGGCGCGATCGTGACGCCGGGGTTCGTCGACGCCCATCTGCACGTGCTCGAGACGGGCCTGGCGCTGGAGTCGGTGGACCTGAGCCCGGCACGGTCGCTCGAGGAGGCGCTCGGTGCCGTGCGCCGGGCGAGCGACGCGCACCGCGGTCACGACGTGCTGCTCGGCTTCGGCTGGGACGAGACGGGCTGGCCGGAGGGGCGCGGCCCGACGCGCGACGAGCTCGACGCGGCCGCGCGCGGTGCGCGCGTGTACCTGGCCCGCGCGGACATCCACTCCGCCGTGGTGTCGAGCGCGCTCGCCGCCGAGCTCGGTCTCGAGCGCATGGCCGGCTGGGCGCCCGACGGTCGCGTGCAGGGCGCGGCGCACCACGCGGCCCGCGAGGCCGCCCGGGCCCTGGACGGTGCACGGCGCACGCGGCTGTACCGTCGCGCGCTGGACCACGCCGCGGCGAGCGGCATCGCCTCCGTGCACGAGCACTCGGCGCCCTTCATCGACACGCGCGACGGCCTGCGTGAGCTCCTCGACCTCACGCGGGACCCCGGCAACGGGCTGCCGCACCTCGTGGCGTACCGAGGCGAGCCGTGCGAGACGGTCGACGACGCGCGCGAGGTGCTGGCTGCGATCCCGGGCCTGACGGGCCTGGGGGGCGACCTCAACGTCGACGGCTCGATCGGGTCGCGCACCGCAGCGCTCCGCGCGCCGTATCTCGACGCACCGGGCGACGGCGTCCTGCACCTGACCGCGGAGCGCATCGCGAACCACATCACCGCGGCGTCGCGCGCCGGCGTGCAGGCGGGCTTCCACGTGATCGGGGACCGTGCGATGGACGAGCTCCTGCTCGGCCTGCGCGCGGCCGTCGACGTCGAGGGACACGCCGCGATCGCGCGGACGGGGCTGCGGCTCGAGCACGCGGAGATGATCGACGCGCCGACCCTGGCGGCCCTCGTGCTGCTGGGCGTGCAGCTGAGCGTCCAGCCCGCGTTCGACGCGGCGTGGGGCGGTCCCGACGGCATGTACGCGACCAGGCTCGGGCGCGCGCGGGCAGCCGCGCTGAACCCGCTCGCCGACCTGGCGGGCGCGGGCGTCCCGCTCGCGTTCGGCTCCGACTCGCCGGTGACGCCGCTCGACCCGTGGGCGGGCGTGCGCGCGGCGGTGGAGCACCACGCGAGCGAGCAGCGCGTGTCGGCGCGCGCAGCCTTCCGTGCGGCCACGCGCGGCGGGTGGCGGCTGGCCGGCCTCGACCACGTCGGCGAGCTGCGGGTGGGTGCCCCTGCGCACCTGGCGGTCTGGCGTGCCGAGAACCTGGCGGTGCAGGCCCCGGACGGCCGCCTGTCGGCCTGGAGCCCGGACGCGCAGGCCGGGACGCCGCTGCTGCCGCTGCTCGGCCGCGACGAGCCGCCTCCCCGGTGCCTGCGGACCGTGCGTGACGGTGTCGTGCTCTTCGACGCGCTCGGCTGAGGGCCGGCCGGGAGCGCGAGTCGGCGCCGCTCCCACGGCCCGAGCGTGGCGACCGGGTGAATTTCCCGCACGTCGGTGGGCCCTCGGAGCGCGTCGTCGGAGGGTCGGCGACGGTCACGATCCGGACACGACGAGGTTGCGGGAGCGACACGCGGGCGACACGCCGAGCGCGGAGATCCATCGCCTCCGAGCGGGCCTGCGCTGACCTGCGTCGAGGCTCGTGGCCTGCGACGACGCGGGGTTGACAGCGTTTCTGAGAGCGGTAGTTTTCCGGGTGACCCGCCGCCCAGGGGGCGCCGTGACGACGAGGTCACCCGCCGGTCGAGGAGTCGCCGCTGAGGGAGCGGTGGAGTCGTCCGGTGGAGATCCACAGGCTCCGACCGGGCCCGCGTGTTCAGTAGACAACGGTCGTCGCGCTTAGCGCGCTTCCGGTACGAAGGACACGCGGGCCGGTCGGTCGGCCTCGCCGGCAGCGCGGGACGAGGTCCCAGACGGGTCGTCCTGGACGCACATCCGGGTCGCCTAGGCTGGCGCGGTGCCCGCCGCCCGACCGTCCCGATGGTGGACGCTGCTGCTCGCCCTCGCCGGCGGACTGGCGGCTCGTGTCGCGTTCCCGGGACCAGGCCTGTGGCCGGGCGCGTTCGCCGGGATCGCCCTGCTGTACCTCGCGCTGCGCCGCGACAGCGCGCGCTGGAACGCGCTCGTCGGGCTCGTGTGGGGTCTGGCGTTCTACCCGGCCCTGCTGACGTGGGCCGATGAGGCGGTCGGGCCCGTCCCGTGGCTCATGCTGTCGCTCGCGTGCGCCGCGTACGTCGCGCTGTTCGGCGCGGCATGGACCTGGGCGCGACGGGGGGAGGCCGTCTGGCGTAGCCCGTGGTGGCAGGTGCCGGTCTTCGTCGTGATCTGGGTGGCGCTCGAGGAGGCGCTGTCGTTCTGGCCGTTCGGCGGGTTCCCGTGGGGCCGCCTCGCCTTCTCGCAGTCGGAGTCGCCGTTGCTCGGGTTCGCCGCGCTCGGCGGCGTGCCCCTGCTCAGCGCGGTGGTCTGCGCGGTGGGCGTCCTGCTCGGGCGCGCGCTCGTCGAGCTGCGGCACGCGCGTCTGCTGACGGCCTCCGGCAGCGGGCTGGCGGCGGTCGCGCTGGTCCTGGCGGGCTTCGCGGTGTCATTGCCGACGGGTGCGCAGAGCGGGACGTTGAATGTCGGGGCCGTCCAGGGCAACGTGCCGGGTCACGGGCTGGACGCCTTCGGGCGGCGCGCCGTGGTCCTCGACAACCACGTGCGAGGCACGCACGCCCTCCTGGACCACGTCGAGCCCGGCGAGCTGGACCTCGTGCTGTGGCCGGAGAACGGCACGGACATCGACCCGCAGGTCGACGACCAGGCCGCGGCGGCCATCGACGAGGCCGCCGAGACGGTCGGTGCGCCGATGCTCGTCGGCACCGTCGAGTACCCCGACGAGGGAGGTCGGTACAACACCTCAGTCTTGTGGCAGCCCGGACAAGGCGTGGTCGCGAGCTACTCCAAGCGGCATCCCGCGCCGTTTGCCGAGTACATCCCCCTGCGCTCGGTCGCTCGGGTGTTCTCCTCCGCGGTGGACCGGGTGACCCGCGACATGCTGCCGGGGGAGGGCGACGGTCTCGTCCCGCTCGAGTCCGAGCGTCTCGGCCGGACGGTCGGCATCGCCGACGTGATCTGCTTCGAGGTCGCGTACGACGAGCTCGTGCGGTCGGCCGTGAGAGCGGGCGGCGAGATCCTCGTGGTGCAGACGAACAACGCGACGTTCGGCATGTCCGACGAGTCGACCCAGCAGCTGGCGATGTCCCGGATCCGTGCCGTCGAGCACGGACGCGCGACCGTGCAGATCTCCACCGTCGGCGTCAGCGGGGTGATCCAGCCGAACGGCGCGCTCACGCAGAGCACCGAGCTGTTCACGGCAGACCAGATGATCGCTAGCCTTCCGCTGCGCACGTCGCAGACGTGGGCAACCCGCCTCGGGGCGTGGCCGGCGTGGGGCATCGACGCCCTGGCCGTCTGTGCCGTCGTCTTCGGGGCGGTAGGAGCCGTGCGGTTGCGCGGCACGAACCGGGGGGAGCCCGCGTGAGTGCACGAGTCCTCGTCGTCGTCCCGACGTACAACGAGAAGGAGTCGATCCCGGGCGCCTTGGCGCGGCTGGCCGAGCACGTGCCCGAGGCCGACGTGCTCGTCGTCGACGACGGCTCGCCTGACGGCACGGGCCAGCTCGTGGAGCAGATCGCTGCGGACGAGCGTGACGCGGGCGTCGCGCGTTCGGTGTCCGTGCTGCACCGCACGGCCAAGCTCGGGCTGGGTGCGGCGTACGTCGCGGGGTTCGGGTGGGCGCTCGAGCGCGGGTACGACGTCGTCGTCGAGATGGACGCGGACGGCTCGCACCGCGCACAGGACCTGCCCGCGCTGCTCTCGGCGGTGCCCGATGCGGACCTCGTCCTCGGGTCGCGCTGGGTGCCGGGCGGCAGCGTCGTGAACTGGCCCAAGAACCGCGAGCTGCTGTCCCGCGGCGCCAACACGTACACGCGCCTCCTGCTCGGCATCCCTGTGCGCGACGCGACCGGTGGCTTCCGCGCCTACCGCGCGGATCTGCTGCGCAGCCTGCCGCTCGGGGACGTCGCCTCGCGCGGGTACTGCTTCCAGATCGACATGACCCTGCGGTCGCTCGCGGCCGGCGCGCGGGTGATCGAGGTGCCGATCACGTTCGTCGAGCGCGAGCTCGGCGCCTCGAAGATGAGCCGGGACATCGTCGTCGAGGCTCTCGTGAAGGTCACCCGGTGGGGGATAGCAGAACGCTCCCGCCAGCTGGCGGGAGCGTTCTCCACGAAGTCGCACACAGGTCGTCAGGACCGGCCTGTCGGGCGCTGAGCCCCCGCGCGCGCGTCAGGCGCTGCGGCGCAGCTTCCCGGCGCGCAGCAGGTCGAGGCGCTCGTCGAGGAGCTCCTCGAGCTCACCGATCGTTCGCCGCTCGAGCAGCATGTCCCAGTGGGTGCGCGGGGGCTTGGTCGCCTTGGCCTCCGGCTTCGACGCGTCACGCAGCAGCGCCTCGGCGCCGCAGCGGCACTCCCAGACGACCGGCACGTCCGCCTCGACCGAGAACGGCAGGATGATGGTGTGCCCGTTCGGGCAGTCGTAGTGCGCCTGCAGCCGCGGGGCGAAGTCGACGCCCTCCTCGGTCTCCATGCTCTGCGACCCGATACGCATTCCGCGCAGGGACCTGTTCGCCATGAGAGTGACCTCCGTGGCCGGATCGCGGCCGTCGAGTACGAGTTCCACCGGGCTCAACGGCGGAGAGCTCTTGCGTGTTCCAGCGTGACGTGAAGGGTTCGTGAACGCACGTGGAGGAGGCCCGAGGGCTTACTGTGCGGGGGTGACGTCCACGAGCTCGACACCGAACGACATGACCTTCCGCCGGATGGGCGACTCGGGACTGGTGGTCTCGACCGCCGGACTCGGCTGCAACACGTTCGGTTCGACGCTGCCGGACGATGGTGTCATGCCGCTGGTCGACGCCGCACTCGGCGCGGGTGTGACGTTCTTCGACACCGCGGACGTCTACGGGGATCGCCCCGGAAGGAGCGAGGAGCTGCTCGGCGCTGCGCTGCGAGGGCGGCGCGACGACGTCGTGATCGCCACGAAGTTCGGGATCGACATGGGCGGGGTCAACGGCTCCGACTGGGGCGCGCGTGGTTCGCGCCGGTACGTGCGCCGTGCGGTCGAGGCCTCGCTGCGCCGGCTCGGCACCGACTGGATCGACCTGTACCAGATGCACGCCCCCGACGAGGGCACACCGATCGAGGAGACCTTGGCCGCGCTGCACGAGCTCGTCACCGAGGGCAAGGTGCGCTACATCGGTTCGTCGAACTTCGCGGCGTGGCAGGTCGTGCAGGCCGACTGGACGGCGCGCACGGGGGGTCTGACGCCGTTCGTCTCGGCGCAGAACCGGTACAGCCTGCTCGACCGCAGCGCGGAGAGCGAGCTGGTGCCGGCGCTCGAGGCCTCGGGCGTCGGGTTGATCCCGTACACGCCCCTGGCCTCGGGCCTGCTCACGGGCAAGTACCGTCGCGGCGAGGCCGCGCCCGAGGGCACGCGGCTGACCCGTCTGCCGGAGCGCCTGGCCCGCGCGGACTTCGACCGCATCGAGGCCCTGACCGCGCTCACCGAGGAGTGGGGTGTGGATCTGCCGACGCTCGCGCTCGGCGGGCTCGCGGCGCAGCCCGCCGTGTGCTCGGTCATCGCCGGAGCCCGGACGCCCGAGCAGCTGCACGCCAACGTGCGCGCGATCCTGTGGGAGCCGGACCTCGACCAGCTCGCCGCGATCGACGAGGTCGCACCCGCCTGACGCGCGCTCACGCAGGAGCCAGCACCGCGGGGCCGTGCGGCCCGACCGCCACGACAGCGTGCAGGGGGACACCTGCCTGCGCCGTCGTGTGCTCGAGCTCGCAGACCCAGCTCAGCTGGTCGTGCACGTCCTCGTCGCCGTCACCCACGAGTGCGACCACCACCGACCCGCCGACGGCGTGCTGCTCGAGGACCGCAGCGAGGTCGTCGGCGAGGTGCTGCGCGAAGCCGTCGGAGACGGTGAGCGGGCGTTCGCTGATCGCGAGGACCAGGGGGAGCAGGCGGTCGTCGGCGTCGAGCAGCGCGCACCACAACGCGGGCGGCCCGTAGGCCTCAGGTCCGACGAGCGTCTGCAGCAGGCGTGCCGCCTCAGCGGGGGAGCGGACCCGGGTGCCGACGAGCGAGGCGAGGTCCGCGAGGTCGTCGTCCGGTCCGTCGGCATCCCACGTGCGGGAAGGTCGTCGTGTCATGCGGGCACGGTCTCAGCCGCAGACGAGCCAGGGCAGAGCCCTACCGGTGGCTGTGGACGAAGGCGGGCGCTCCGCGGGCTGGGGTCGGTTCGCCCACCGACGCCTCAGCCCCCGGCGCGAGCGGAGCGGGCGGCGCGGAACGCGTCGATCGCCGGGTCGGGCGCGAGCTCGGGCTCCTCGCCGAGGAACACCGCGACCAGCGTCGCGCCGGGGTCGACGTCGAGCCGCGGAAGGTACGTGTCCCGCCAGGTCCACAGGTTGGGGTGCTGGTAGACCTCGCACACCTCGGCGGGCGTCAGCATCGCGACGGCCCGTTCGAGCTGCGACCGCGTCAGCCGGTACGCGGCGGTCCCGGACGTGTGGCCGACGACGTGCGCGACTACGACGCCCGGCAGCCGATGGTCCTCGCTGTTGACCAGCGGGAAGTGCTCGGGACGTGGCCCCGCGGCGCCGGACGGCACGAGCCCCACACCGTGCGCGACAGGGCGTTGCCAGCCCTCGATCGCGAGCTCGAACGCGTCGCGTGCTGCTGTGATCTCGTCCGCGGTCACCCAGTGCGCCATGCGGTGACTCTGGCGCATGCAGCCGCTGCCGGCCACGCAATTTCTCCTGTTCGCCCGCATGTGCCGCCCGGGGACGGCCTGGCCACCGCCGGCCGACCTGGACTGGCGCACCTGCCGGCGTGCTCGTCAGGAGCGGACGTCTGCGATGCGCAGGTGGTTGCCGAACGGGTCGCGGATGCCGAAGTCACGGCCGTAGGGCTGGTCCATCGGCTCCTGCGTCACGTCGACGCCCGCGGCGACGAGCCGCTCGAACGTGCCGTCGACGTCGTCGGTCATGAACGCGAGCCATCCGCCGCCCGCACCCTTGGTCACGAGGTCGCGCACCTGCTCCGCCGTCGCCTCGTCGTGCGCCGGGACACCGGGGCGTTCGAGCAGGATCTCCTTGGTGTCTCCGGGGACGCGCACCGTGAGCCAACGCATGGGTCCGAAGTCCACGTCGGCGCTCACCTCCAGCCCGAGGAGGTCGACGTAGAACTTCAGCGCCTCGTCCTGGTCCAGGACGAAGATCGACGAGAGGTTGTTGCGCACGAGCATGGCGAGCCTCCTGGTGGTGTCCGTCCGGCAGTCCGCCGGTGCTCGTCACGCTAGGGGCGACTCCGGCAGGTGCGCTTCTCCGAAGCTGCTCGGTCTGCCCCAGCGCATCGTGAAGGTCCCGGACGCCGGTTCGGGGGCACCCGCCGTGCGTTGACGGTAGGCCGTGGGGGAGCAGCCGACGATCTGCGAGAACGTCCTGCTGAACGTCCCCAGGCTGGTGAACCCCACCTCGAGGCAGACGTCGGTGACGCTCGCGCTCGTCGTGCGCAGCCGGAGCATCGCCCGTTCGACCCGCCGCCGCTGCAGGTACCGGTACGGCGTCTCGCCGAAGACGCGCCGGAACTCGCGCGCGAAGTGCGACGGTGACAGGTAGGTGACTCGCGCGAGCGCGGCGACGTCGAGCGGCTCGGCGTAGCGGCGGTCCATCACGTCACGGGCACGCAGCAGTCGGCGGTTCAGGTCCTCGCTCTCACGGCTCATGCGCGCTCACGACTCATGCGCGCTCACGACGCGCGCGGCGCGGGCGGGTCGGCGAGCTCGGGAGGCCACACGACCGTGAACCGCTCGCACACGATCTCGTCCTGCTCGGACCACGTCGCTCCGCGTGCGGCACACGTGCGCGTCCAATACCTGCGGTGCTCACGCCGCCAGCTCTCGAGCGTCCGGTCGTCCTCGCCCTCGTCGAACGCGAACGCCGCGTCGACGTCGCAGAACGTCGCGATCCGGAGCTCTGTCGTGCGCAGGATGACCGCGGGCTGCCCGGTGCCGTCGCACGCGATCCAGTGCCCGCCGATCCTCGGCAGCGCCTCTCCGTCGGCCACGAAGGCGTCGACGAGCTCCGCGGTCGCGCGCTTGGGACCGTGCGTGACGGCACGCAGCAGCTCGTCGGCCAGCCTGGGGGAGTCGCCGAAGTACTCCACGGTGTACTTCGGCGCGCCGGCCGCGGCACCCGGGTAGGCCGTGCTGTACGCGGCCCAGAACGCGTCAGCAGCGGCACGGTCCACCTCGGGCAGCGACGCTGCAGCTCGTTGATCCATCCGTCCAGCGTGCCAGCAGCTGCGCGCCGCGTCGAACAGGACCCTCCCGCCCCTCGAACGGGTGTTCGACTCGCTGTCGGCCGGCGGGCATGCGGCGCGGTTCGATCGCGCCCGACGCCTCGTCGCAGAGCAGCTCTCGTGCGGGCTACTGCAGCAGACCCAGGTCGTGCGCGATCCAGGCGACACCGAGGGCCGCACAGGTCGCGACCACGAACGCGAGCGCCCGGCGGCGGGCACGACGTACCCGCAGCTCACGCGCGAGACCGTCGAGCAGGTGGTCCGCCGCGCGCCTGGCGCGACGGCTCGGCGCCGGCGCGCGCGTCGAGGCCGTCCGTGAGCCCGTCGCGCGACTCACGCCGGCGTAGCGCTGGGACAACCAGGGATCCATGCCCACGACGACGCATCGGCCTCGGGTCGGCACGGCTTGAGCCACGGCGTCCGACTCAGCAAGGGCCCGGCCGTCGGCGCGGGACTCGTGGGTCGCGGGACTCGTGGGTACGGCGGCGGCGTCAGGAGCGGCGGCCAAACGCCGATAATGCACATTATGTCACTCATCGTGTTTGATCCATGGTGTTCCCGACGATGTCGGTCCCCCCTCGTAAGGTCGGCCACGGTGCTCACGGTTCCGTGAGCGCCGTGAGGAGCAGATGCCGTGGATGTGCCTGATCAGGTGCTCGCCGAGGTGCTGCGCCGATTCGGTCTGGACGAGTCGGTGGCGCACCCCGTGGCTCATGACGGTGCGCCTGACGGCGCAGTCTGGCGCGTGCAGTCCGGCGCGACGGTCCGCTATGCGAAGATCCGCCCTCCGGACGGGCCTGCACCCGGCTCGGTCGAGGCGAGGCTGCGCCTGGCCGAGCACCTGGCAGCCCGCGCGGTCCGCACGACCGTGCCGGTCCGCACCGTCGCCGGCGATCTTGTCGCTCTGGTCGAGTGCGACGGCTCGCAGTACACCGCGTCGGTGACCGAGGAGCTCGTCGGACGGCCCGTGGGTGCGCGCGAGGCACTGCGTCCGTCGTTCGCCCGCCGGTGGGGTCGCACCCTCGCCGCCGTGCACGACGCGGCACAGGATGCCGACGAGTCTGGGCTCCCCTCCTGGCGCGAGGAGTTCGAGCACTTCGACGGTCGGTGCCGCGACGAGAGCCTGTCACGCGTGTGGCGGGAGCTTGGCGCGGCGCTCGCGCAGAGGGCGCCGGCTGCGCCCTGGTTCGGCGTGGTGCACAACGACCTGCACAGCGGGAACCTGGTCGTCGGGCCCGACCGCCGGCTGGGGGTTCTCGACCTCGACGTGGCGTGCCGCCACTGGCTGCTGCTGGACGTCGCCATCGCGCTGGTGCACCCCGTCTGGGAGCTCCGGCGGACCGCACCGCACACCGTTCGCGACTTCGTCGAGGCGTGGCTCGGCGGCTACGCGAGCGTGCGGCCGCTGCCCCCGGGCTGGTACGACGACCTCGACGTGTTCATGCGGTACCGCATGGCGCTGCTGACGATCGCGGTGCTGGACGAGGGGCCTTGCCCGCCCTGGCTTGTCCCGATCCGGCAGCATGTGCTGGCGCGTGAGGCATTCGTCGACGAGCAGGTGCTGCGCGGGATCGCCGTCGAGAGCGAGACCGTCAGTCACTGAGGGGCCGGCCGCCGGCACCGTCGTCAGCGGTGGCGTGGCAGGTCGAGGACGTAGCGCTCCTCGGTGATGTCCGGGTCGCGCGGCAGCGCCATGCGCTCGCCCGTACGGGCGAAGCCGGCCCGCACGTACAGGTCCCCCGCCGCGTTGTTGCCGTCGACGAGCCACAGGGACACGGTGCGTGCCCCGTCGGCGATCGCCGCCTGGCGGATCGCGTCGAGCAGTGCCCAGCCGATCCCCCGGCGGCGTGACTCGGGCGCGACCCACAGGCTGACGACGTGCCGGTCGTCGGTGGGCGACCCGGGCTCCTGGAGCATCGAGACGAGGCCGTGGACGGTGCCGTCCTGCGCGGTCGCCAGCCAGGTCGGGACGGTGCGTACGCGCATCCGCCAGTGCTTCTCCTTGAACCGCTCCTCGCGCTCGAGCGAGGACCCGAAGGCGAAGGCGTCCTCGCGGAGAGCGCGCAGCCGGATGTCCCGGACGCGCGCCCAGTCGTCCTCAGTTGCCAGGGAGATCTGCACGTTCACAGGATGCCGTACGCGAAGCCGCTCACTCGTCACCGCCATGCCCGAGCGGGTCGGGTACGGCTCGCGCCACGTCGGCGATCTCCTCCTCGGGCCTCGGTGGGACCGTCTCGTCGACCTCGAGCGCTGGCACCTCGTCGGTCGGCGTCCCCGGTGCGGGCGTCATCGGCTCGCTCATGCGGCACTCCCCTCCTCCTCCAGGTCGATCGACTCTCCCGGTGCCAGTGTCACGAGCTCGGTGTGACCCAGCAGGCGCCCGACGATCCCGTGCACGAGGTTCAGCCCGGCGTCGTTGAGCACTCCTTCGTGGACGGGCACGACACGCGGCGCCCCCACGTCGCGCGCGTAGTCGATCGCGTCCGCGAGCCGGAGCCAGGGTCCGGCGACCGGCAGCAGCAGCACCCGCGGAGACTCGGCCGGCCGCACGTAGGCGTCCCCGGGGTGCAGGACGCCGGCGACGAGGTAGGCCACGTTCGTGATCCGAGGGATGTCGGGGTGGACCACCTCGTGCCACTCCCCCAGCACCCGCACGTCGTAGCCCGCCGCCCGGACGTGGTCGCCTGCCGAGACGACGTGCAGGTTGCCCTCGGGCGCACCCGCGGAGCGCAGAGCTGCGACGACTGCCGACGGACCCCACAGCGGCACTCCTGCTGCGACGGCCGCCGCCACGGGCTCGACCGCCAGGTGGTCGACGTGCTCATGCGTGACGAGGATCGCGTCCACGCCGTCGAGGGCCGAGCCGAGGTCGCTGAACGCTCCGGGATCGATCACCAGGTGCCGGTCCGTGTCGTCGATCCGGACGCAGGAGTGCCCCCAGCGGGTCAGACGCGCAGTCATGGCGTCAGTGTCCTGTGCCACCGGTGTCGATGCACCTCGCCACGCCCCGGTTCGCGCCGTCCGTCCACCCGGGCGGGGCGGGTGCCCGAACGGCGCGCGACACCCGATACGGTTGCCCGGTGCTCGTCCTCGGTGTGTGCAGCCTCAAGGGTGGCGTCGGCAAGACGTCAGTGACGCTCGGCCTGGCCTCGGCGGCGCTCGAACGGGGGTTGCGCACCCTCGTCGTCGACATGGACCCCCAGGGCGACGTGACCATGTCGCTCGGTGCGCGACCGGCGGGTGCCGACATCTCCGACGTGCTGGACGCGCCCAGCGCGCAGAGCGTGACCGCGGCCACCGTCGCGAGCACCTGGGCGGACACGGGCCTGGACGTGCTCGCGGGCTCCGAGCGCAACGCGAGGCACGACCGCCTGGGCGACGACGACCTGGACCGCCTCAGGTTCGCGCTGTCCTGGGTGCACGACTACGACCTCGTGCTGGTGGACTGCCCGCCCTCCCTCGGCTCCCTGACCCGCACCGGGCTGACGGCCTGCGACCGTGCGATGGTCGTCACCGAGCCGGGACTCTTCGCCGTCATGGCGGTCGGCCGCGCGATGCGCACGATCGACGAGCTGCGTCGCGGGCCGGCGCCGGCGCTGCAACCGCTCGGCATCGCCGTCAACCGCGTGCGGGCGCGCTCGCTCGAGCAGGCGTACCGGCTCGAGGAGCTCGGCACGCTGTACGGACCTCTGCTGCTCACTCCCTCGGTGCCGGAGCGTGCGGCGCTGCAGCAGGCGCAGGGTGCGGCGCAGCCGGTCCACGCGTGGCCGGGCGCCGCCGCAGCCGAGCTCTCCGGTGTCTTCGACGCGCTTCTCGACCGGGCGCTGCGGGCACCGCGTCGCTGACGCGGCGGCCCTCGCGCACCGCTCGGTGCACGAGGGCCGGTGCGCGGAGTCTGCGGTCCGGGTGCAGACGTCGTCGGGACCGCGACGCCGAGTCACCGCTTCGCCGAGTCACCTCTTCGCCGAGGCAATCCGCGCCGTGCTTGGCGGAGTCGGTGAGCCCTGAGCTCCGCGACGACCGCGACACCCCTCGAGGAGACCGCCGGCTGGACGCGTCACGGGTACGACGAGACCGCCGGTACGACGAGCGCCACCGGTGGTCTCGAGGCGTCGTGCGTGCTCAGCCGGCGGAGCGAGCCCGGCGGCGCAGCGCGAGCTCGTCGTGCGGGTTCTCCTCGGCGGTGTGTGCCTCGTCCTCGGCGCGCTCGGTCGGCAGCTCGGCGAGGCTGCCCTCGACCTCGCGCCACACGCGACCCACCGCGATGCCGAAGACGCCCTGACCACCCTGCACGAGGTCGATGACCTCGTCGGCGGACGTGCACTCGTACACGGATGCGCCGTCCGACATCAGCGTGATCTGCGCGAGGTCGTCCACACCGCGCTCACGCAGGTGGCTGACCGCGGTGCGGATCTGCTGCAGCGAGACGCCGGTGTCGAGCAGTCGCTTGACGACCTTGAGCACGAGGATGTCGCGGAACGCGTACAGCCGCTGGGTGCCGGAGCCGGTCGCGGGACGGATGGACGGCTCGACCAGGCCCGTACGGGCCCAGTAGTCGAGCTGGCGGTAGGTGATCCCTGCCGCGCGGCACGCCGTGGGACCGCGGTACCCCGTCGCGGTGTCCAGGTCGGGCAGGTCGTCGTCGAACAGGAGGCCCTGCGCGCGCTGCGGGACGCCCGGGACGTTCTCCGCGTTCTCGTTGGCCACGCTTCCTCCACTCGTCGCGCATGAGCCGTGCACTCGCCCGACCGCGCCTGAGGTAACGCTAGGCACGTGGGTCCCCCGACGCAACGACGCGCGGGGCGTGTCGCCGTCGGCGTGTCTGAACTTCAACCTGAACGTGAAGGTTCACTCGTCGGGCGCCGCACCTCAGGGGCCGTCGCCCTTCTCGAAGTCCTCGGGCGTCACCCGGTCGAGGAACTCCCGGAACCTCTCCACCGCGTCGTCCGGGTCGCCGTGCTGGACCTCGACGCCGGCGACCGCCACGACCTCGGCGGAGCACATCACCGGGATACCGAACCGTAGCGCGACGGCGATCGCGTCGGACGCACGTGAGTCCACCCGCGCGCCGTTGCCGAGCTGCAGCTCGGCGTAGAACACGCCGTCCTCGAGCCGGGTGATGGCCGCACGCCTGACCTCGTCGCCACCCGCCAGGACGAGGTCGCGCAGCAGGTCGTGGGTCATCGGCCTCGGCGGCACGACCCCGGCCTGGGCCGACGCGATCGCTCCGGCCTCGTGGGGCCCGACGAGGATCGGCACGACGAGCTCGGAGTCCGGGTCGAGGAGCAGCACGACGTTCTCGTCCACGGTCGGGTGCCGACGCACTCCGACCACTTCCACGACGACGAGATCCGGATCCACGAGACCACGCTACGACCACCCCGACGGATGCGCGCCCGGCGAACGGAGCAAGCGGGCCGGGCGCGGCGCGAACGGGTGACTCAGGGCAGGAGGTCGGCGACCGACGCCCGCACGAGCGCCGTGTGCATGCGCGCGCAGAGCTCGCCGAGCTCGGCAGCGATGGTCGCCGCGCGGGCGCGGGACGAGGCGTTGCGCTGGCCGCGCCACGGCGCGACCGCCTGCCCGACGAGATCCGCCTGGCGCTCGGCCGCCGTGCGGAACTGCCGCAGGTGCCGCACGTCGATGCCGTGCTCGGCCAGCGCGGCCGCCGTCACGACGATCTCGCGGGCCCACGGCTCGAACCCGCCACCGGGACCCGGCGTCAGGACGCCGGCCTCGACCAGGTCGGCGACGAGGACCGGCTCGACCCCGGCCTCGGCGGCCAGCGCGTCCGCGGACACACGAGCCTCCGGGCGCTGCAGGACACCGTCTGCCGACGCGAGCCGGGCGCGCGGCGTCGGCTCGTCCTCCTCCCCCGCGTCGAGCGCGGACAGCCGCTCGCCGATGACCTTGAGCGGCATGTAGCGGTCACGCTGCTGTCGCAGGACGAAGCGCAGCCGCTCCACGTCCGCGGGCGAGTACTGCCGGTAGCCCGAAGGGGTCCGGACCGGCTCGACGAGTCCTTGCTCCTCGAGGAAGCGCAGCTTGGACGGTGTGACCGCGGGGAACTCGAGCTGCAGAGCGGCCAGCACGTCCGAGATGCGCATGCTCGCGCGGCGAGAGATCCCGCGGGGCCACGGCTCCTGCGCGACGCCCTCGCCGACCACGGGCGGGGCCTCGGCCGCGAGCGGACGGGCGCGGCCCTGCGCGGCCGGGCTCACGCCCTTCCGCCGATCGAGCGCGTCATGCGTCCTCGCGCTGCGGGCTCGGGTGGAACGTCATGCGGTACTTGCCGATCTGCACCTCGTCCCCCGAGCGCAACGAGGCCTGGTCGATGCGCTGGCGGTTGACGTACGTCCCGTTGAGCGAGCCGATGTCCCGCACGACGAACTGCGCCCCCTCGCGCACGAACTCGGCGTGCTTGCGCGAGACCGTCACGTCGTCGAGAAAGATGTCGGCCTGAGTCGAGCGACCCGCGACGGTGCGGTCGGCGTCGAGCAGGAAGCGCGCTCCGGCGCTCGGACCGCGCTGCATGATGAGCAGGGCCGACGTGGGCGGCAGGGCGTGGACGGCGGCCGACTCCTCGGCAGTCAGCCCCACCGGGGCGCCCTGCTCGATCTCGACGGGTCCGACCTGACCGAAGTTGACAGTCGTCTCAGGGCCGGCGGCGCGCGTGGTGCGTTCGTCGTCGGTCATGTGGCCTCCTGTGTCCGTCGTCGAGGTGGTCGACCGGTCGTGCGGCCGTGGCTCGATCGCTCCACCCTATGCAACGCCGCGCCCGAACGCAGCCCTCTGGCCGAGTCGCGTCGCCACTGGTCCCGTCGCACGTCAGCCCCCGTCCGGCGGCGCCGGAGTCGCGTAGCTGGGCTCCGCCAGCTGTCGCAGCGCCGTGATCGACACCTCGTCCCGCTCCTGGACCGTCCCCGTGGCGCCGGTGCCACGGACGGTCGCCATCGCACCTCCCGGGATCTGCAGGGCGATGGACAGGGTCGACGGGTCGCCGATCGCGAGCCACACGTACGGCGGCGTGAGCTCGACGCCGTCGAGCAGCACGCGCCCTCGTGTGCCGGTGAACGACGAGCTCGCCGTCACCCGCCGGTCGTTGAGCTGGATCGCCTCGGCGCCCGCGTTGCGCAGCTCCTCGAGCATGTTCAGCATCGCGACCGGCTGCAGGCCACGGTCGGGGTCGTTGAGCGTCACGCGGACGCCCGGCCCCTCGGCCGGCAGGCGGCCCGAGAGGATGCCCTGCGTGATCGCGCTGCGTCGCAGCGACTCGATCGCGGCCGCCTGCCTGTCGGAGCCGGACTCCAGGTCGTCGCGCTCGCCTCGCAGCTCGGCCACCTCGCGGCGGAGCTCGTCGCCACGCTCCGTCGTCTCGTCGAGCACACGGACCAGCTCGGACTGGCGCAGCCCGGACAGCGCGCTCTCGTCGTTCTGCCGGACCTGCACGACGAGAGCGAATCCCAGCAGGGCGCACAGCACGCCGGCGATCAGCTGCGAACGGTTGGCGCGTGGCGCCATGGCCCGCGCGAGCACCGCCCAGCCGCTCGGCTCGACGTCCGCCGCGTCGTCGGGCCGCTCGGTGGCCGGGACCGTCGCGTCGGTCGGGTCGACCTCGGACTGCGCGGGCGACGACGGCGCCTCGCCAGGGGCCGCGTCGTCCGGCTGGCCTTCCGGCCGCGGGGACCTGGCGGCGAGGAACTCGGCGAGCGGGACATCGGCCTCGGGGTCGTGGGACGCCTGCGCGGCCCGGGTCACCGCGTCGTTCCAGGCGTGGTCGTCCGCGCGTACGTCGACGACCGGGCCCACCGAGGCGGCCTCGTCGTCAGGCCGCCCGTGCGCCCGGTCGTCGTCAGCCCGCTCGTCGTCAGCCCGCTCGTCGTCAGCCCGGTCGACGGCGGCACCGTGGACGTCGGCGCGCTCGTCGTCGATCTCGTGGCCGTCGGCCGGACCGTGGGTGAGGTCGTCGGCGACGTCGTCACCGTCCGGCTCGTGCGACGAGCCGTCGGAGCGCGGTGCCGCTCCGACGCCACCGGCGAGCGGGTCCGCGCCGTCACCGTCGGCGACCGGGTGGTCGTCGTCCGCCCTGCCCCCGTCCCGCGGCCGCGTCCCGCGCTCGTCGACGGGCACGAAGATCTCCGGCGCCGCGACGGCCCGGGCCGTACCAGGGGCGTCGGCGGGCGAGGACGTCGCGGTGGGCTGCTGCTCACCGTTCTCGGGCGTGCGGGCCCGGTCTGCGGTCACGGGACCCGCGGCGGCCACGGGCTCGACCTGGGCGGGCGCCACGACGACGGGCTCGTCCGGCTCGGCGGGGACGTCGCGGTCGGCGAGGTCGTCCGCCGTCCTCGGCTCGTCCGCGCCGGAGCGTCCGGGCGCGTCGTCCGGCCGGCCGCAACCCTGAGGTCCGGTCGACGGAGTCTCGCGTGCGTCGCTCATCGTCAGGCCTTGAACAGGTGCCGTCGGATCGAGGCGGCGTTGGAGAAGATGCGGATGCCGAGGACGACGACCACGGCGGTGGACAGCTGCGTCCCCACCCCGAGCTGGTCGCCGAGGAAGACGATGAGAGCGGCGACGATCACGTTCGACAGGAACGAGATGAGGAAGACACGGTCGTCGAAGATCCGGTCGAGCATCGCGCGGACGCCGCCGAAGATCGCATCGAGGGCAGCGACCACCGCGATCGGCAGGTACGGCTGCAGCTCGGCCGGCACGGTGGGCTGCACGACCAGTCCGGCGACCACGCCGACGACGAGCCCGATGACGGCGATCACTGGCGGTCCTCCCCTGGCTTCGCCACGGGACCGTCCGACGGGTCCGCGGCCGCGTGCTGCGCCGACACTGCCACACGTGTCCCCCTCGACGAAACCGCCGGGAGTGTGCCCGCGAGCTCGCGCGGTGCGGATCCCGCTGGCGAGGCGTGGGCCAGCGGTGATGTCGAACGCATCTGCGTCGACGGCTCGTCGGGCGCGGCGGGCCCGGGCCGCAGCGCGCCCGGCAGCTGGTCCTCGGGCACGGTCGCGTACCGCAGGGTCGACTGACCCGCGCCCGGCAACGTCAGGGAGTCCTGGCGCGAGATGTCGACGCCGATGCCGTAGTTGGACCGCAGCGCCGTCAGGAGCTGACCCGCCGTGTCCTGGGCCAGGCCCGTCTGCAGCGTCACGGGGTTGCCGATCGCCTCGACACGGTAGGGCCCGGACAGCGGCACGAGGTCGACGAGCACGGCGCTGCCCGCGCTGCGGATCGCCGTCGTCGCGGTCACGCGCTGGCCGTTGACGGCGACCGCCTCGGCGCCGGCTGCCCACAGGCCGTTCACGACGATCTGCAGGTCGACGTCCTGGACCCGGGAGTCGTCGTCGGCCGCGTCGGTCTCGGCCGCCGCGGCGTCCGCGAGCTCGACGCGTAGTCCGGGGCCGGTGACGGCTGCCTGGCCTGCCTCGACGATCCCCGCGGAGGCGAGGGCCTGCAGATCGGCACTGCCCGTGCCGACCAGTGCGGCCTGCAGCGCCGCGATGTGCGCACTGAGGCTCGTCGCCTCCTCCTGCAGCGCGCCGACCTCCTCGTTGCGCTCGACGATGCTCGACTCGAGCAGGTCGCGCGCCTGCTGCGCGGCTGCGGTCGGCTGATACAGCGCGAGCGTCGCGGCTGAGCACGCCAGGCCGACGGCGACGGCGACCAGCAGCGTCACGGCGCGACGACGGGCGCCGGGCGGCGGCTCCGCACCGGCGGCGCGCCGCCGTGCGACGAGCGTGTACCCCTCGTCGAGGGACGTGCTGTAGACCTCGTTGAGCAGCGTCATCGAGGCGTCGGGCCGTCGGTCGACGGGGCCCGCCGGGGCGTGCCGGTTCGTCACGGCCGAGCCTCGCTCGTCGGGTCACCGCTCGCGGTCGCCGGGGAACGCTCGTCGCCCGGCTGCCCCACGGGCGCGTCGCGGCCCTTCAGCAGCCGCCGCGCCTGCAGCAGGTAGAGCGCCCCGGCGAACCAGTACAGCCCGACGCCCCACAGGGCGAAGGCCCAGCCGGCGACCTCGGCCACGGTGCCCACCCACGAGTCCCAGGAGGCGAGCAGGAGCAGCGGGAACGCGTACAGCAGCGCGAACGTGCCTGCCTTGCCCGCGAGGTGGACCTGCGGCGGCGGGAAGCCGGCCCGGCCCAGCACGAGGAGCATCACGCCGAGCACGACCTCACGCACCAGGATCACGACGAGCAGCCACAGCGGCACCACCCCGCGCCAGACGAGGCCGACGAGAGTGACCGCGATGAACAGCCGGTCGGCCGCCGGGTCGAGGAGCTGGCCGAGCCTCGTGACCTGCCCGAGCCGCCGCGCGAGCACGCCGTCGAGCCAGTCGCTCGCGCCGGAGACGCCGAGCACGACGACGGCCCAGCCGTCCTGCCCGCGGGCGATGAGCACCGCGAACACCGGGACCAGGAGCAGCCGCATCAGGCTGATGGCGTTGGGCACCGTCAGGACGCGCGCGCTGACCTGCGGCTCCTGGTCGCCACGGACTGGGTGCTGCGCCTGCTCGGTCACGCCCGCGCACTCTCCTGTCGCCTCGTCGTGCTGCCCGGCCGATCCTATGCGGAGCGCAGTCGTGACCGGACGTCCCGCGCGGGGGTCGGGCGTGCGTGGGAGGGTGACGGCGTGCACACCAACGATCCCGCGGTCGTCGACCGCCTCCTGCGCACCCCGTCCCGCTGGGCCGTCGTCGGGCTCTCGACGAACACGTCCCGCGCCGCGTACGGCGTGGCCGCCTATCTGCAGCGGATCGGGCACACGATCGTCCCGGTGCACCCCGCCGCCCCTGCGGTGCACGGAGAGCAGGGCTGTGCGACGCTCGCCGACGTGCCCGGTGACGTGGATGTCGTCGACGTGTTCGTGAACTCCCGGCTCGCGGGTGCGGTCGTCGACGAGGCCATCGCGCGCGGCGCGCGGGCCGTGTGGCTGCAGCTCGGCGTGGTCGACGAGGCGGCGGCCGAGCGCGCCGCGGCGGCCGGGCTCGACGTGGTGATGGACGCGTGCCCGGCGGTGGAGGGCCCCGCGCGCGGGCTGTGAACCGCGCGGGTCCGCCGGGGCTGTGCCCGGGGTCACCCTCACGACCGTCGCGGCATCGTCGCCGGTCCCGGTAGGATCGATCCGATCGCGGAGTTCGTCGCGTCCCCCAGATGTGAGCAAGGTGATGACGCCCGCCGCCGGTGAGCCGGTGGAGCGGGCGTCTCGTGCGAGTGGCACCGAACCAGGTGCCCTGTGTCGGGGCTGCGACCGCCGTGCGCCACCCGGGCGCCGGTTCAGTCCTCCCTCGAACGGAACGGCCTTCCATGTCGCTGCCCTCGGGCACCACTGCGCCCTCGCACGCCCCGACGACCCCCCAGACGCCCGCAGAGGCGCCCTCCGTCACCTTCCACCACCTCGGCCTGCCGCAGGCCCTGCAGCGCGCGGTCGACGACCTCGGCTTCCAGACCCCCTCGGCCATCCAGGAGCGCGCGATCCCGACGCTGCTCGACGGCCGTGACCTGCTGGGCGTCGCGCAGACGGGCACCGGCAAGACCGCCGCGTTCGGCCTGCCGCTGCTCGCCGCGGTCGACCCCGAGCTGCGTGCCGTCCAGGCCGTCGTGCTGGCACCGACGCGCGAGCTCGCGATGCAGGTTTCCGACGCGATCGCGTCGTTCGCGCGGCACCTGGACGACCTCACCGTCGTGCCCGTGTACGGCGGCGCGCCGTTCCTGCCGCAGCAGCGCGCGCTGCAGCGCGGTGCTCAGGTCGTCGTCGGGACGCCCGGTCGCGTCATCGACCACCTCGAGCGCGGATCGCTCGTGCTCGACCAGGTGCGCTTCATGGTGCTCGACGAGGCCGACGAGATGCTCCGGATGGGCTTCGCCGAGGACGTCGACAAGATCCTGCAGCGCGCGCCCCGCAAGCGTCAGGTCGCGCTCTTCTCCGCCACCATGCCGGCGCCGATCCGCCGCGTCGCCGACGAGCACCTGGTCGACCCCGTCGAGGTCACGGTCGCCCGGCAGTCCTCGACCGTCACGACCGTGCGCCAGACGTACGCGGTGGTCCCCCACCGCCACAAGGCCGGTGCGCTCGCCCGCGTCCTGGCCGTCAGCGACGCGGACGCGGCGATCGTGTTCGTCCGCACGCGCGGCGCAGCCGAGGAGCTCGGCAGCGCGCTCGTGGAGCGGGGCGTCTCCGCCGCGTTCATCTCGGGCGACGTCGCCCAGGGCGACCGCGAGAAGATCGTCGAGCGGCTGCGCAGCGGTGCGCTCGACGTGCTCGTCGCCACCGACGTCGCCGCTCGCGGTCTGGACGTGGACCGCCTCGGTCTCGTCGTGAACTACGACGTGCCCCGTGAGCCCGAGACGTACGTGCACCGCATCGGCCGCACCGGCCGCGCCGGCCGCGACGGCGTCGCCCTCACGTTCGTCACGCCCGCCGAGCGCTCGCGCCTGCGCGTCATCGAGCGCACCACACGTACGCCGCTCGAGCAGGTCACCATCCCGTCGCCGGCCGACGTCAGCGCTCACAAGGTGCGCGCGCTCCTCGAGCGGGTGCCGCAGCGCCTCGAGGCCGGACGGCTGAGCGTCTACCGCGAGGCCGTCGCCGCCCATCTGGCGTCCGCCGACGGGTCCGTCGACGTCCACGACCTGCTGGCGACCGTGCTCGCGCTGGCCGTCGGCGACGCGGGACCGGGCGCGGTCGACGACCTGGACGACGCCCTTGCCCGCGCGGCGGTGACGCCCGAGCGTCCGGCGCGCACCGGCGCGCACCTGCGCGACGGCCAGGGCAGCGGCCACGAGCGTCGGCGTGCCAGCACGCACATCGCGGGCGGCCCCCCGCGCTGGCGGGTGGCCGTCGGCCACCGCGACGGCCTGCAGCCCGGTGCGCTCGTCGGCGCGCTGACCGGCGAGGGCGGTCTGACCGGCGCGGACGTCGGCAAGATCGACATCTTCCCGAGCTTCGCGCTCGTCGACATCCCCGGTGGCTTGTCCCCTGAGGCCGTCGACCGCCTCTCGCGCGCCCGCGTGGCCGGTCGGCCGCTGCGCATCCGGATCGACTCCGGCCCGCGTCCGGCGCACGGGGCGAGCAGGCCCGCCGGTCACTCGGCGCACGGCCCGGGACGCGTCCGCCCCTGAGCACACCCGAGGGTGCTGACCGCCCGGCGACCACCGACGAGGTGGCCACCGGGCGGTCACGGCCCACAGCCCGACGCCACCGTCAGCGCGGCGTCCGCACCACCGCCGACGGCGTCGCCGCTGACCGTGCGAGGGCGATGTCCGCCTCGCGCAGCACGGCAGCGGCGTCGGAGCAACCCCGCACGCTCGCGACCATCCCGACCCGGATGCGCTCACCGAGCTCTGCCTCGAGCGCGTCGACGACCCGCTGGACGCGCAGGGGCACCGCACCTGCCGTGTCCTCGAGCAGCAGCGCGATCTGGTCCTCGGCGATCCGTGCCGCCGTGTCCCCGGCGCGCACGGCGGCCTGCAGGCGCTCGGCCAGCTGGCGCACCGTGGGCCCGGAGTCCGCGCGCCCCGGCGGCTCGACGGCGGGCAGCCGCACCACGACGAGCGCGCAGTCGAACTCGTGCACACGGTGCGCGCGCACCACGGCGGCGCCGAGCCGGTCGACGAACAGCAGACGCGTGGCCAGACCGGTCTCGGACTCGCGCAGCGCGTCACGCTGCTGGGAGAGCTCGGCCTGCTTGCGCTCGGTCACGTCGACGATCGTGCCGACCACACGCGCAGGGCAGCCGGCCTCGTCGAGCACGGTCATCGCGCGGCACATGAGCCACCGGTACTGGCCCGACGCGGCGCGCACCCGGTGCTCGAACTCGAGCGTCGTGTCGACCCCGGCGAGCGCCGCCGCGATCGCCGTGGACACCTCGTCACGGTCCGCGGGGTGCACACGCTCGAGCCACTCGGTGGGCGACGAGCCGACCTCCTCGTCGTCGTAGCCGAGGGTCTGCTTCCATCGCGGCGAGTAGTAGACGGTGCCCGCCGAGACGTCCCAGTCCCACGTGCCGTCGTCGGCCGCCATCGAGGCGAGCGCGTAGTGCTCCTCGCTCGCACGCACGGCGTCGGCCAGCGCCCGCTCCCGCGCGGCGGCCTGCTCGAGCTGCACGCGCTGCTCGTGCAGCGACTCGAGCATGCTCTGCTGGTCGAGGGCGACGGCCAGGAGCGCGGCCCAGTGGTTGGCGCGGTCACGTGCCGTGGTGGAGCGGGTGTCGACGGCACCTTCGAGCGCGAGCAGGCCCCAGTCGCTGCTGCCGCAGGTCACGGGGACGACGAAGGTCGCCTCGGCGGTCATGCCGCCACGGAGCATCGCCGCCGGTGGGAACTCCGCAGGCACGGTGCGGGTGCCCACGAGGCGCGCGAGCCCGCCGGAGCCGTCCCGCACCCCGACGATCTCGAGCGGCCGGTCCGGTCCGGCCTCCGTGCCCGGCGCCCACAGCGCGAGGCACGCGCGTCCGCGCAACGAGCGCGGCAGCCAGTCGAGCGTGCGCGGGTCGGCGCCGTCGGCGCGCAGCAGGTCGGTGGCGACCTCGTACTGGTGCACGAGGGTCGACTCGAGCCGCCCTGAGCGCTGCAGGAGGGCGGTCGTGCAGCCCCTGGTCAGCGCCAGGATCACCTCGGTCGTGGCGCTCTCGACCGCGCTCCGTGCGGCGGGGTCGACGTCGTCCGAGGCCAGCAGGGCGTCATGTGCGCGGCGCACCACGGCGACGAGCAGCTCGAGCGCGTCCGGGTAGGGCTGCAGCCCGGTCGTGAGCTCGGTGAGCCGGCACATCGCGAGGTCGTCGGGCTGGACCCCGCTGCGAGCGGCGACGAGCGGCTCGACGACCGCACGCCACCACGCCTCCTGCGGCGAGCGCCGCTCGTGCCGGTCGCCGCCCCGGACGCCGCGAGCGTCGACGTGGCCGTCGCGGTGGCCGACGCGCGGGCCGTGCTGCGGGACGGCCGCGCGGCCGCCCGCGAACGCCGTGCGGACCAGATCGAGCAGCTCGTCGCGCCAGTCGGTGTCCGAGTCCTCGATCCGGCGCAGCGGCGTGCAGCCGCACGACTCGCGCACGACGAGCGACGTCGGCGTGCGGTGCTCGCCGACGGGGACCGTCTCCCCCCGCAGCCGGGCGAGCAGGAGCCGCACGGCCGCCTCGCCCACCCGGTCGAAGTGCGCGTCCACGGTGGTCAGGCGCGGCGTGAGCCGTGCGCCGAAGTCGGCGTGGTCGAACGCCACGACGGCCTGGTCCCGTGGGACCGACAGGCCGGCCTGACGCAGCCCGGCGACGAATCCGGACGCGTTGCGGTCGGTCGCCACGACGACGGCCGTGGTGCGCATGCCGTCCGCGAGCATGAGGCGGGCCGCGGTCTGCCCACCGAGCTCGTTGTTGTCGCTCGCGGCGTACACCCAACCGTCGTCCGGAGTGATGTCGTTCGCCAGCAACGTCTCGCGGTAGGCGTCGAAACGTTCGCGCATGTCTCGCTGAGTGAGACACCCGACGAACCCGATGGACCGGTGCCCGTGCGCCACGAGGTGCTCGACCGACGCGCGCACGCCGTGAGCGTTGTCCGGCAGGACGACCGGCGCGACACCGGTCGCGGCCTCCTCGCTCACCAGGACGACCGGGATGCCGGACCGCTCGATCGCGGCCAGCCGGTCGTGCGGGAGCGCGCCCGACAGGACCACGAGCCCGTCCACCGCGTCGACCGCGACAGGGACGTCGTCAGGCGTGACGACGGGCTCACGCTCGAGTCCCGCGCGGTAGGTCTGCACCGCGATGACGCGGTGGCCGCCCGCGCGGCACGCCCGCGCGATGCCCCCGATCACGGCGCCGAAGTAGAAGCCCCCCACCACCGGTGCGAGGACTCCGACCGTGCGCCGGGCAGGTCCTGGAAGTGGGCCTCGTCGCCCAGAAGTCGCTGCCGTCACTGGTCACCCCGTCCACGTCATCGGAGCCGAGATGATGCGAATCGTCCGCATCGGGCGACACACTAGGTGATCGTGGCATCTGAAGCAGCCCCCAGGACGGGCCGAAGACCGACCATCGCCGACGTGGCCCGAGCCGCGGGTGTCTCGACCGCGGTCGTGTCCTACGCACTGAACGACCGACGCGGCGTCTCCGTCGCGACGCGTGAACGCGTCCTGCGGGTCGCGGACGAGCTCGGGTGGCGGCCGAATCCCGCCGCACGCTCCATGCGCGCCGGCGCCCAGGCCGTCGGGTTGGCCGTCGTGGCCGGCGAGACGTTGCACGGCGCCCCCGTCCTCGACGTGGTCGCGGCCTTCCAGAGCGAGCTGCTGCCTCGCGGCCTGGGCGTCGACCTGCGGGTCGTCGCCGACGCACCAGCCGCGGCGGAGCTCTACCGGCGCTGGGGCGCCGAGCGGCGCTGCGACGTCGTCGTCGTCCCCGAGGTGCGTCAGGACGACATCCGGCTGCGGGTGGCCGCCGACGCCGGGCTCCGTCCGGTCGTCGTGGGCCCGACGGGGGTCGCCCCTGGTCTGGCGGCGGTCGAGGTCGACGACGAGGACGCGTACGCGCGGATCGGGCGCTACCTCGCAGGGCTCGGGCACGTGCGCATCGCCCTCGTCGCCGACCCGCTGGACCGCCTGCGGACCGCGGCGTGCGAACGAGGCCTGCAGGAGGCCACCGTGGACGGCACGGTCGCACTCGAGGTCGTGCCCACCGACGGGACGGTCGAAGGCGCCGCAGCGGCGACCCGCCGCCTGCTCACGCAGTCGCGCGGACCGACGGCGGTGGTGCTGGCGACGGACGTCATGGCTCTCGCGGCCCTCGACGTCGCACGGCGCTCGGGCCTCGTCGTGCCGTGGGACGTGTCCGTCGTGGCGGGGGTCGACAGCGTGCTGTGCAGGCTGGCCACGCCCGCGCTGACGAGCCTGCCCTCGCTCGCCACCGACCTGGGCGCGGCGCTCGCCCGCGCGGTGACGGGCACGCTCGACGCGGCCGCGGACGCGCCACCGGTGCGGGTCCCGTTGACCGTCGGGGCGCTGGCCGTGCGGGGCAGCACGGCCCCGCAGGCGCACTGACGCGATCGCCTGGGACCGTCGTCGGCTGCGGTCGGGGTGGGTCTCGGCGCACCGGGACGGAACCGCTCCCGGAGACCCTCTGCAGCACCGAAACGTTTAGCCCGCTCCCCTGGGTGAAGCGCGCGTGGTCGGCTGGCCCAGGTCGCCGAGGACTCTCCGGCGGCCGACGCTCGCACACTGTCGCGCGGGCGTGCCTTTCGATCCCTCGGAGGACCACGTGTCCCGACACGGACCCCGCGCAACGGCCCGACGGCGTCGTGCCGCCGCCGTCGCCACCACGGTGGCGCTCGCAGCGCTTCCCCTCTCCATGGCGTTCCTGGCGCCGGCCACCGGCGCGGAAGCACGCGTCGACAACCCGTACGCGGGTGCCGTCCAGTACGTGAACCCGACCTGGGCCGCGTCGGTCCAGGCCTCGGCCGCCAAGCAGTCGGACGCGACCCTCGCCGCGAAGATGCGGACCGTCGCCAAGCAGCCGACCGCGGTCTGGATGGACCGCATCAGCGCCATCACCGGCAACGCCGACGGCAAGGGGCTGAAGTTCCACCTCGACAACGCGGTCGAGCAGCAGGCGGCCGCGGGCAAGCCGTTGGTCTTCAACCTGGTCATCTACGACCTGCCTGGCCGTGACTGCTACGCGCTCGCCTCGAACGGCGAGCTGCCCGCCACGGACGCGGGGCTCGAGCGGTACAAGAGCGAGTACATCGACCCGATCGCAGCGCTGCTCGGGGACTCCAAGTACCAGAACCTGCGGATCGCGGCGACGATCGAGCCGGACTCCCTGCCGAACCTGGTGACCAACAGCAGCGAGGCGGCGTGCCAGCAGGCCGCGCCGTACTACCGCGCGGGCGTGAAGTACGCGCTCGACAAGCTGCACGCCCTCGGCAAC
Source organism: Actinomycetes bacterium (assembly GCA_023432565.1). Taxonomy (GTDB): domain Bacteria; phylum Actinomycetota; class Actinomycetes; order Actinomycetales; family Cellulomonadaceae; genus Cellulomonas. The sequence continues at coordinate 920 of JAEYUL010000062.1, read as the reverse complement.
GTCTACAACTACATCGACATCGGCCACTCGGGCTGGCTCGGCTGGGACTCCAACGCCGGCCCGTCGGCGAAGCTCTTCGCCGAGGTCGCGCGCTCGACCGTGGCCGGCTTCGCCTCGATCGACGGCTTCGTCTCCGACGTCGCGAACACCACGCCGCTCGAGGAGCCCTTCCTGCCCGACCCGACCAAGACGCTCGGCGGCGGCAACCCGATCCGGTCCAGCTCGTTCTACGAGTGGAACAACGACTTCGACGAGGCCGACTTCACGGCGCACATGCACCGGCTGCTCGTCGCCGAGGGCTTCCCGACGACGCTCGGCATGCTGATCGACACCTCGCGCAACGGCTGGGGCGGCCCGAACCGTCCGACGGCCGTCTCGACGAGCACGGACCTCAACACCTACGTCAACGAGTCCCGGGTCGACCGCCGCGTCCACCGCGGCGCCTGGTGCAACCCGCTCGGTGCGGGCATCGGCGAGCTGCCGAAGGCCTCTCCCTCGGGCTACTCGGCCTCGTACCTCGACGCGTTCGTCTGGATCAAGCCCCCGGGCGAGTCGGACGGCGCCTCGAGCGACATCCCGAACGACCAGGGCAAGCGCTTCGACCGCATGTGCGACCCGACGTTCGTCTCGCCGAAGCTCTCCAACCAGCTCACGGGCGCGACGCCGAACGCCCCCCTCGCGGGACAGTGGTTCGAGGAGCAGTTCGTCACCCTGGTGAAGAACGCGTACCCCGTGATCAGCGGTGACGGGACCAACCCGACCGACACGACCGCTCCGTCGGTGCCCACGGGCCTGACGGTCGGCACGGTCACGAGCACGAGCGTGGCGCTGTCGTGGAACGCCTCGACGGACAACACCGGTGGCTCCGGCGTGGCCGGGTACGACGTCTACCGCGGCACGACGCTGATCGGGTCGCCGAC
>JAEYUL010000012.1 GCA_023432565.1 Actinomycetes bacterium | reverse complement strand
GCCCCGTCGCGGGCGAGCGCGACGCCCGGGCCAGCCGGCCAGGCCGCACGGACGGACGCGCGCGACGCGGCGGTCATGCTGACGCAACGACGCGCCGCTCTGCTCGCCGCCGGCAGCGGCGCGGCGCTTCACGAGGTCGAGGTGCCGGGCTCGCCCGCCCACGAGGCGGACTCACGGCTCGTCGCTCAGCTCGGCCAGGACCGGGTCGTCGGGCTCGAGGTGACGGTCACCGGCGTCGAGCGGCTGCCGCCCGACGTCCCGGACGAGGAGAGGGTCCGCGTCACGAGCACGACGACGCCGTACGAGCGGATCGGTCCCGACGGCGCCCGACGACCCGGGGGAGGGGCCGCGACCTCGACCGTCGTGCTCGTGCTGCGCTGGACCGAGAGCGGTTGGCGCGTCTGGGACGTCATGGCGGCCTGACCGCACGACGAGCACGAGGCTCGGACGCGCCGAACCGGTCCGGGGGCCGGTGCGCGGAGGCTGCCCGGATCCGGTGCGGCGGGCGCGGCCCGTGCCTAGTGCTGCTCGGCGGCCCACCGAGCGGCGGCAGCGATGTCGCCGTGCCGGAACTCGAACCCGCTGCCGGTCAGCGCGGCGGGCACGGCGCGCACCGAGCCCAGGACCTCGGACGAGAAGTCACGCAGCGCGAGCCGCAGCGCGAACGCGGGCACCGGTACGGCGGCTGGGCGGTGCACGGCGTCGGCGAGCGCGGCGACGACATCCGCGTTACGGTCCGCGCCGGCCACGAGGTTGACAGGCCCGGCGACGTCGGCGTGCAGGAGGTACTCGATCGCGCGCACCTCGTCGAGCAACGAGATCCACGACCAGTACTGGCGTCCCGACCCCAGGCGGCCGCCCAGGCCGGCGCGCAGGATCGGCCACAGCGGGCGCAGCGCGCCGCCGCCCGCCCCCAGGACCACACCGGTCCGCAGGAACGCGACCCGCACGCCGGCCTGCACGGCGGGCTGCGCCGCGGCCTCCCACTGCCGGACGACGTCCGCGAAGAACGTCGTCCCGAGCGGCTCCTGCTCGTCCAGCTCGACGTCGCCGCGGTCGCCGTACGCGCCGATCCCGGACGCCTGCAGCAGCACGCGCGGACCGTCGTCGAGGTCGGCGAGCGTGCGGGCGATCAGCCCGGTCGTCGCGACCCGTGAGCGCACCACGTCACGCTTGCGCGCATCCGTCAGGAGACGCGTGCCGGGGTTCGTGCCTGCGAGGTTCACGACGGCGTCGACCCCGCGCAGGGCGTGCCGCTCGAGCACGTCGCGCGCCGGGTCCCAGCTGATCTCGTCAGGTCCCGACGCCGGGCGACGCACGAGCACCGAGACGTCGTGGCCCGCCGAGCGCAGCACGGGCAGCAGGGCGGTGCCGATGAAGCCGTGCGACCCGGCGACGACGATGCGCATGCCGCTCACCCTAGGGTTCGCGGGCCTGACCTGCGCCCTGAGGGCCGCACGCGGGGAGCCCGCTCGTCGCGGGCGCGCGTACGGCCGACCCGCACGTGGCGGACCGGCCGTACGCGGTGGGACGCGGGCGTCAGAGGCCGAGCTCGGCCTCGAACGCACCCTCCTCGAGCCGGGCCTTGACCGCCGACAGGTACCGCGACGCGTCCGCGCCGTCGACGAGCCGGTGGTCGTAGGACAGGCACAGGTAGCACATCGAGCGGACGGTGATGACGTCCTCGCCCTCGGGGCCCTTGACGACCGCGGGGCGCTTGACGATTGCGCCCGTGCCGAGGATCGCGGACGTGCCGCCGGGCACGATGGGCGTGTCGATGATCGCGCCGCCCGAGCCGGTGTTCGTCACCGTGAAGGTCGCGCCCGAGAGCTCGTCGGGGCCGATCTTGTTGTTGCGCGTGCGGCTCGCGAGGTCGGCGATCTTGCGCGAGAGGCCGGCGAGGTTGAGGTCACCCGCGTCGCGGATGACCGGGACGACCAGACCGCGCTCGGTGTCGACCGCGATCCCGACGTTCTCCTGGCCGTGGTAGGTGATCTGGTTGCCCTCGAGCACGCCGTTGATCTTCGGGAACGCCTTGAGGCCCTCGATCGCGGCGAGCACGAAGAACGGCAGGAACGTGAGGTTGGTGCCCTCGCGTGCCTTGAAGTCCTCCTTGGCGGCCGCGCGCAGCCGCGCGATCTTGGTCACGTCGACCTCGACGACGGTCGTGAGCTGTGCCTGCGTGTGCAGGGCCTCGACCATGCGCTCGGCGATGATCTGACGCAGTCGGCTGGCCTTCTCGGTGGTGCCGCGCAGCGGCGAGACCGGCGGCACCTTGGCCGCGGGAGCGCCGGCCGCGACCGGCGCGGCAGCCGTCTGCGGCGTGGGCGCCGCCTTGGCGGCCTCGGCCTTGGCCGCGGCCTCGAGCACGTCCTCCTTGCGGATGCGTCCGCCGACGCCCGTCCCGGTCAGCGTGGCGACGTCGACACCCTTCTCCGCGGCGAGCTTGCGCACGAGCGGCGTGAGGTAGCCGCCCGAGGCTGCCGGCGCTGTCGCAGTCTCGCCAGCGGAGGCTGCGGCCGGAGCAGCCGGGGCTGCGGGAGCCGGTGCCGCCGCAGCGGGAGCCGGTGCCGGGGTCGCGGGCACCGG
>JAEYUL010000200.1 GCA_023432565.1 Actinomycetes bacterium | reverse complement strand
TCGGTGCCGATGTAGTTGTGGTTGAGCATCCGCGCCTCTTCCTGGGCGAGGACGACCACGCGACGGGCTCGGTCCGTGAATCTCTCGAACATGTGCACTCCTCACGAGCGGCGTGCTCGTCGTCCTGAACCCGGCTTCGGTGGAGCCAGGGGCCGACGACGATGCGGCGTTGTTCGATGCTAACGGCGGGGCAACGGCCGATAGGCCCGTGTTCGCCGCAGGCGTGAAACCCCGCACTCCGCGCACCCTCGGAGAGCCGAGCGGACCCCGGAACGGCGAGGCACCGACGTCACACGACGACCGGACGATCCACGACACGTCCCCTCGCCGAGACCAGCCGTGTCCAGGCGTCGAGCGCCGCGTCTGACGCGCTCGCGACGACCCGGCCATCGTCGAGCAGCTCCCAGGTGACGGCATGCGGCTGGTCGGTCCGACGTGGGACCACGGCGCACGGGCGACCTCGCGCGACGAGCGCCGCGCGCTCGCCAAGCAGCGCGTTCCACTGCGCAGCCAGGCCGTAGTCGTCGGACGCGTACCGCGCCCGCCGCGCCGCACGCACCCGCGCTGCGAACACCTCGGCCCACACCCCGCCCGCCACCCCTGCCACGAGGAAGAGGGACGCGACGACGGCCCTTCCGGCCAGAGAGCCGTGTGACCCCACCGCCACGAAGAAGAGACCCATCAACGCGTAGAACGCGACCGAGCCGCACAGGAGGATCGCGGCGCAGAACCGGACCGGCAGCCCCCGCAGCGCGGCCGCAGCACGGACCTCGGCTGCGGCGACGCAGACGAAGGCATACGCAGCGAAGCCAGCGATCGCCCCGGTCCCCAGCGGAAGCGGATGGCCCTCGCGCATGACGACCATCGCGACGATGAGCACCGGGACCAGGCGGCAGGACCACACGATGCCGCGGGTGATCTTCGCGGCGTCCGCGGCCGGCATCGCGGTCCGCCACTCCGGCCGGGGCGGCACTGGCCGCGCCACCGAAGTGAGCGGATCGACACGCCTGCGCGTGGACGGGTCCCGGCCGGGCACACCACCAGGCGGCCGCCGCTGTGCAGCCACGTGCGGCGCGGACGTGAAGGGCGCGGCGAAGTCGGCGTCGTCGCCCCAGTCGTCGCCGTCGAGCGCCGCCTGGTACGCGGCACGACGCCCCGGGTCGGACAGCACCTCCCACGCCGCCTGGACGGCCCCGAACTCCTCCACGCTCCCCCCGGTGTCGGGGTGGGCGCGCCGCGCCGCGCGTCGGTAGGCCGCACGGATCGTCTCGGTCGACGCATCGGGCTCGACACCGAGGACGGCGAAGTGCGTGCGGCCCTCGTCGTTCAGGTCCACGGGACCGGCTACTGCGGCAGCGCGGGCCCGAGCAGCCGCGGCACGCGCACCGAGAACGTGACCTGCTCGACGGCCCAGTCGGCCTCCGCGAGCAGCGCAGCGCGAGCCTCGGGGTCGGTCGGCGCATTAGAGCCGAGCTCACGACGAGCGCGGACGACGACTGCGGCGTCCACGCCCCGACGGAGCATCAGGATCTCCTGCGAGGCCGGCAGCCCCCCGCCCGAGGTCGACCGCTGCACCAGCGAGCCGATCCAGTCCTCCGGGACCGGCACCGCCCGTGCCGCGCTCTTGCGCACCGGCTCGGGCAGGTGCGGCCATGCTCTCGCCGCCGCGTCATGCTCGGACGGCGCGCCGGCGACCGGTGCGGCCCCGAAGCCGCTCTCGACGCGAGGCGAGGTGAGCACCACGCCGGGAGGCACGACCCCGAGACGGCGCCGCGCAGGCTCTGCTGCGTCGTAGCGATGCAACGACAGGTGCCGCAGCGGTTCCACATCGACCACCCGGTCACCGACGAGCTCCACAGGCTGGCACGCGACGGCGACGTACACCCCCGACTTGTCCGCCCGCCAGGCCCTGACGACGCGCACCGCGTGCCCGCCGGCATCGTAGAGCCTCCCGTCCTCCACAGCCCCGTCCGCCACGTGGCGGTCGACGCGGCGCGCGAGCGCTCGCGTATGGCGCGGGAGGTCACGCCATGCCCACGTCCGACTCTCGAAGACCAGCCCTCGCGTCGTCTTCGCAACGCCCTCGTGCCGGACGAGGGCGTGCGCCCGACGGACCAACGCGCGTCCCACGCGACTCCTCCCGTCCGAGCCCGGACGGGCCTCCCGGATCATGTCGGCACGCGCCGGGCATCATCTGAGACGCATGCCGGATCAGGCGGCACCCGCATCGGCGTCGCTGGGACTGTGCACCACCAGCCGCGACGCGACGCTCCGGGGCGGGCGCGAGGACGGTTGTCCACATCCGGACGGACCACCCGGCACGTCGCGTGCCCGAGTTGTGTACTTTTCCACCCATGCTCAGGACGCGCGCGACGCTGACGATCGCCCTCGCGGCACTCGCCCTTGCGGCCTGCACCTCCCAGAGCCCGGAGCCCTCGGCGAGCGCCACGGCCTCGCATTCGGCGTCGGTGACACAGTCACCGCCTTCCACCCCCACACCGGCACCGCCGACTCCGTCCGCGACCCCGACCACCGACGCGCAGGACGTGACCACACCGCCCGCCCGCCCTGAGGCACTCGACGGCCCAGCGACCGAGGACAACGCCAAGGCAGTCGGCCGGTACTACCTCTCCCTGTTTCCCTACGCCGTGGCCACGGGAGACCTCGCGGCCATGGACGACCTGAGCGCCGAAGGTTGCAAGTACTGCAAGCACCTCCGCGGCATCGTCACCGAGATCCACGACGCCGGCAATCACGGCACCGGAGGCGCGTACGAGCTCGGCTTCACGTCCGGGATCAGGAACGACGACGGAGACTTCATCGTCGGCATCGAGTAC
>JAEYUL010000167.1 GCA_023432565.1 Actinomycetes bacterium | reverse complement strand
GCCGGGGGTCACCTGGCCGTCCACCCGACGACGACTCAGTCCTGCTCGTTCGGCGGTCGGGCCGCGTCGGTCGGATCGGCTCCGGGCTCGGGTTCCTGCGTGGGCTCCGGCTCGGGCTTCTCCTCGGGTCCCGTCGAGACGACGATCGTCACCGACGACCCCACGGGCACCTTCGTCCCCCCGGACGGGTCGACCGAGATGACCCGTCCCGCCGCGACCTTGTCGGACGGCTGCGCGACGATCACGGGCTCGAGCCCCACGGCGAGCAGCGCCGCGGTCGCGTCCGCCTGCGTCTTGCCCGCGAGGCGGCCCGGGACCTTGACCGTCTGCTCCTGCGTCGGCTCCGGGGTGGGCTCCGAAGTAGGCGTCGCGGTCGGGGTCGGCGTCGGCGTGGCGGTCGGCTTGTCGCCGACGTTCGCCCGGGCCGGGAACTCACGCACCTTGGCGAACTGCTCCATGTCGAGCACGGGCTTCATGTACTCCGCCCACAGGCGCGCCGGGATCGACGAGCCCGTCACCTCGGCGAGCGGTCCGCCGTACGGGCTCGGCCCGAACGGTGTGATCGTCACCTCCGACTTGCCGTCGTCGCCGACCTGGCTGAGGGCGACCGCGGTCGCGATCGTCGGCGTGTAGCCGACGAACCAGGCCGACAGGTTCCCGGTCGACGTGCCGGTCTTCCCGGCGATCGGCACGCCCAGCGGCGCGATGTACGGCTTGCCGGAACCCTTCTCGACGACCTGCGTCATGGCGTACGTCGCGTCCGCCATGACGTCCTGCTCGAACGCGCGCTTCGGGTTGCCGTCCGTCTGGTAGTTCACGGAGCCGTCAGGGTTGAGCACCTGGGCCACGATGTGCGCGTCGTGCCGCACGCCCTGCGCCGCGAACGTCGCGTACGCGTTGGTCATGTCGAGCGGCCGGACGGACGCCGAGCCCAGCACGTTCGAGGGCACCTCCGGGACGGGCGTCGAGATGCCCGCCTCCTTGGCGACCGCGGCCGTCCTGTCCTCCCCGACCTCGAGGTTCAGCTGCGCGTAGACGGTGTTCACGGAGTTGGCCGTGGCGTCGACGAGGTCGATCGTGCCGTACGACGTCCCGCTGAAGTTGCTGACCGTGCGGTCGCCCGAGCCCCAGCCGTCGAGCACCATCGGCGACTTGCCGGAATAGCGCTTCTCGAGCGGGATCCCGTCCTGCAGGGCGGCGACGAGCGTGAACGGCTTGAACGTCGAGCCGGCCTGCACGCCGTTGCCGTACGTGGCGCGGTTGATCTGGTCGGTCAGGAAGTCCTTGCCGCCGTAGAGCGCGATGATCCCGCCCGTCGACGGGTCCACCGACGCCGCGGCGACCTTGAGGTTCTCGCTCGGCGGGGTCGCGCCGTTCGTCAGCTCACCTGCCCACAGCCTGTCGACCGAGGCCGTCAGCTGGTCCTGGACGGGCTTCTGGACGGTCGTGATGATCTTGTAGCCGCCGCGGTCGAGCTGCTCGCGGTCGATGTTGATGGCCTCGGTCGCCATCTCGTCCTCGACCATCTTCAACAGGTGGCCGGCCGCCCCGGTGTACTTCGCCGTCCGCTGGTACGTCACGGTCTCGGGGAACGCGGCCTCGTCGTACTGCGCCTTCGTGATGTGGCCGTCCTCGAGCATCATCTTCATGACGTGGTCCCAGCGGGCCTCGGACTTCGTCGGGCTCACCGCCGGGTCCCAGTTGTTCGGGGAGGGGATGATGCCCGCGAGGAGCGCGGCCTGCGAGACCGTCAGGTCCTTGGCGTCGACCTTGAAGTAGGACTGCGCCGCCGCCTGGATGCCGTAGGAGTCGCGGCCGAAGTAGATGGTGTTGAGGTAGCGCTCGAGGATCTCGTCCTTGCTCTGGGTACGCGTGATCTTCAGCGCCAGGAGCGTCTCGCGGAACTTGCCCAGGTAGTCCGTCGTCGTCTTGTCGACGTAGTAGCGCTCCACGTACTGCTGCGTGAGGGTCGAGCCACCCTGCTTCTTGCCGCCCGTCGCGTTGTTGATGAGCGCTCGGGCCATGCCGGTCACGGAGATGCCGGAGTTGGTCTCGAACGTGCGGTCCTCGGCGGCGATCACCGCACCGCCCACGTACTTCGGCAGCGTCTTGAGCTCGACGAGCTGGCGCTTCTGCACCTCGAACGTGCCCATGACCTTGCGCCCGCCCGCGTAGTAGACGGTCGTCGTCTGCGACTGGACGTCCGCGCCCGCGGCGGGCACCTTGATCGCCACGTACGCGGCGACGAGCGCACCGGCGACCAGGAACGTGACGGTCAGGAACGACCCGAGCAGGAACCGCCACGACGGCAGCCAGCGGTGCAGCCCGCTGTACCCGGAGCGCGGGTAGTCGAAGAACTTGCGCTTCGGGGCGTTCGAGCCTCGGGCGCCCGTGCCACGCGGGGCGCCGCGACGCGCCCGCGGGGCGGATGCGCGAGAAGAGCCGGCCAACGTGCTGCCTTCCTGACGACGACGAGGGAGTCCGTTTGCGCGGCCCCGGGAGCCCGGCGGGCGCGACGAGGGCAGGCGTCAGCGGACGCGCCGACCAGTATGGGGGACCACCCCCTGCGGGGGCGGGCTGCCGGGCCACGTCCCGCGACCCTTCACACGATCGGCACTCGGTGCCCGCGACCCGTGTGACCGGCGCCTCAGTCCCAGGCCGAGGCGCGCATGGGGTGACGGGTTCGCGCCGCGGGGCGGCGGTTCGCGCAGGTGGCGGACCGTGCGCGCGTCGGATCGCGCACGTGGCGGGCTGATCGCGCGGCGGCGGTTCGCGCAGGGGGCGGGCTGTTCGCGCGGCGGCGGATCGCGCAGGTGGCGAGGGTGCACCGTTCGTCGTCAGCCGCAGGCCGCTGCCCGGCGACCGGTCGCGCCTCGGCGACCGGTCGTGGCCGGGCGCGAGGGCGCGACTTGTGCACGACGACGTCCGCGCCTTACTGTGCTCGATGTATCGCACTGATACATCCGGACCGATACATCGAGCGTGACGCGATCAAGCGTCCCCGACAAGCGGTCGCATCAGCCTAGAGGAGGTGGCACGAATGCGCGGGCGTTCCGACGTGCTCGAGCCGGCGATCCTCGGGCTGCTCCACGAGTCCCCGATGCACGGGTACGAGCTGCGCAAGCGGCTCAACCTCGTGCTCGGTTCGTTCCGCGCGCTGTCGTACGGGTCGCTGTACCCGTGCCTGAAGTCACTCGCGGAACGTGGCTGGATCGTCGGTACCGACTCGCCTGCCGACCCGCACACGGTCGGCAGCAAGCGGGCGCGGATCGTCTACCAGATCACTGCAGACGGCAAGGAGCACCTGCAGTCGGTGCTCGCCTCCTCCGGGCCCGCGGCCTGGGAGGACGAGAACTTCGACGTGCGGTTCGCGTTCTTCGCGCAGACCGACGCCGAGACCCGGCTGCGGATCCTCGAGGGTCGGCGCACGCGCCTGACAGAACGCCTCGAGACGATCCGCCAGTCCATCGCCCGCACCCGCGAGCGCATGGACGAGTACACGCTAGAGCTGCAGCGGCACGGCCTGGAGCAGGCCGAGCGCGAGGTCCGTTGGCTCGACGGGCTCATCGACAACGAGCGCGGCGCCCGCCGCGCACGTCCTGCTGGCACCGGTCATCGCACCGTTGCAGCGTCCACCGCCGACGGCGAGCACGCCGCTCCGGCCAGAACCACCCAGAAGGAGCGAGGATGACCTCCATCCGCGTCGCCATCGTCGGCGTCGGCAACTGCGCCGCGTCGCTCGTCCAGGGCGTGCACTACTACGCCGACACGCCGGCTGACGGCAAGGTCCCCGGGCTGATGCACGTGCAGCTCGGCGACTACCACGTCAAGGACATCGAGTTCGTCGCGGCGTTCGACGTCGACGCGAAGAAGGTCGGCTTCGACCTGTCCGAGGCGATCCTCGCGTCGGAGAACAACACCATCAAGATCTGCGACGTCCCGCCGCTGGGCGTCACGGTGCAGCGCGGCCACACGCTCGACGGCCTCGGCAAGTACTACTCGACCACGATCGAGGAGTCGGACGCCGAGCCGGTCGATGTCGTCGCCGCCCTGCGTGAGGCGCAGGTCGACGTCCTCATCTGCTACCTGCCCGTCGGGTCCGAGGACGCCGCGAAGTTCTACGCGCAGTGCGCCATCGACGCCAACGTGGCGTTCGTCAACGCGCTGCCCGTCTTCATCGCGTCCGACCCGGAGTGGGCCGCGAAGTTCGAGGCCGCCGGCGTCCCGATCGTCGGCGACGACATCAAGTCGCAGGTCGGCGCGACCATCACGCACCGCGTGCTCGCCCGCCTCTTCGAGGACCGCGGCGTCATCCTCGACCGCACGTACCAGCTGAACGTCGGCGGCAACATGGACTTCAAGAACATGCTCGAGCGCGAGCGCCTGGAGTCCAAGAAGCTCTCGAAGACGCAGGCCGTGACCTCGAACCTCCACGACGGCCCGCTGGCCGGCAAGAAGGAGGACCGCAACGTCCACATCGGCCCGTCGGACTACGTCGCGTGGCTCGACGACCGCAAGTGGGCCTACGTGCGCCTCGAGGGCCGCGCGTTCGGCGAGGTGCCGCTGAACCTCGAGTACAAGCTCGAGGTGTGGGACTCCCCGAACTCGGCCGGCATCATCATCGACGCGCTGCGCGCGGCGAAGATCGCCAAGGACCGCGGCGTGGGCGGCCCCATCCTGTCCGCCGCGACGTACTTCATGAAGTCGCCGCCGGTCCAGATGGAGGACACCCAGGGCCGCGAGCAGCTCGAGGCGTTCATCCGCGGCGAGATCGAGCGCTGATCCACCGCATGATCGCCCGCTGCTGAGCAGCACAGCACGCCGAGAGGATCGGGCCGCCGATGCCGCGGTCCTTCGCGATCTTCGCCGCACGGAGCGCGTCGATGATGATGCCCGCGGAGTTCGGGGAGTCCCACACCTCGAGCTTGTACTCGAGGTTGAGGGGCACCTCGCCGAACGCGCGGCCCTCGAGGCGCACGTACGCCCACTTGCGGTCGTCGAGCCACGCGACGTAGTCCGACGGGCCGATGTGGACGTTGCGGTCGTCCTGCTTGCCGGCCAGCGGGCCGTCCTCGAGGTTCGACGTGACGGCCTGCGTCTTCGAGATCTTCTTCGACTCCAGGCGCTCGCGCTCGAGCATGTTCTTGAAGTCCATGTTGCCGCCGACGTTCAGCTGGTACGTGCGGTCCAGGATGACGCCGCGGTCCTCGAAGAGGCGCGCGAGCACGCGGTGCGTGATGGTCGCACCGA
>JAEYUL010000075.1 GCA_023432565.1 Actinomycetes bacterium | reverse complement strand
GGGTAGTGGCCCTCGTTGTAACTCTGCGTTCCCGCGCGGCTCGGCCGGCTGGTCATGGCGGTGCCGTCGCTGTGCCAGCCCGTCATGCTGCACCTAGGGCCGACCGGATGCCGGTTCTCGGAGATGGCGGCGCTGCGGGTCGACGACGTCGTACAGACCCCGCACGGGCTCGGGGTGCGCGTGCACCGGGCCGCGACGCAGTCCAAACGAACCAGCGGGGCGGTGTTCGGGCCGACGAAGACGCATCAGACGCGGACCGTGCCGGTGCCGGCGGCGCTCGATGAGTACGTGCGGACGCGGGTGGCCTTTACTGCTCCGGGCGGGTACCTGTTCCCGAGCCCGACCGGGAGCGTGTGGACGAACACCAACTTTCGAGCGCGGTCGGGGTGGATGGAGGCGACGCGGCGGGCAGGCGTTGAGGGGACGACGATTCACGACCTGCGGCACACGGCCGCGTCGCTGCTCATCGCGGCCGGGGCGGACGTGAAGGCCGTGCAGGTGATCCTGGGGCACTCCACCGCGACGATGACGATGGACCTGTACGGGCACCTGTTCAGCGAGGCGACCTGGCAGGCGATGGAGCGCCTGCCGGTGATTCCGCTGATGGACATGCCGCGGGCGATCGACCCTCCCGGCAAGTAGGGCCGAAACCGGGGGGCCGACATATCTCGGTCGCCTGCGTGGGCTGCGAACCGGGAGAACGCCTCATGTGCAACGCTGAGCCACGTGACCGACACCTCGACACTCTGGGCTGAATGGAAGCGGATCACGCGGTTCCTCTACAGCACGCAGATTGCCTTCGGGCGCGAACGCCTCGTTTGGCAGTCGCTCGAGCTTGAGCGACCGACGGAAGCTCGGCTCCAGGTGCCGGTTGAGAAGGGTCAGTATGTTGTGCGCCTTGATGAGCACCTCGAGTCTCTCACGAACCTCGAGACTCTCCATGCTGCCGTGCTCATCCAAAGCTTCGCAGTCGCGGAGGCGGCGGCGTGCGACCGCCTGGGCATTGACCAACGAGCAGCTGGCGGCGTCGAAGAGTGGGGCCGCGCACTCCTCACCGCAAACGGCCGCTCATTTGGCGACGTGCACGGCGGCCTGAGCGGGATTGTTGAGGCCGCGGTCGCCCGCAATGCGTACGCGCACGCGAGCCACGTCGTTGATGCTAAGGCGGCAGCAAGACTTAGCGGAGCGGGATCGCAACGGTGGCCCGTCGGAGCGCAAGTCGCGCTTGGTTTCGCAGACGTGATCGAGTTCAGGACGCGGATACGCTCACTTCTCCGCTATGGCGGCTTCCATCAACCCGGCAACGGTCTCCCGTCACATCCCTGACTCCCGAGGCAGCGGAGCATCGCCCGCGAGGGCCGCTTGATGTTGTCGAGACGTAACCGCTCGGCTTCCGAGCCGACGGGCGGCACACCACTGGGACAGGGCTCGCTGTAGTCTCGCCAGCCCGCTGCCCGGCTTGACGCCGTCATCGGTCGTACGTCTGGGGCGAGACGCTCGGCCACCAAGGAGTGGCGCAGTAAAGAATCGGCGACTCTAGGCCATGATCGGTGTATGGCCATGGGGGCAGCGCCAGCCGGAGCGGGAGCTGGACGATTCCGCCTTCTGCTCGATACGAATGCCTTCATCGCACTTGAGCCAACCTCCACCGCTCCGGAAGCAGGGCTGGCCATCGGGGCAGAACTGCTGCGATTGGCTTCCGAGGGCCGCCACCGCCTCTACCTCCAGGCAGCGATCGACCGCGACCTCGATCGCGACCCCGATGCCGGACGGCGTGAAACGCACCGTGCACTGACCAAGAAGTACGAACTTCTCGGGAGTGTCGCCCCTACGGGTGACCTCGTAGCAGCGGTGGGTTGCGGATCACCGCCAGACCCCGCCTCGAACGACGGGGTCGATCTGGAGTTCTTGGCGACGCTTCAGGCGAACGCTGTCGACTACCTCGTAACAGATGACGTTCGTCTCGGTCGTTGGGCCGCGCGAGCCGGTCTCGGCGAGTTCGTAGTTACCTTGGCGGAGGCGGTCGCCCTACTACGCAATCTCACGCCCCAGAATGCGCCTCCCCCGCCTGCCGTCGATGACCTGAAGGCGTACCAGCTCGACCCGTCCGATCCGATATTCGGCTCGCTCCGGCAGGATTACCCAGGGTTCGACGAATGGCTCGCGAAGGCGAGGAGCGATCACCGTCAGGCCTGGGTCATCCGCGACACCGCGTCATCAGCCTACGCGGCCGTCATGCTGGTGAAGCAGGAGAGTCCGGGCGACTACGGCCTTCATGGCAAGGTGCTGAAGGTCAGCACGATGAAGGTCGCGGACGACGCTCTCGGCCGCAAGTACGGCGAACTCATGCTGAAGACGCTCTTCGGTTATGCGCACACTCACGCGTTCGACACGGTCTACGTGACGGTCTTCAGCAAGCACGCCGCTCTTGTAGCCCTCCTCGAAACGTTTGGCTTCGAAGCCCGAACTGACAGGAGCGCTCTGGGCGAGCTCGTCATGGTGAAGCGACGGCGCCCGCCCGACCTATCCAGTGGTGACTGCCTCTCTACGCATCGACGACACGGGCCTCCGTTCGTCGACCCGCGGTCTCCGGTCTTCGTCGTCCCGATCAGGCCGACGTGGCACGAGCTCCTCTTCCCCGACTACGGCTCCGGACTGCCGGTCTGGACGGGCGAGCACCCCTACGGCAACGCACTTCGCAAGGCCTACGTGAGCCGGTCACCGACGCGCAACATCGGCAGCGGGGCGACCTTGCTCTTCTACCGCTCGGAAGACACGTCAGCCGTCACGGCGGTTGGCGTCGTCGACGCTGTGCTCGAAGCCAGCAGCCCCGACGAGGTGCTTCGGTTCGTCGGCCGACGCACGGTCTACACCCTGCGCGATCTTCAGACTATGGCGGCGGGCGGGCGTGGGCGCCTCCACGCGATGCTGTTCCGTCAGGACCGTCTGCTAGAACCGGCGTGGCGCCTGCGCGAACTCCAGAGGGCTCGTGTACTCAGGTCATGGCCGCAGAGCATCACTCGGGTGGGAGAGGTGGGCACGCAGTGGGTACACCGGCAGCTGGCCGAGTCGCACTGATGTCGATCCGGCCCTCCTACGCCGAAGGACTACTCAACGGCTCCAAGAGGGTGGAGTTCCGCAAGCGCCGGCTCGCGCACGACGTGACCACCGTCCTGATCTACGCGACGATGCCCGTCGGCAGAGTTGTCGGCGCGTTCGAGGTAGATGGGTACGACATCGGCAGCCCGAGCGCCCTCTGGGAACGCCACAAGGCGCATGCCGGAATCAGCCGGTCAGGCTTCCGGCAGTACTTCGCGGGTCACCGTCAGGCGGTCGGAATCCTCGTGCGCGACGCACGACGGCTGGGCCGACCGGTGGCCCTGACCGAGCTCGACCCATCGATGCGGCCGCCGCAGAGCTTCTGCTACCTCGAGCTTGCGCCGTGGGGGCGGGATGCATTACCCGACGAAGTGACAGCGAGCCTCGGCAACCGAGGGCACGGCTCGAGGCCTCGGCTTCGACTCGACCAGACGCTGGAGCCGCAGCCATAGCGAACCCCCGAGCCACTCGAGCGCGGCTGGCCGCGGCCACTCGCGGCTCGTCGCCGCCCTGCCACAAACTGGCCGCGGCCACCGTTCCGGACGGCGGTCGTGGCGGCAGCGGAGCGTCGCCGGGGGCAGCCGAAGCGAAGAACGTTTGCTGAGGGGAAGGTGGGCCGTCTTGCGACGTCCACTCGCGTCCGTCCACGTCCTTGACAGGCCGTCCACGTCCTGAGACAGGTCGCTGACCACACGCTGACCAACGCCCGGCAAATCGGACACAGCCCCGACGGCGGCCGCGGCGCGCATACCGTCCCTGACCTGCGATAACACCCTTGTGCGCCTGGGCAGATTCGAACTGCCGACACCCGCTTTAGGAGAGCGGTGCTCTATCCCCTGAGCTACAGGCGCGGGATCCGGCAGGTCGCGAGCGGGACGGGACGTGGGTCCTGCCGCGGGCTGTCGTGTGATCCTTGCGAGGTCCGCCCATACTCCTGCCGGACGAACCGCTGGAAGCCTACCGGAGCACCGAGGTCAGGTCGCAGCGGGCGGGGTCCAGCCGGTGGCGTCCGCGGGGGTGATGGGGCGTAGGACTCGGGCGGGGACGCCGGCGGCGATGACGCCCGGAGGGACGTCGCGGGTGACGACGCTGCCGGAGCCGATGACGGAGCCGGCGCCGATGGTCACGCCCTGGTTGATGGTGACGTGCCCGCCGATCCACACGTTGTCGCCGATGGTCACGGGCTTGGCGTAGCAGCCGCCGTTGACGCGCTCGACGGGGTCGAGGGCGTGGTTGGAGGTGAAGACGGCGACGCGTGGGCCGAGCAGCACGTTGTCGCCGATGGTGATGGGGGCGCCGTCGAGCATCACGCAGTCGAAGTTGGCGTAGAAGTTCGACCCGATCGTGATGTTGTACCCGAACTCGCAGCGGAACACCGGCTCGAAGTGCACGCCGGTGCCGATCGAGCCGAGCAGGGTCGCGAGCAGCGCCTCACGCTCGGCGGCGGGGCGGCCGAAGGTCGCGTTGTACTCGTCGGTGCGCAGCACGGCGGCCTCGCGGGCGGCGACGAGCTCGGGGGTCAGGTCGTCGTACATGGCGCCGGTGAGGATGTGTGCTCGCTGCTCGGCGAGGTTCATGGCGTGGGTCCGTTCGTCGTCCCGGGGGTCGGGGACCCATGGTCGCGCGACGAGCGCGCGCGGGCGGCGAGGCGCGACGAACGGCGACGCCCCGAGCACCGACGACAACGGCGACAGCCCGGCGCCGCGGACAAGTTTCGGAAAGTTAACCGGTTCACAGGACGAAACACACCAGTGGGACGTGTTGACCACCCCGTCGAGGCGGGATGACACTCGCTGGGCTCGATCTGCAGGGGGGAACTTCTCGTCGCAGATCATCCGCGCGGGCCGCACCGGCCGCGCCACCGGCGAGCTCGGCCAAGGACGGTCGGGGCCGCCGCAGACAGGTCAATGGATCCGCACGAAGGAGTGCCCCCATGTCCGCAACAACCGGAGCGCCGCGGCACCGTCGCCGCTCCCTCAAGGCCGCCCTCGGGGCCGTCGCCGTGGCCGCTCTCACCGCCGGCGGCCTGGCCGTCGCGGGGCCCGCGTCGGCCGTCTCGTCGAACTCGACGGGCACGCACGACGGCTACTACTACTCGTTCTGGACCGACTCGCAGGGCACCGTGACGATGGACCTCGGCTCGGGCGGCAACTACTCCACGCGCTGGTCCAACACCGGCAACTTCGTGGCCGGCAAGGGCTGGCAGACCGGAAGCCGCCGCGCGGTGACCTACTCGGGGCAGTTCAACCCGTCCGGCAACGCCTACCTGACGCTGTACGGGTGGACCACCGGTCCGCTCATCGAGTACTACATCGTCGACAACTGGGGCACCTACCGGCCCACCGGCACGTTCATGGGCACCGTCAACTCCGACGGCGGCACCTACGACATCTACCGCACCCAGCGCGTGAACCAGCCCTCGATCCAGGGCACCGCGACGTTCTACCAGTACTGGTCCGTCCGCCAGCAGAAGCGCACGGGCGGCACCATCACGGCCGGCAACCACTTCGACGCCTGGGCGTCCAAGGGCATGAACCTCGGCACGCAGAACTACCAGATCCTGGCGACCGAGGGGTACCAGTCCTCCGGCTCGTCGAACATCACCGTGTCCGAGGGCTCGGGTGGCGGCAACAACGGTGGCGGCGGCAACAACGGTGGCGGCGGGAACACCGGAGGCGGGGGCTCCTGCACCGTCTCGGCGACCAAGACCCAGGAGTGGGGTGACCGGTTCAACGTCACCTACACCGTCTCCGGCTCGAGCAGCTGGACGGTGACGGTGTACCCGTCGAACGGCCAGTCGATCCAGAACTTCTGGAACGCCAACCGCAACGGCAACACCTTCACCCCGAACGGAGCGGGGAACACGTTCGGCGTGACCTACTACAAGGGTCCGAACAACGTGAACTGGACACCCAGCGCGTTCTGCTGACGCCTGGACGCCAGACGCCTGCACGAGCGGGGGCGCGGTTCCGACGAGGGTCGGGGCCGCGCCCCTTCGTCGTCCCGGGACGCCGCAGGACGAGCCCGACGAGCGTCAGCGCAGGACCGCGACCAGGCCCTCGCGGGAGTGGACGCCCGTCTTGGAGAACACACGCGCGAGGTGGGAGTCCACGGTGCGCACGGACAGGGTCAGGCGCGCGGCGATCGCACGCGACGTCATGCCGCCCGCGGCGAGCGAGGCGATCTCACGCTCGCGCGGCGTCAGGGCGACCGGAGGCTCGAGCGGCGGCAGCCACAGGCCGCAGCGGTTGAGGTCCCGCTCGGCGATGCGCGTCAGGTCCACGTCGTCGGCCACCATCGCCTCGACGTGCGCGGACAGCGCGGCCGCCCGCGCGCCCTCGACGGCGCCGGCCAGCACGGCCACGCGGTCCAGCACGTCCGCCGACCGGCCACCCGCACGCACGAACCGGTGCAGCGCCTCGAGCTCGACGCGCAGAGCCCCGCGGTCGCGCGCCCACTGCGCGAGCGTGGACGCCTCGACCGTCACCCCCGGGTCCCGCAGCCACGCGAGGGCGTCCAGCGTGAGCAGCCGGATCTCGGGCTCGAGCGCGGCCGCCGAGCGCAGCGGCGTGGCCGCGACCGACAGGAGCAGCTGGCGCGCGGCGTTCGTCGAGCCGCTGGCCGCGACCGCGAGCGCCTCGGCCGCCGCGGTGTAGGCGATCATGCCGCCGCGGTCGTTGACCCGCAGGCGCGCGTTCGCGGCACGCAGCTCCGAGGCGGCCTGCGACCAGGTGCCGTACATGATCGCGGCGATGCCCTTGGCGGACTGCAGCGCCACCCAGTCGATCACGACGGGGTTGTCGTCGAACGTGCGCAGGTTCTCGTCGTCCAGCGCCGTCAGGTCCCCGGACCACAGCCGGGCCAGCACGCTGGAGGTGTAGATCTCCCCCAACGTCCAGCGGTAGCGGTGCAGCAGCGTCTGCGCGACGGGCACGGAGCGCTCGGCCAGCTCGCGGGCCTCGGCGAACCGTCCGGCATCCGCGAGGCCCAGCACGGTCGGCGCGACGAGGCGCACGGCGGTCGCCGGCATCTGCGCGCGGCCCAGCATCGCGAGGGCCTGCGAGCGGGTCTGCTGGGCGTGGCCGCCCCAGGTGCGGCGCACCAGGCGCGTCGCCTCGAGCTCGTCGGCCCAGTCCCCCGGCGCGTCGATCGACGCGAGCCAGCTCCCCGCCTCCGTGGTGAGCTCGAGCGTCTCGTCGAGATCGGTGCCGGACACGTGCAGCGCGGCGCACGTGAGCTGCAGGGCCTCGACGAACCGGCGCACGAGGGCCGCGTCGAGCGCCGGCAGGGCGCGCAGCGTCTCGACGACCGTCGTCGCGTCCCGGCCCGCACGCACGAGCTCGCCCTGCGACCACCACGCCTCGGCGCGCCAGTTCATCAGGCGCGCCCAGTAGTCGGTGCCGACCTGCGCGGAGCGCAGCGCCAGGTCCACGAGCCGCACCACGACGTCCGGCTGCTGCAGCGTGAACGCCTCGGCGACCGCGCCCTCGAACCGGTCGGCACCGACGACGATCCCCGAGTCCATCGCGAGCATCACCGACCGCAGCAGCGAGGCCCCCGACGCGGCGTGCGTGGACCCCGCGACCAGGTCGAGCACCTCACGACGACGCCCGCCGGGCACCCGGGCGCGCACCGCCTCCGCGTACAGCGCGTGCGCCAGGTCGACGACGATCTCGCTGCTGCCGGGGATGGGCTGCGGTCGCAGCGTCGCGACGCCCGTGTGCGCGAGCTCGTCGACCGCGGACCGCGGCGCGACGTCCAGCAGGAGGCTCAGCGGCACGGGGCACAGCAGCGCGACGGCCTCGAGCGCGCGGTGCGCCTCGGGCGACAGCCGCGCGACGTCGTTCTCGACGATCTCGAGCAGGCGCGAGCCGGGGGTCGCCCGGCCCGTCCACAGCCACACGCCGTCGTACTCGCGCAGCGCGCCCGACGAGCGCTCGGCCCGCACCAGCTCGCGCGCGTGGAACACGTTGCCGCGCGTCTCGCCCCAGATCCGGCGCACCGTGTCCGCCGTGGCCGTGCCGCCGAGCTCACCGGCGAGCCACTGCTCGGTCTCCGCGAGGCTGAACGGGGCGACGTCGATCCGCTCGACCACGTCGTCCTTCCACAGCTCGAGCCACGGCGAGCCGGACGCCCCCGACGGGCGCGACGTCGCCACGAGCAGCACCGAGCGCTGCCGGACCACCCACGCCAGGGCCTGCGCCGAGGCGTCGTCGAGCAGGTGCGCGTCGTCGAGGCGCAGGACCAGCGGGCTGTCCCCCGCGAGCTCGGCGAGCGACTGCCCGAGCACCCGGACGGTCCGCGCGAAGCTGCCGATCGTCAGCAGGTCGTCACCCAGGAGCGGCTCGAGCCCCGACAACGGGATGCCGCCACGCGACGAGGCCCCCGTGAGCGCCACGACGAACGGCGCGCGTGCGTCGATCACCAGCCCTTCCAGGGCGCGCGCGGCGAGCGCGGTCTTGCCGACGCCCGCCTCGCCGACGACCAGCACGCTGCGGCCGCCGCGCAGGGACTCGCGCAGCTGCTCGATCGCGTCGCGACGCGACGGCGGCAGGACGAGGTGGCGCGACGCGTGACCGACCCTCGGCTCGTGCACCACCGGCGCGGGCGGGGTCTCGGCCACGGTTGCCTCCGGGCGCGCCGCAGGTCGCGACGAGCGTGGTGAGACAGGCACGGCCTCGGGCCTTTCAGCGGTGTGAGCAGGACGTTGGTCCTCATCATGACGGGTGAGGAGGGACCCGAGGTCACGTTCGTTCGACTGCTGGACGGAATTCGCCCACTCGGGTGCCGCCACAGCCCTACGTCCCGGCCCGACGACGTTGCGTAGCGATTACCGATGACCGGGCGCGAACGCACTTCTTAGCCTCATCGCACGACACCTGCGTCTGCCGACCACCCCGCGTCGGTGTTCCGAGCCCAACGCGGGGGCCACAGCCGAAAGAAGGATGGCCCGTGCCCACCTACACCGCCCCTGGCGTGTACGTCGAGGAGATCCCCTCGACCCAGAAGGTCCTCACCTCGGCCCCCACGGCCGTCGCCGCGTTCGTCGGGTTCACCGCCTCGTTCCCGACCGACGACCCGAACGACCCGAACGGCCTCGCGCCGCGGCTCGTGACCAGCTGGACCCAGTTCGAGTCGCTGTACGGCGGCTTCGTCGAGGGTGCGCTCCTGCCGCTGTCGGTCTACGGGTTCTTCCTCAACGGCGGCACGCAGGCGTACATCGTGCGCATCCCGAACGCCGAGCCGTCCGGCGAGCCGGCCCGCCTCGAGCTCCCGGCCTACGACCGGTCGCTCGGCCTGCCGCTCGCGATCGAGTCGGTCGAGCCCGACGCGGACCTGTCGGTCGTCGTCACCACCGCCGAGGCCCCCGAGGACGAGGACGGCCCCGCGCCGTTCACCATCACGATCCTCGAGGCCGGCGAGGCCGTCGAGTCGTTCGACGACCTGACCCTGGGCGGCCCGCGTGACGCGGCCACCGTGATCAACAAGACGTCGACGAAGGTCAAGGTCGAGGTCAAGCTCGCGCAGGACACCGACCTGTCGAGCCAGCTCGAGCTCCTCAAGCCCGGTCAGTACTCGCTCGAGAAGGCCGCGCCCAAGCCGGTCGCCGTCTCGGGTCGCAAGTTCGCCGGCTCCGAGACGAGCCGTTCGGGCATCAACGGCCTGGCGATCGCCGAGGACGTCACGATCGTCGTCGTGCCGGACCTGCTGACCGCGGCCACGAAGGACGACGGCTCGCTCGACCTCGGCCTGTGGAAGGCCGTGCAGACGAGCCTCATCGCGCACTGCGAGCAGCACGCGAACCGCGTCGCGATCCTCGACGCCCCTCCCGGGCTCACGCCGCAGCAGGTCAAGGAGTGGCGCAGCGACGTCGCGCAGTACGACTCCGCGTTCGCCGCGCTGTACTACCCGTGGATCAAGGTCGAGAACCCGACCGGCACCAACGGCAACGCCGAGATCCTCGTGCCGCCGTCGGGTCACGTCGCGGGCGTGTGGGCGCGCACCGACGAGACGCGCGGCGTGTGGAAGGCCCCGGCCAACGACACGATCCGCGGCGTGCTCGACGTCGAGCGCTCGATCACGCAGAACGAGCAGGGCATCCTCAACCCGATCGGCATCAACGCGATCCGCCCGTTCGGCACGCGCGGCATCCGGATCTGGGGCGCACGCACGCTCGCGTCGGACACCGACTGGCAGTACATCAACGTGCGCCGGCTGTTCAACATGATCGAGTCGACGATCCTCGAGGGCACCCAGTGGGCCGTCTTCGAGCCGAACGACGTCGCGCTGTGGGAGGGCGTCAAGCGCACCCTCAACGCCTACCTGCGCGGCCTGTGGCAGGCCGGTGCGCTGTTCGGGTCCTCCCCCGACCAGGCGTTCTTCGTCAAGTGCGACGCGACGACGAACCCGCCGGAGTCGATCGACGCCGGCCGCCTCGTCGTCGAGGTCGGCATCGCCCCGGTCAAGCCCGCCGAGTTCGTCATCTTCCGGATCAGCCAGAACAAGCAGATCGCGAACTGACGCACTCCTCCCGACCCGACTGACCTCTAGACAGGAGAGCTCCCATGCCGAACGACCTCATCGACGGCGACCCGCTCATCGCCCAGAACTTCTTCCTCGAGATCGACGGCTCCGTCGTCTCGATCCTCGCCTCGGTGTCCGGGCTGGACGTCGAGATGGAGGTGGCCACCACGCAGCAGGTCGGCAAGGACGGCAAGTCCCAGACCATCAAGACGCTCGCGGGCCGCAACAAGCAGGGCGACATCACGCTCACGCGCATGGCTCCGCCGGACGCCACCTCGGACAAGCTGTGGGTCTGGTTCCACGACATCCGCAACAAGGGCATCCTGCAGTCCGACCGCACGAACAACCGCAAGAACGGGTCGATCGTCATCTACGACTCGACCCACGTGGAGGTCGCGCGGTTCAACTTCACCAACGGCTGGCCGAGCAAGATCTCGACCGACCAGCTGAGCGTCGACTCCAACGACCCCGTCAAGGAGAACGTGACGCTCACGATCGAGACGCTCGAGCGGGTCAAGTGAGTCTCAAGACCCGTTACGAGTTCACCCTGCCGCGCGGCTACGTCGACCGCGACGGGGGCGTCCACCGCGACGGCGTGATGCGCCTGGCGACCGCCCGTGACGAGTTGGAGCCGCTGCGCGACCCCACCGTCACGGGCCCGGACGACCCTCGTCTGACGATCGTCGTCCTGGCCCGCGTGGTGGAGAGCCTCGGCACGCTCGCGCAGGTCACGCCCCACGAGATCGAGGGGCTGTTCGCCGCCGACCTCGCGTACCTGCAGGACTTCTACGGCGTCATCAACTTCGGCAGCCAGCAGGAGTTCGAGGAGTTCGTCGCCGCGCAGCGTGCGCTCGGCCAGGCGCCCGGGGTCTCGTCGTCCGACGAGGCCCCGGCGCCCGCCGCCGCGAGCGCACCCGAGACGGCACCCGAGGCGCCGGCGGAGCCCGCCGTCGTGCTGCCCCGGCCCGGCCGCGGAGCGATCGAGGAGATCGGCTCCGAGGCTCGTCAGTAGGTCCGACCGATGCTGCGCTACCCCGTCGACGTGCTCTGGCAGGAGATCGCCTACCTGGCCTACCACCTGCACTGGCCGCTGTCCGACCTGCTCGACCTCGAGCACATGGACCGCGTCCGGATGGTCCGGGCTGTCTCAGCGATGAATGCCCGAGCGTGGGAGGCGGTGCGCGACAGTGCCTGAGGTACCTCTCGGTGGAGACGCCCCCGTCTCCGCCAACTTCCTGTTCGAGGTCGACGGCGTCGAGATCGGGCACTTCGTCGAGGTCACCGGCCTCGAGCTGACCGTCAGCACCCAGGAGTACGTCGAGGGCGGGCAGAACCAGTACGTGCACCGCTTCCCGGGCGTGATCCGCTGGCCGAACCTCGTGTTCCGCCGCGGCCTGGTGAACTCCGACGCCCTGTTCGGCTGGGTCGCGCGCTCGTCCGGCGAGGGGTTCGCCGGCAACCAGAACACCCTGAACCGCTCGACGGGTGCCGTCACGGTCGTCGACCACCGCGGCCAGCGGCTGCGGTCGTGGGAGCTCGAGGGCGTGTTCGCGGTCGCGTGGGCGGGGCCCCGGCTGTCCGTCGACGTGAGCGAGGCCCTCGTCGAGACGCTCGAGGTCGCGCACAACGGCTTCCGCGCGAAGACGCTGCAGTGAGCCGCCCGTGACCGCCACCACCGACCCCGCGACGCCGACGAGCGCCGACCTCGCGCCCGTCCCCTCGTCCGACGACGAGCGGCAGCGTCTGGACCCGACCCGCCTGGGCCGGGGCGTCGCGCTGCGCATGCGCCGCCCGGGGCCGCGCCTGGGCAGCGCGCGCCCCTCCCCGATCGGGTCGCTCGCCTCGTCGTCGGTGCGGTTCGCGCACGGCTGGGGACGTCCCGTGGACGTGCGCCGGGCGCTGGCCGGCCCGGCGACGGCCGTCCGGCCGCGCCGCACGCCCGAGGAGGTCGCCCCACCGCGCTGGTGGTCGCAGGTCGCCCCGATCCGGGCCGCGCAGGACGCGCAGGCCGAGGCCTCGTCGATCCCGCGCGGCCTGCCGCGCATGGTCGACGCGATCCCCGCCGACGGCGCCCGCCGGCCCGGCAGCGTCCGGGACCGCCTCGCCCCGCAGACCGTGCGTGTGCGCGTCACCCCGGACGTGCGCGCCGCGGGCAGCATGGTCACCGCGTCCGACGGCGCCCGCCCCCGGTCCGCGACGCGAGTTCCCGCCAACCCACCCGGCGCACGGTCACAACCGGGGAACGCCCCGGGGTCCGGCCCCTCGTCGTCGCCTGCGGTCGCCACCGGCCCGGCGGACCGGACTCCCGCTCTCCCGACGACGACCACCGTCCGCCGGTCGTTCGCCGCACCGGACGCCGCACCCGTGCTCGCATCCGGCGCACCCGCGAGCGCACCTGGTCCGGCCGCCGCCCTGCGTCCCGCCGGGCGGTACCTGCGCCGCCGGGCGCGCGCCGCAGCCGTGACCGACGCCCGTGCCACGCGCGCACGCTCCGCGTCCGGCCCGGCGCCCCGGGCCGACGCCAGCCCGTCCGCCTCGCGTGCGGGCTCGGCACGCACGACGGCGCCGACGAGCACGACACCCACGAGCACGGTGCCCACCGGCACCGCGCTGACAAGCACCGCGCTGACGAGCACCGCGCTGACGAGCACCGTGCCCACCAGCACCGTGCCCACCAGCACCGTGCCGACGGGTCCTGTGCCGACGGGTCCTGTGCCGACGCTCACGGTCACGAGCCCCGCCGCTGCCTCCGCCGACCACGCCTCCGTCGCGGACACGGACGAGCGCGTCGGCTCGTCCGTGCTGCCGCGGGCGCTGTCCGCGCAGCGGGCGATCACGGGAGGCTCGTCGACGGGTGCCGCGCTGCCTGCCGCGCGCGGCCTGCTGGCTCCCGTGCGACGCATGCTCGCGGGGCGCGCATCACCGCTGCACCGGCCGGCCACCACGATCCCGGGCACCGCCACGTCCGCCGCCAGGAGCGTGCTCGCGCCCGCGGCGAACGCAGCTCGCGGCCTGGCGAACGACCAGCAGGTCACGGCCGCCCCGGGGCCGGACGACCGCCCGGCCGGCAGCCCGACCCGCCCGTCCGCGGCAGCGAGCACGGCCGCATCGTCGAGCGCGGCCCAGGGGCCCGTGCGCCGGACGACGTCCAGCACGATGTCCAGCACGCCGTCCAGAACGATGTCCAGCACGGGCCGGCCGACGTCGCCGGCCGTGACGGGACCCGCGGCCTCCGGGCCGGCCTCCGTGCGTGGCACCGGCGCGCTGCCGGGCGGCGGCCACCGTCGCACGAGCCACCGTCCGGGCTGGATCGACGACGCGCGTCGCGGACTCGGGCTCGAGCCTGCGACGCTGCGCCGCGCGACGCGGTGGTCCGGCTCCCTGCCGGGCCCGGCCGTGCAGGCGCCAGTGGCGCTGTC
>JAEYUL010000092.1 GCA_023432565.1 Actinomycetes bacterium | reverse complement strand
CGGGTGTGCGAATGTCGGAGGTGGAACGTAGACTGCACGCCGTGAACGACCGTCTGGTGGTGCAGGGTGCCCGTGAGCACAACCTTCGCAACGTCGACCTGGACCTGCCGCGTGACCGGCTGATCGTGTTCACGGGCCTGTCGGGCTCGGGGAAGTCGTCGTTGGCGTTCGACACGATCTTCGCCGAGGGGCAGCGGCGCTACGTGGAGTCGCTGTCCGCGTACGCGCGGCAGTTCCTCGGGCAGATGGACAAGCCTGACGTCGACTTCATCGAAGGCCTGTCGCCCGCGGTCTCGATCGACCAGAAGTCGACCAACCGCAACCCGCGCTCGACCGTCGGCACGATCACCGAGGTCTACGACTACCTGCGACTGCTCTTCGCACGGGCGGGGACGCAGCACTGTCCTGTGTGCGGCGAGCGGGTGACGGCTCAGACGCCTCAGCAGATCGTCGACCGGCTCCTCGAGCTGCCGGAGGGCACGCGCTACCAGGTGCTGGCTCCCGTCGTGCGGGGCCGTAAGGGTGAGTACGCGGACCTGTTCGCCGAGCTGCAGGCCAAGGGCTTCGCCCGCGCCCGCGTCGACGGCGAGGTGATCCAGCTGTCGGCACCGCCCGCACTGGAGAAGAAGCTCAAGCACGACATCGAGGTCGTGGTCGACCGTCTGGTCGCGCGGGAGGGCGTGCAGCGCCGGCTGACCGACTCGGTCGAGACCGCGCTCGGCCTCGCGGGCGGTCTGCTGCTCGTGGACCTGGTGGACCGCGACGCCGACGACCCGGACAAGGAGCGTCGCTTCTCCGAGCACCGCGCGTGCCCGAACGACCATCCGCTCACGCTCGACGAGATCGAGCCCCGCACCTTCTCGTTCAACGCGCCGTACGGCGCGTGTCCCGAGTGCACCGGTATCGGCTCCCGCCTCGAGGTCGACCCCGACCTCGTCGTGCCCGACGAGGACCTCTCGCTCGACGAGGGCGCGATCGTCCCGTGGTCGCAGACCTCGTCGGAGTACTTCGGCCGCGTGCTGTCGGCGCTGGCGGACGAGATGGGGTTCTCGACGAGCGTGCCGTGGCGCGCGCTGCCGCAGCGCGCGAAGGACGCGATCCTCTACGGCCGCAACCACCAGGTGCACGTCCGCTACAAGAACCGCTGGGGCCGTGAGCGGCAGTACTCGACCGGCTTCGAGGGTGTCGTCACGTTCCTCGAGCGTCGGCATGCCGAGACCGAGTCGGAGTGGAGCAAGGACAAGTACGAGGGCTTCATGCGGGAGGTCCCGTGCCCCACGTGCCACGGCCAGCGGCTCAAGCCCGAGGTGCTCGCGGTGCGTGTGGGCGGGCGTTCCATCGCCGAGGTCTGCGAGCTGCCGATCCGCGAGGCACGCGACTTCCTCGAGGGCCTCGAGCTCGGTGAGCGCGAGCGCCAGATCGCCGCGCAGGTCCTCAAGGAGATCCAGGCCCGGCTCGGCTTCCTGCTCGACGTCGGGCTCGACTACCTGTCGCTCATGCGTCCGGCCGCGACGCTGTCGGGTGGCGAGGCCCAGCGCATCCGCCTCGCGACCCAGATCGGCTCAGGGCTCGTCGGTGTGCTCTACGTGCTCGACGAGCCGTCGATCGGCCTGCACCAGCGAGACAACCGCCGGCTGATCGACACGCTCACACGCCTGCGGGACCTCGGCAACACGCTCATCGTCGTCGAGCACGACGAGGACACCATCCGGATGGCGGACTGGATCGTCGACATCGGCCCGGGCGCCGGTGAGCACGGCGGCCACGTCGTCCACTCGGGCGATCTCGCCGGGCTGCTCGCGTCGCGCGAGTCGATCACGGGCGCGTACCTGTCCGGCCGTCGCCAGATCCCGATGCCAGCCAGCAGGAGGCCCGTGGACCGTTCACGCCTCGTCACCGTGCACGGTGCGCGCGAGCACAACCTGCGCGGTATCGACGTCTCGTTCCCGCTCGGCGTGCTCACCGCGGTGACGGGCGTGTCGGGCTCGGGCAAGTCGACCCTGGTCAACTCGATCCTCTACACGGTCATGGCGAACGAGCTCAACGGCGCGCGCCAGGTCGCGGGGCGGCACAAGCGGGTCAGTGGGCTCGAGCACCTCGACAAGGTCGTGCACGTGGACCAGGGACCGATCGGTCGCACGCCGCGGTCCAACCCGGCGACGTACACCGGGGTCTGGGACCACGTGCGCAGGCTCTTCGCGGAGACGACCGAGGCGAAGGTGCGGGGATACACCCCCGGGCGGTTCTCGTTCAACGTCAAGGGCGGCCGGTGCGAGGCGTGCTCGGGTGACGGCACGCTGAAGATCGAGATGAACTTCCTGCCCGACGTCTACGTGCCGTGCGAGGTGTGCCACGGCGCGCGGTACAACCGCGAGACGCTCGAGGTGCACTTCAAGGGCAAGACCGTGGCGGACGTGCTCGACATGCCGATCGAGGAGGCGGCCGAGTTCTTCGCGGCGGTCCCGGCGATCAGCCGCCACCTGTCGACCCTCGTCGACGTCGGTCTCGGGTACGTGCGTCTCGGCCAGCCGGCGCCCACGCTCTCCGGCGGCGAGGCGCAGCGCGTCAAGCTCGCCGCCGAGCTGCAGCGGCGCTCGACGGGCCGTACCGCGTACGTCCTCGACGAGCCCACGACCGGCCTGCACTTCGAGGACATCCGCAAGCTGCTCGGGGTGCTGCAGTCGCTCGTCGACAAGGGCAACACCGTCATCGTCATCGAGCACAACCTCGACGTCATCAAGAACGCCGACTGGATCGTCGACATGGGGCCGGAAGGCGGGTCGGGCGGCGGGCTGGTCGTGGCCGAGGGCACGCCCGAGACGGTCGCTGCCGTGCCGGAGAGCCACACCGGGCGGTTCCTCGCCGAGGTGCTGGGGACGGAGCGGGAGCTCGAGCGCACCGCCGTGTCCGCCTGAGGGTCGGGCTCACGCAGGAGCGAGGGCGTCGCCGTGGTCGGCCGCAGGGGCCGGCCACGGCGGACCGCGAGTCCCTGCGGTGACCGGCGGGGGTCGTGCGATCGGGGGCGCTGCTGGCCGCTAGTCCTGCGGCACCTGTTCGAACACGACCGGCACCGGCTCGTGACGCACCGTGAAGTTGACCGAGCGGGCGATGAAGCAGTGCTCGCTCGCACGGTGGTGCAGGTCCCCGAGCAAGGCGTCGTCGACGGGACGGCCGTCGGCCAGCACGTGGTTGCGCGCGACGACGCGTGGCCGCAGCACCACCTCGGTGAACTGGCCGTGCCCGGCGGACTCGATCCGCATGGTGCCCGTGGCGGCGTCGTCGTACCCGACGACCACGACGCCCGTCTTCGCCGCCAGGTGCAGGAACCAGAGCATGTGGCACTGCGCGAGGGCCCCCACCATGAGGTCCTCGGGTGACCACCGCGCCGGGTCCCCACGGAACGCGGGGTCGGACGTGCCTGGCAGGGGGAGCTTGTCGCCCGACGTGAGCTCGTGGTTGCGACCGTAGGACGTGTACGTCGACGTCCCCTGGTCGCCCGCGCCGGTCCAGGTCAGGTCCACCGAGTACGAGTGCAGAAGCTGCGCCATGACTGCACGCTAGTCGCGCGACCGGAGCCTCGCGGGACGGGCGGAGGTGTGTCGCCCGGGCGAACTACGCTCGGAGCATGGCCGATCCCGCGACATATCGCCCCGCCCCGGGCGAGATCCCGGACGCCCCGGGCGTCTACCGGTTCCGGGACGCGGACGGCCGGGTCATCTACGTCGGCAAGGCCAAGAGCCTGCGTTCGCGGCTCTCGTCGTACTTCCAGGACGTCGCGGGCCTGCACCCGCGCACCCACCAGATGGTCACCACGGCGGCCTCGGTGCAGTGGACCGTCGTCGGGACCGAGGTCGAGGCGCTCGCGCTCGAGTACTCGTGGATCAAGGAGTTCGACCCGCGGTTCAACGTGAAGTACCGCGACGACAAGTCGTACCCGTACCTCGCGGTGACCCTCGCCGAGGAGTTCCCTCGTGTCCAGGTCATGCGCGGCGCCAAGCGCAAGGGGACGCGGTACTTCGGGCCGTACGCCCACGCGTGGGCGATCCGCGAGACGGTCGACCTGCTGCTGCGGGTGTTCCCGGTGCGCACCTGCTCGGCGGGCGTGTTCCGGCGTGCCGCGCAGCAGGGGCGCCCGTGCCTGCTGGGCTACATCGACAAGTGCTCCGCACCGTGCGTCGGGCGGATCTCCGCCGAGGACCACCATCAGCTCGCGGAGGAGTTCTGCGACTTCATGGCGGGTGACACCTCGCGCTTCGAGCGCCGCCTCACGCAGCGCATGAAGGAGGCCGCAGCCGAGCTGGACTACGAGCAGGCGGCCCGGCTGCGAGACGACATCGCGACGCTGCGCCGGGCGACCGAGCGCAACGCGGTCGTGCTGGCCGACGGCACGAACGCCGACGTGTTCGGCCTCGCGGGGGACGAGCTCGAGGCCGCGGTGCAGGTCTTCCACGTCCGCGACGGCCGGATCCGCGGACAGCGGGGATGGGTCGTGGAGAAGGTCGAGGACCTCGACGACGCGGCGCTCGTGGAGCACCTGCTGCAGCAGGTGTACGGCACCGAGGAGCTCGACTCGGGCGCGGTGCCGCGCGAGGTGCTGGTCCCTGTGCTGCCCTCCGACGTCGAGCAGGTCGAGGCCTGGCTCAGCGGGCTGCGCGGCGCGCGGGTGCGGGTGCGGGTCCCGCAGCGCGGTGACAAGCGCGAGCTGGCGGCCACCGTGCGCAAGAACGCCGAGCACGCCCTCATGCTGCACCGCACCCGGCGTGCGGGTGACCTGACCTCCCGGAGCCAGGCCCTGCGCGAGATCCAGGAGGCGCTCGGCCTGCCCAGCGCCCCGCTGCGCATCGAGTGCTACGACGTCTCGCACAACCAGGGGACCTACCAGTCGGCGTCGATGGTGGTGTTCGAGGACGGTCTCGCGCGCAAGAGCGAGTACCGGCTGTTCAGCGTCCGTGGCGCGCGCGGTGAGGGGGCGGCTGACGACACCGCGGCCATGCACGAGGTCATCACGCGCCGCTTCCGCCGCTACCTCGCGGAGCGCTCCGAGGCCAGCGACGTCGAGCTCGGCGACGGCGAGGTGGGGGACCCCTCCGACGACGGTGACGGCACGGGGCCGCTCGTCTCCGGGCCGATCGACGAGACCACCGGCAAGCCTCGACGGTTCGCCTACCCGCCGAACCTGGTGGTCGTCGACGGCGGCCCGCCGCAGGTGGCCGCCGCCGCGGCGGCGCTCGCCGAGCTCGGGATCGACGACGTCGCCCTGTGCGGCCTGGCCAAGCGGCTCGAGGAGGTGTGGCTGCCGGGGGAGGACTACCCCGTGATCCTGCAGCGCAGCTCGGAGGGCCTCTACCTCCTGCAGCGGGTGCGCGACGAGGCGCACCGGTTCGCGATCAACGCCCACCGCAAGCGTCGCAGCAAGGGCATGACGGCCTCGGTCCTCGACGACGTCCCGGGGCTGGGGCCGGCTCGGCAGAAGGCGCTGCTGCGTCACTTCGGCTCGGTCAAGCGGCTGCGTGCGGCGAGCGTCGAGGAGATCGCGACCGTGCCGGGCATGGGGGAGCGCACCGCGGCTGCCGTCGTCGCCGCGCTGCTGCCGGCCGGGCCGGCAGAGGCAGGCGGCGCGCCGGACGCTGCTGCGAGCTCGACCGCACGTTCTGACGACCCGCCGGAGGAACGCGGGCCCCGCTCGCGCGAGCCGTCCGCTGGCATGCTGGAGCCATGACCGACGAACCTTCCCCCACCACGGTTCCCCCCGGCATCCCCGCGCTCGACGAGGCGACGGAGCACCCCCGCCTGCAGCAGCCCCAGGTCCTGATCATCACGGGCATGTCCGGTGCGGGTCGGACACGTGCGGCGGCCGTGCTCGAGGACCTCGACTGGTACGTCGTCGACAACCTGCCCGCGCAGATGCTCACGCACCTCGTCGGGATGCTCACCAACGGGCCGCACGACACGGCGGCCCGGGTCGCGGCGGTCATCGACGTGCGCGGGCGCGGCTTCTTCGCGGCGCTCGCGGAGGTGCTGGGCGGGCTGCGCGCAGCGGGCGTCGAGTACCGGATCCTGTTCCTCGACGCGTCCGACGAGGTGCTCGTGCGGCGGTACGAGCAGGTTCGTCGCCCGCACCCGCTGCAAGGTCAGGGCACGCTCCTCGACGGGATCGCCGAGGAGCGCCTGGTGCTGTCGGACATCCGCGAGCGGGCCGACAACGTCATCGACACCTCCGAGCTCAACGTGCACGACCTGGCGCGCCACGTGCGCGCGGTCGTCGCGGGGGACGCGGACGACCACCTGCGCATCAACGTGACGTCGTTCGGGTTCAAGTACGGCATCCCGCTGGACGCCGACCACGTCGTCGACGTGCGGTTCCTGTCCAACCCGTACTGGGTCACCGAGCTGCGCCACCTGACCGGCCGCGACGCGCCCGTGCGTGACTACGTGCTGGGCCTGCCGGGCGCGACGACGTTCGTCGAGCGGTACGTGGACGCTCTCGAGCCCGTGCTCGCGGGGTACCTGAGCGAGGAGAAGCGCTACGTGACCATCGCCGTCGGCTGCACCGGCGGCAAGCACCGGTCGGTCGCCATCAGCGAGGCGATCGCCGCGCGGCTGCGCACCGCCGGTCACCGCGTGACGGTCGCGGCGCGCGACCTCGGCAAGGAGTGAGCCCGCACGGCGCGGGGATGGCCCCCGCAGGAGCACCCACTCCCGCGGAGGGGGTCGCCCACGTGCCCGCGGCGCTGCCGCGCGGGTCGCGGCGTGGACCGCGTGTCGTCGCGATCGGTGGCGGCCACGGGTTGTCCGCCACCTTGTCGGCGCTGCGCCTCATGACGGACCAGATCACGGCGGTCGTCACCGTGGCCGACGACGGGGGCTCCTCGGGACGGCTGCGCGACGAGCTCGACGTGCTCCCGCCCGGTGACCTGAGGATGGCGCTGGCGGCGTTGTGCGACGACTCCGACTGGGGCCGGACGTGGCGTGACGTCCTGCAGCACCGGTTCCGCAGCTCCGGTCCGCTCGACCAGCACGCGCTGGGCAACCTGCTCATCGTGACGCTGTGGGAGCTGCTCGGGGACCCCGTGGAGGGTCTCGACTGGGTGGGGCGCCTGCTCGGTGCCCGTGGCCGGGTCCTGCCCATGACCGAGGTGCCGCTGCTGATCGAGGCCGACGTGCAGCGTGACGGCGAGCGCCTCGAGACCGTGCGTGGCCAGAGCGCGGTCGCGCGCACGACCGACCCGATCACGCACGTGCGGCTCGTCCCGGCCGACCCGCCCGCGTGCGCGCACGCCGTCACCGCGATCGAGCAGGCCGACTGGGTCGTGCTCGGGCCGGGCTCCTGGTATACGTCCGTCCTGCCGCCCTTGCTGGTCCCCGAGCTGCGTGCGGCGCTGGTGCGGCATGGGGCGCGGGTCGTCGTCGTGCTGAACCTGTCTCCCGAGGAGCACGGTGAGACCGCGGGGATGCATGCGGAGGACTACCTCGCGGTGCTGCGTGACCATGCCCCGGAGCTCCAGGTGCACGCCGTCGTCGCGGACCCGGGAGCGGTCGAGGACATCTCGCGCCTCGCCGCGGACTGCCAGGCAGGTGATGCGCGTCTCCTCCTGCGGCAGGTCCGCAGGTCGGACGGCACCGCGCGGCACGACCCGCTGCGCCTGGCTGCCGCGCTGCGCGACGTCGTGGAGGGTGTCCTGGGCGACGTGGACCGGCGTCCAGGAGACGGCGGTCGCTGAGCCAACCGGCCACCGGGCCTCGTCGCAAATGGCAGGATGACGCCCATGGCTTTGACGGCACAGGTGAAGGACGAGCTCGCCCGACTCCAGGTCGACAAGACCTCGTGCCGCAAGGCAGAGGTGGCCGCGACGTTGCGGTTCGCCGGCGGGCTGCACATCATCTCCGGCCGGATCGTGATCGAGGCCGAGCTCGACACGGCCATCGCCGCGCGGCGCCTGCGGCAGGCGGTCGCGGAGGTCTACGGGCACGAGAGCGAGATCATCGTCGTCTCGGGGGGCGGCCTGCGGCGAGGGAGCCACTACGTCGTGCGGGTCGTCAAGGACGGCGAGTCCCTGGCGCGCCAGACGGGTCTGCTGGACAACCGCGGCCGTCCGGTGCGGGGCCTGCCGCCGCAGGTCGTCGCAGGCGGCATCGCGGAGGCCGAGGCGGCGTGGCGCGGCGCGTTCCTGGCGCACGGCTCCCTGACGGAGCCCGGCCGCTCGTCGTCGCTCGAGATCACGTGCCCGGGGCCGGAGGCGGCTCTCGCCCTCGTCGGCGCGGCACGCCGCATGGGCATCCCGGCCAAGGCGCGCGAGGTGCGCGGCGTCGACCGGGTCGTCATCCGTGACGGCGACGCGATCGGGGCGATGCTCACGCGTCTCGGCGCGCACGAGGCGATGCTCGTCTGGGAGGAGCGTCGGGTGCGCCGCGAGGTACGCGGGACGGCCAACCGGCTGGCGAACTTCGACGACGCCAACCTGCGTCGCTCCGCGCGCGCGGCGGTGGCAGCGGGAGCGCGCGTCGAGCGCGCGTTCGAGATCCTCGGCGACGACCTGCCGGACCATCTGCGCGAGGCCGGCCAGCTGCGGCTCGCGCACAAGGACGCCTCACTCGAGGAGCTCGGCAAGCTCGCGGACCCTCCGCTCACGAAGGACGCGGTCGCCGGACGGATCCGCCGTCTGCTGGCGACGGCCGACAAGCGCGCGGCAGAGCTCGGCATCCCGGACACCGAGGCTGGCCTCTCCCCGGATCTGCTCGACCTCTAGCGCGGCCCCGCCCAGGCGTCGTCAGGGCGGGATTCCAGCACGTGGACGGCCACCTGGCCTGGGACCTTCGAGTCGGGCCAGAGCACCAAAGGGGTATAGGCTCGACGCATCCGAACGTCACACGGATGTCACGTGCTGGGAATGTCGCGGTCTGGTTCGCACCGGTCCGGTCAGGGTCCAGCAGCGGGGCGTCCACGGGCGCGAGGCACGCACATCGGCGTGCGGGAACCCACCACCACATTGTGCGCCGACCCCGTCGGCGCTGCCGAGGAGGGCACGTGACCATCAAGGTCGGCATCAACGGCTTCGGCCGCATCGGTCGGAACTTC
>JAEYUL010000010.1 GCA_023432565.1 Actinomycetes bacterium | reverse complement strand
ACCAGGCCCCCCGGTGCGAGCGCGAAGGTCGCGCCGTCGGGAGCGGGCACCGCGCGCCGCAGCGCGTCCGGGGCGTGCGCCACCGCGACGAACGCCTCGTAGCCGAGGAACCGGGCGACCTGCTCGTCGGCCGGGGAGCGCCACAGCTCGGCCGGCGTGCCGGACTGCAGCACCCGGCCCGCGGCCATCACCGCGACACGGTCGGCGACCGCGAACGCCTCGTCCTGGTCGTGCGTGACGAACAGCGCGGTGGTCCCGGTGACGAGCAGCGCGGCCCGCAGGTCGAGCGCGAGGCGTTCGCGCAGCGAGCGGTCGAGCGCGGACAGCGGCTCGTCGAGCAGCAGGAGCCGCGGCGCGGGGGCCAGTGCGCGTGCGAGCGCGACCCGCTGGCGCTCGCCACCCGAGAGCGTCGCGACCGCCCGCGGCCCGGCACCGGGCAGCCCGACCAGCTCGAGCAGGTCCGCGACGCGCGCGGCGGCCTGCGCGCGAGGCACGCCCGCCAGCCCGTAGGAGATGTTCCCCGCGACGTCACGGTGCGTGAACAGCTGCCCGTCCTGGAACATCAGGCCGAAGTCGCGGCGGTGCACCGGCACCTCGGCGACCGACTCGCCGTCCCAGGTCACGTCGCCCTCGGCCAGCGGTTCGAGACCGGCGACCGCACGCAGCAGCGAGGACTTGCCGCACCCCGACGGCCCGAGCAGCG
The DNA here is from genome assembly GCA_023432565.1 of Actinomycetes bacterium. Classification (GTDB taxonomy): domain Bacteria; phylum Actinomycetota; class Actinomycetes; order Actinomycetales; family Cellulomonadaceae; genus Cellulomonas. Next base: position 29,269 of record JAEYUL010000010.1, on the reverse strand, counting down.
CGAGCACCTCACCCCGAGCCACGTCGAGGCTCACCCCGTCGACGGCCCGGTTCGGGACGGCTCGCCGCCGCGCCGCCGGGTACTGCACGACGACGTCGTGCACGCCGAGCCCGGCGGCCTGCTCCCCCACGTCGCGCGCCACGCTCGTGGCCGGTGCGTCGGCAGGTCCGACCGAGGGGCCCGTGGGCGCTCCCGGCGCGTTCAGGGAGGTCCTGCTCGTCGTCACCACTGTCCTCCTTCGCCCGTGCGACGCAGTCGCTCGCACAGGGCCACGACGGTCGCGGTCAGCACCGCGAGCAGCACGGACGCCGCGAGCGCCCGACCGTACGACTCGGGGCCGGGCCGCCCGATGAGGCGGAAGATCACGACCGGCAGCGTCGGGGAGTCGGGCCGCGCCAGGAACGAGGTCGCGCCGAACTCACCCAACGAGGCGGCGAACGCGAACCCGACGGCGAGCCCGGTCGCCCGCAGCGCGAGCGCGCCGTCGACCGTGCGCAGGACGCGTCCGGGTGCCGCACCGAGGGTCGCGGCGGCCTCGCGCAGGCGGGGGTCGACCGCGCGCAGCACGGGCAGCACCGTGCGCACCACCAGGGGCACCGCCACGACGGCTTGCGCGACGGGCACGAGCAGCGGCGAGCGCCGCAGGTCGAGGTCGAGCCCGAACGGCTCGTGCATCGTGAGCAGGAACCCGAACCCCACGGTCACCGCGGAGACCCCGAGCGGCAGCATGAACAGCGCGTCGAGCCCGGCCACGGCTCGTCGGGCGGCGGGGCGGCGCGGGCGGCGGGACACCACGAGCGCGACGAGCCCGCCCACGGCCAGCGCGATCAGGGTCGCGTCGACGGCGGTGCGCAGCGACGTCAGCGCGGCCTGCCACACGGACACGGTCACGCCGCCGCTCACGGTCGACAGCGCCACGTAGTGGTCCAGGCCCCACCCGTCCCCGACGCGCAGCGAGCGCACGACGAGGTTGACCAGCGGCAGGGCGAGCAGCACGACGACGAGCGCGGTGAGGGCGCTCGCGCCGCGGACCAGTGCGAGCCCGTCGTCGCGCGGCTCACCGCGCCGCCGGCGCAGCCGCAGGGGCCGCACGACGAGCTCGGGGTCGGCGAGCTGCAGCGCGCGCTCGCGACGCGCCCGCGCCCGACCCGCGACGAGCAGCGCACCGGCGACCACCCCGAGCTGCACGACCGACAGCACGGCGGCGGCGCGCAGGTCGAGGAACTGGGTGGTCTGCACCCAGATCTCGGTCTCGATCGTCCCGAACCGCAGCCCGCCGAGCACGAGCACGGTGCCGAACGCGGTCGCGCTGAACAGGAAGACCAGGGACGCGGCCGAGACGATCGCGGGCGTCAGCGCAGGCAGTGTCACGGTGCGCAGCGCACGCCACGGCGTGGCGCCGAGCGCTCGGGCCGCCTGCTCGGCGCGCGGGTCCAGGCGCTCCCAGAGACCGCCGACGCTGCGCACCACGACCGCGTAGTTGAAGAACACGAGCGCGGCGACGATCGCCGCGAACGTCCCGTCCAGGTGCAGGAACCCCAGCGGCCCGCCCTCGACGAGCAGGGAGCGGAACGCGACCCCGACCACGACCGTCGGCAGCACGAACGGCACGGTGACCAGCGCACGCACCGCAGCCCGCCCGCGGAACCGGTGACGGTGCAGCACGTAGGCCCCGGGCACGCCGAGCAGCACGCTCACGAGCGTCGCCACCCCGGCCTGCGCGAGGGTCTGCCCGACGATCCGCCACGTGCGGGGACGGGAGAACACCTCGGCGAACCCCGACAGGTCGAGCTGGCCGTCGACGACGAACCCGCGGCCCACCATGACGGCCACCGGGTAGGCGAAGAACGCGACCACGAAGCCGAGCGGCAGGACGACCGCGACCGTCCAGGCCACGCCCCGCCCCCACCGCCCGGCGCGCGCGTGGCGCGGCCGCGACCACCCACCACGACCGGCCGGCGTGCCCGTGGGCACGCCGGGTCGCACGGTCCGGACGGGCGTGGGGCGGGGCGTGGTCGTGGTCATGGCAGGACGGTCAGCCGATCACGGTGTCCGACCACTGCGTGAGCCAGCGCTCACGGTTCGCGTCGATCTGGTCGGGTGCGACCTCGAACGGGTGCTCCGCGAGCGGCGCGAACTGCACCCACTCGTCGGGCAGGTCGACCGACGAGCTCACGGGGTACATGTACATCGAGCCGGGGATGTCGGCCTGGACCTCGTCGGACAGCAGGAAGTCGACGAGCGCCCGCGCCCCGGCCGGGTTCTGCGCGCCCGTGAGCACACCCGCGTACTCGACCTGGCGGAAGCACGTGTCGAGCATCGCCGCGGTCGTCGGCTCCGTGCCGCCCTCGGGGATCGTCACGGGCGGCGAGCTCGCGTAGGAGAGCACGACGGGCCGCGGCCCGCCCCCGCCGCCCCCGGAGAAGTCCGTGAAGTACGCGTCGGACCAGCCGTCGGCGATCTTCAGGCCGTTGGCCTTGAGCGCGCTCCAGTACTGCGGCCAGTCCTCGCCCTTGGCGCCGACGGTGGCCAGCAGGAACGCGAACCCGGGTGACGACGTCACCGCGTTCGGCACCACGAGCAGGTCCTCGTACTGCGGCGAGGTCAGGTCGTCGAGCGTCGTCGGGACCTCGACGTCGTGCTCCGCGAACCAGGCGGTGTCCACGTTGAGGCACACGTCCCCGAAGTCGACGGCGGTCAGCGCTCCCTCGTCGTCCCCCTCGAGCGCGAAGCCGCGCGCGTCGGCGGCGGCGTCACCCTGTGCGGCGTACGGCTGCACGACGCCCTCGGCGAGCGCGCGGGACGCGAACGAGTTGTCGATGCCGTAGACGACGTCCCCGAGCGGCGCGTCCTTGGTCAGGACGAGCTGGTTGACCAGTGCGCCCGCGTCACCGGGCTGCACCACCTCGACCTGGATGCCCGTGGCGTCGGTGAAGGACTCGAGCAGCGGCTCGGACAGTGCGAACGAGTCGTGCGTGACGAGCGTGACCGTGCCGCCGGCCGTGGCACCCGGTGAGGTCGCGGCGCCGGTCTGCGGGGTCGTGGTCCCGTCCGTGCCGGCGAGCGAGCAGCCCGCGAGCGCGAGCGTCAGTGCCGTGCCGAGGACGACGAGGCGCGCGCGGCGCCGGTGCGAGATGGGTCCCGCCATGGGTGGTACTCCTCCTTGGTCTGCAGGAGGGGTGCCCCGAGGGCGACGACGGCCCGCGGCCGACGACGACCACGGAGCTGAGAATCCCGACTCCCTACGCCGGTATCACCCGGATCAGGTTCGAGGGTCTGCGGTTGGCCCGCACTCTCAGCGTCCCGGCCGTGGGTCCCGGAGGTGCCCAGGGCCTGACGCTCCCCTGTCGTTCGCCCCGATCGTACTCGCGTGGCGGGTGCGAGCGCGCCGGCGCCCGGCGACAGGTCGGGTGACCTGCCGCCGGGTGCCCGCGGTCAGCGGCGTCGCGCCGTGGACAGTGCTGCCGTCCCGCCCGCGAGCAGGAAGAGCGCCATCAGGGCGAGCAGCCCCGCCTCGACGCCGGTGGTGGCCAGGGGCCGGGCGCGCACGGGCACGGTCACCGAGCCGGAGTTGTTCTCCGGGTCGGCGTCGTCCGCGGCGCTCGTGACCGTCGCCGTGTTCGTCACGGAGCGCGCGTCGATCGCGCCGACGCGCACCGTCAGGTGCACCTGGACGGACTCACCGACGTCGAGCCCGTCGAGCGTGCACGTGACCTCCTGGCCTGCGGCGGAGCACTGCGCACCCCGGGCGCCGTCGAACGTCAGCCCGGCGGGCAGCACGTCCGTCACGGTGATCGGCCCGGGGTCCGGCGTGGGCCCGGCATTCGTCACGGTGAGCACGAACGTGCCCGACGAGCCGGACTGCAGCGCGTCGCCGTCGAACGTCTTGGTCAGGCTCAGGTCGACGAGCGGGGCCGGCTCGAGCGTGTCCTCGTCGGTCGCCGTCGTCAGGCCGTCGGGGCTCGGCGTCGAGGAGCTCACCTCGACGACGTTGACGACGCTCGGGTACGCGGCCGCGCCGACGAGCACGTCGACGTCGATCGTCGGTGCGGCGCCCGGTGCCAGCGAGTCCGCCGAGCACAGCACGGGGGTACCGTCCGCGTCGGCCTCCCCGATCACGCACCGCCACGTCGCGTCGTCGGCCCGGACACCCGTGACCTGCAGCGACGGCGGGACCTGGTCGAGCACGGTCACGTCGTCCGCGGGCGAGGGGCCGTCGTTGGTCACCGCGAGGTGGTACGTCAGGGCACCGCCGACCTTGCCCTCGCCGCTGTGCGTCTTCACGACGGACAGCGTGGCGTAGGCCTCGGTGCCCGTCGTCACCGTGTCGGTGTTGTCCGCGGGGTCGACCTCGGGCGTCGAGGACGTGACCGTCGCGGTGTTCACCACGTCACCGGACACCGTGACGTCGACCGCCACCAGCAGGTCGAGCGTCGCGACCGTGCCGACCGGCAGCGACCCGTCGAGCGTGCACGCAACCGTGGTCGTACCCGTGCAGCTCCACCGGTCGGCCGAGGTCCCGGTCACGGCGGCGAACACCAGACCCGCGGGCAGCTCGTCGGTGACGACCACGTCACGCGCGTCGGACGGCCCGAAGTTCGAGACCTCGAGGCGGAAGACGCCCGTGGCGCCCGCGACCGGCGCGTCGACCACGGCCTTGACGAGCCGCAGGTCCGCCTCGGTGCGGGGCGTGACGCTCGCGTCGTCCGTGTCCGGCTCGGACCCGCCACCCGCACCGCCCGCGCCCCGGTCCTGCGGGGTGCTGCCAGGGTGGACGGCCGCGACGTTCACGACGTCACCGACGGTGCTGCTGCGCACCGTGGCGGTCACGACGAGGTCCGGCGCAGGTCCGACCGGCAGGTCGGCGTCCCGCTCGCACGTCACCGTGTCCTCGTCGGTCGTGCACGTCCAGCCCGTGCCGGTCGCCGTGGCGTCCTGCACACCCGCGGGCAGCTCGTCGACCACGACGATCGGCGTGGTCGCGTCGGCGCGGGACGTCGACGGGCCGTGGTTCGTCACCGCGACGCGCCACGAGATCGTCCGGCCCGCGACCACGTCAGCGGGGTCGGTGAGGACCTCCTTGACGACCCCGAGGTCGGCGATCCCCGTGACGTCCACGTCGTCGTCGGCGCGGTTGTTGTCCAGCGCCTCGGGGCCGGGCTCGAGCGTCAGGTCCGGGTAGACCGCCGCGGTGTTCGTCACCGTGCCGTGCAGGTCCGCGTCCAGCAGCACGGGCACGGTGACCGAGGCGGTGGCACCCGCGGCCAGCGTCGTCGCGCGCGTGCAGTCGACGCGCTCACGAGTCGTCGTGCCGACGGTCAACGGCGTGCCGGCGACGCACGTGAAGCCACCGCCGGTGACCGGTGCGGAGTCGTCGAACGAGACGCCGACGGGCAACGTGTCCCGGACGAGGATCGGGTTGTCGGACGTGGCACGCGAGTCCGACGGCCCGTCGTTCGTCACGGTCAGGGTCCAGGCGAACGGCTCGCCGGCGATCGCGTCACCCGTGTGCGACTTCGTCACCACCAGGTCCGCGACGGTCGTGACCTCGACGTCGGCGGTGTCCGGGTCGGAGTCGCCGGACAGGTCCGAGGACGCGACGACGGAGTTCGTCACGGTCCCCGGGTCGGCGGCGGCGGCGACGGCCGCGACGATCCGGAGCGTGGGTGCCGAGGCACCCGCGGCCAGGCTCGCCGTCCCGTCCCCGAGCGTGCACGTGACCTCACCTGCGTCGTCGTCGCACACCCACGCGGGCGATCCCGTGGTGGAGGCCGAGTCGAACGTCAGGCCGGTCGGCAGCGTGTCCGTCACGGTCACGGGCCCCGGGACGTCGGACGGTCCCTCGTTGTGCACGACGACGCCGTACGCCGCCGTCCGTCCCGCGCGCACCGACGCGGCCTCGGCCGTCTTGGTGACCGTGAGCGTCGCCTCGGTGTCGACCGTGATCGTCGCGTCGTCGGAGTCCGTCGTCGGTCCGGAGCCGTCGACGTCCGGCGTGGTCGACGACACCGTCGCGGTGTTCGTGACGGTCGTGCCGTCGGCGACGTCGGCGCGCACCCGGGCCACGACCTCGATGGTCACGGCTCCGTCGGCCTCGAGCAGGTCGCCGAGCTCGCAGGTGACCTTCTGCCCGGTGACGGTGCACGTGCCGTCGGCCCAGGACCCGGAGACCGGCGCGAGCTGCGCGGGCAGCGTGTCGACCACGGTCGTGGCGGTCGCCACCGACGGTCCGGCGTTCTCCACGACGAGGCTGTACATCACGCCGTCGGCGTCACCGGCGACGACCGTCGTCGGTGAGGCCGTCTTGGTGATCGACAGGTCCGCCTCCCGGACGATCACGACGTCGTCGCTCGCGGTGTTCGCGTGCGTGTCGTCGCCCTCGTCGAGCGTCGCCGGTCCCTCGACCGTGGCGGTGTTGGTGATCGTCGCGGGAGCGGCGGTCGCCGGCACGAGCACCGGGACCTCGATCTCCCACGTGTCGCCCGCCTCCAGCCCGGCGCTGAGCGTGCAGGTCACCGGGCGCGCGCCGCCCGAGGTCGCCGCCCCGACCGTGCACGTGCCCGCGTCGGCGCTCGGCGTGCCGTCCAGAGGCAGGCCCGCGGGGACCGTGTCGGTCACCGTGATCGGGCCGGGCGCGTCCGACGGCCCGTGGTTCGTCACGACGATCGTGAACGTCGTGCCGGTCCCGGCGGCCACGTCGCCCGTCGGGTGCGACTTCGTGATCCCGAGGTCGGCGCGGACCGTGGTCCCGCTCGACACGTCGTCGCTGTCCTGGTCGTCCGCCCAGTCGGACCCGACGACGGCCTCGTTGAGGATCGTCCCCGTGCGGCCCGGTGCGACGGTCACGTCGAACGTGAACGTCGACGCCTTCGCGGTGCCGACGTCGAGCACGCCGTCGAGCTCGCACGTGACGCTCGTCGTTCCGGTGCACGTCCAGTCGTCGCTCGAGGCGACGCCGCCGGCGAACGTCAGGCCCGTGGGCAGGTCGTCGGTCACGACGACGCCGCGCGCGACCGACGGACCGTCGTTACGCACCTCGATGCCGTAGGTCCCGGTCGAGCCGGCCACGAGCGTGCCCTCGATCGTCTTGGTGACGTGCAGCGCCTCGCTGTGCGTGATGGTCGTGCTGGTCGAGTCGGTGTCGTCGTACGCGTCGTCGCCCTGACCGGTCACCGGGGTGACCTCGGCGGAGTTCACGAGCGGACCGTCGGCCGCGACGAGCGTCCGGTCGACCAGGCCAGTCAGCACGACGCTCACCGAGGCACCGCTCGCGAGGTCGGACGTGCGCACGCACGCGACCGTCCGGTCGTCGGCCTCGAGCTCGCAGGCCAGCCCGGAGGCCGTCGTCTCCTGCAGCGTCACGCCCGCCGGCAGCTCGTCGGTCAGGACGATCGGTGCGACGGTCGAGGCCCGGGACACCGACGGTCCGTGGTTCGTGACCGTCACGGTCCACGTCACCTGGGCACCCGCGGCGATGGAGGCCGGGCCGGTCTTGACGAGCTCGAGGTCGGCGACCGTGGTCACCGTCGCCGTGCTCGACGCGGAGTTGTCGCTCAGGTCCGGGTCGAACGTGGACGCGGAGACCGTCGCGGTGTTCGTCGCGGTGGTCCCCGACGCGACGTCAGCGGCGATGCTGACCGTGACGGTGAGCGTCGCGGACGCCCCCGCCGCGAGCGACGCGCTGCGCGTGCAGGTCGACTCGAGCGCCGAGTCGGTCGTGCACGAGAAGCCCGTGCCCGCGACCGACACCAGCGACACCCCGGTCGGGAGCGTGCCGACGACGTCCTGCACCGTCACGCCGACCGCGGGGTCCGGTCCGTTGTTCGTCACGCTCACGGTCCACGTACCGTTCGAGCCCGCGACCCACGTCCCGGCGGTCTTCGTGACCGCGAGGTCGGCCGCGTGGATGCGGGCGGTCGCCGAGCCGCCGGTGCCCAGGTACGAGCCCTCGCCGTCGTCGTAGCTGCCACCACCGGCGGCGTCGGTCACGTGCGTCACCTCGACGGTGTTGGTGTGCGCGACGCCCGAGCCGAGGGCCGAGGCCGCGTCCGCCGTCGGGCTCGCCTTGTAACGCAGCACGGCCGAGGCGCCGCCCGCGAGGTCGACACCTGCGGGCAGCACGTTCGTCCAGACCAGGGTCCCCGTGCCCGACGGGTCGTCGAGGTCGACCGCTGCCCCGCCTGCGACCGAGATCGTGGCGCTCCCGGCGACGTACTCCCAGCTGCTCGGCAGCGTGTCGCTCACCTCGACGGACGTGGCCGTGCCGCCGCCCGCGTTGGTCAGCGTCACCGCGTACGAGACCTCCTGACCGATGGTCACGGGGTTCGTCGTCGTCTGCTCCTTGCTCGCGTTGACGAGCGGGAGCTGCGGTGTCACGTCGACCGTCGCCGGCTGGCTCGGACCGTAGTCGCGTCCGTCCGTGGCCAGCGACGACCACGAGGCGACGCGTGCGGTGTTCGTGAGCGCCGTGGTGCTCACGGCGTTCGCGTCGGGGATCGTCACGGGGACGGCCAGCGTCGTGCTCGCGCCCCCGGCCAGCGACGTCAGCGTCCACGTGATGCGCCGCTGGGTCGCGTCCCAGGTCCCGCCCGAGACAGTGGTCCCCCCGTCCGCCACGGGGGTGCCACCCTCGGCGAGAGGCACGACGCCGACCGGCAGCGTGTCGGTGACGGTGATCGTGTGCGCGGTCGCGTTGTAGCTCGTCGTGGTCGCCGACGACACCTTCACGGAGTACGTGAAGGTCTGGCCCGGCTCGACCGTCGCGTCGTCGACGGTCTTGGTCACCGTGAGCCGCGGCTCACGGATGCTGACCTGCACCGTCCCGAGCGTCGGCGCCCGGTCGAACGTGGTCGTCGGGGTCAGGTCGCGCGAGCCGTCCGCGTGGAACCAGCCGACGCCGTGGGCGTTGGTGACGGAGTCGCCCGCGGCCGCGCTGCCCGCCGGGTCGACCGTCGCGGGCAGCGTGATCGTCACGACCCGCTCCGTGCCCAGCGCCGGCAGGTCCCCGAGCGGCCACAGCACGCGGGTGAGCGTCACCGAGGTATACGTCGCGGAGATCGGCGTGGCGGCGCACGTCGTGCGCCACGTCGCGTCACCGCCGGTGCACTCGACGGAGGCGTTCGTCAGGTCCGGCTCGAACCCGGCCGGCAGCACGTCGATCACGGCGGCGTCGTAGTAGTTCGCGTTCGCCGGCAGGCGGGTCGTGAGCGTGAACGTCACGGTCTGCCCGGGCACCGCCCAGGTGACGTCCGCCGTCTTGGTGCCGGTCGGGCTCGCGAGCTGCACGACGCCGGAGTCGGTGCCCGTCAGGGACCGCTCGGTCGTCGTGCCGTTGGCGCCGTCCGCGATCGTCGAGGCCGTGAGGGTCGCGGTGTTGGTCAAGGACACCGAACCGGCCGCGTCGGCCGGGATCGTCACCTGGTAGTCGATCGAGGTGGGCGCCGACGCACTGATGTCGCCGAGCGCCCACGTGATCTGGGGGCGGCCCGTGGCGCACGGGGTCCCGGTGCCGGACTGCGTGGTCAGGCCTGCGGGCAGCGGCGTCACGGGGATCATCCCGGCGGGCAGGCAGTCGATGACGACCGCGTCGTGGGCCGGCGGGCGCGACGACGAGGTCTGCGCCGCCGTGAGGCGGAACGTCACGACCTGCCCGGTCCCGACCGTCAGCGGGTCCGTCGCGACGCCCGAGGCGTTCAGGGGCGACTTGGTGAGGGAGACCGCCGGCAGGACGACCGTCGCCGAGGCGGTCGCGGAGGCCCGCGCCACGTCCGTCGAGGACGACGACGAGGCCCGGCTGGTGAGGTTGGCGGTGTTGGTCAGCGTCGAGCTGTGGGTATTGCCCGCCGCGTTCGCGACGCGCGCCGTCACCGTGACCTCGTACACCCGCGCGGTCTCGGTGTCGTTGGTGAGGACCGGCGGCAGGTACAGCGTCCCCGTCGTCGTGTCGACGCACGCTGCGGATGCGGTCGGCGTGCACGTCTGTGCCGAGCCGGACGCGTACTGCGTGACGGTGAGCCCGGGCGCGGAGACGCTGTCGACCGACAGCAGCGTCAGGCGCGACCCGCTCGGCAGCGTGTCGCGCAGCACCCCGCGGAACATCGAGGTCTTCGCCGGCAGGCTCACGGAGTACGCGTAGGTGATCTGCTCACCGACGGTCACCTGGCTCGTCGCGTTGTTCCCCGTCTCCGTGACGCTCGTGCTCACGATGCTCTTGGCGACCGTCGCGTTCGGCAGGGTGACGCTCGCCGAGGCGTTCGCGGCGGGCGCGTTCGGGTCCGTCGGGTCGGCGAGCGACCCGGTGGGGCGGTACGTCGCGGGGGTCGCACCGGACCGGCCGTCGGTGGTGGGGACGGTGTACTCGACGACCGAGGCGTCGTTGGTGTGCGTCGACTGGATCGACAGCGGCGACGGGACGCGGACCTGCAGGTCGTACGTCACGGTCTCACCCGCGGTGAGCACGCCGTCCGCGCCGAGCGCGGCGCCGGACAGGGTGGTCCGCACCAGGCTGCGACCGACCGTCGAGGTCGTCAGGCCGGGTGCGCACGTGACGCTCGAGACCACGTCCAGGCACGTGAAGGCGCTGGGCAGCAGGTCCCAGAGCTCGACCGAGCTCACGGGGTGATCGGTCGCCTCCGCGGACGTGCCGGCGTGCTTGACGGCGAGTCGGTACGTCACGACCTCGCCCTCGCCCACGGACTGGCTGGTCGACGTCCCGCTCGCGGCCGTCACGGTCTTCGTCAGCTCGAGCGGCGGCGCCGGTGCGACGACGAAGTCCACCTGCGTGCGCTGCGCCGCGATCCGGTTGTCCGCGTCGCGCCAGCGCATCTTCGCGAGGTTGCCGAGGATGTCCTTGCCCGTCGGGTCGGTGTCCGTGACCCGAGCGACCACCTGGAACGTCACCGAGCCGCCGGCCGGCATGTACCGCGCCGACCCGATCGTGTCGCCGATCGTCCACGCGGGCTGGCCCGGCGTCTGGGTCACCGCGAACGACGACGACGTCGCGGCCACGCGCGCGTCGACGTACTCGGTGCCCACCGGCACGAAGTCCCGCACCGAGACGTCGCGCAGCGCCACGCCGTCCGCCGCCCGCAGCGTGATCTGGAAGCACACGAGGTCGCCGAGCCGGACAACCGGCTGACCGGTCGTCGTCCACTGGGGGTCCCCGACCACGGGGCAGGACGCCGCGCCCGCGATCGGCGCCCGGGTGCTGTTCGTCCACACCTGCTTGACGAGCACCGGGCCGCTGGACGAGACGTCGGCCGACGAGCCGTTCGTCACCGCGCGCGTCCCGGTCTCGGGGGATCCGCCCACGGGCGTCGTCGTCGCGCTGAGCGACGCCGTGTTCGTGAACGTCTCGCCCGTCGCGGTCGGGGAGCCGTCGGCGTGCGTGGCACGCATGTACGCGTCGTAGCCGACCCGGTGGGTCTCGTTCGCCGCGACGTCCGGCACCGCGAACGTCAGCGTGGTGCGGCCGTCGCCGTGGAACACCGCGTCGGTGAGGGTCGCGCCCGAGACGGCGCGGCGGGGCAGGGCGGCGCAGTCGGCCGGCCAGCCAGCGGGTGCGGTGAACCCGGTGGGCAGGTAGGCGCAGATGCCGTCCGGCAGGACGTCGGTCACGACGATCGAGGACGCGTCCGTGTACTGGCCGACGCGCACGTCGAGCGAGTACCGGACGCTGCTGCCCCCCGCGAAGCTGTCGGTGTCGGCGGACTTGACCAGCGCGACGTCGAGCACCTGGACGGTGTGCTCGGCCCGCGCGGAGACGGCACGGTCGGCCTCGGCGCGGACCGCGCCGGTGTACCAGCCGGTCACGTCGACCGTGTTGGTCGCGGCCGTCCCGGTGGGCGCCTGGCGCAGCGACGTGCCGTCGAACTGCTCGCTCGTCGCGTCGAGCGCGTCGTACCCGGCGGCGGCGCGGTAGCGGATCGTCGTGACGCTGCCTGCTGCCAGGTCCCCGAGCGCCCAGGTCACCTCGGTCCCGGCACCGGCACCGTCGGGCACCACGGCCTGGCCGGAGAGCAGCGAGCAGCCGCCCGCGGCGCTCACGGACTCGCAGCCCAGGAACTGCAGCGCGGCGGGGAGCACGTCGCGCACCACGACGTCGTCCACGCCCCCGGACGGCGCGACCCGCACCGTGAGCGTGTAGGTGGTGCGCTGGTCCTGCAGGCCGCGCAGCAGCCCGCTCTCGGGCGAGGGCTCGGACTTGGTGACCTCGATCGGGGAGACGGACGTCTCGGCGGTGTCGGTCGCGCTCACGTCGGCGACGTGCGTGACGCCCGACGACGAGACCGTGACCTTGGGGACCACGCGCTCGTCGGCGCTGCCCAGCACCCGGCTGGGGACGGCGACCGTGCTGCCCGCGGGGAACAGCGCGGGGTCCAGCGCGAGCTCGAAACCGAGGCTCGCGCTGCCTCCTGCGGGCACGTCGGTGACGTTGGTCCACTCGAGCACCCAGTACGCCGTGGACGGGTCGCCCGGCGTCGGCGTCACCTGGGTCGCCTTGGGCTCGCCGGGCGCTCCCGGTCCGGACCCGGGCGTCGCGGAACCCGCGACGTAGGTGGCGCCCGGAGGCAGGGTCGCGACGAACGAGACGTTGTACGCGATGTCCGCGGCGTCGCCCGTGTGACGCGCCTCGAGGCCGATGCGCGCGTTCTCGCCCGCCAGGACGCTCTGCGGCGTCGCGCCGCCGTCGAGGCTCAGCGTGCCGACCGCGGCGGAGGCCGGGGCGGGCGGCGCAGCGACGGTCACGACCGCCCCCAACCCCAGGACGAGTGCGAGACTCAGCAACGCGGCGAGGCCTCGGCTGGGGCGGCGGTGGAGCACGGTGACCTCCGGTAGACGTAGTCACTCGCGAGACTAGGGGTGCGTCGCTGCAGGTCAGCCCGCAATTTCGGGCGTGCGACGACGAACCGCGACATATCTCCGACATCTGTCCCACCTGCTGGACAACTGTTCATTTGTGGCATCGCGCGCGATCACCCGGATGCGCGCGGTAGCGTCGCTGACCATGGGAGACTCACGCTCCACCCCACTGCTCGCCAAGCTCGTCGGCCTCGCCGTGGCCGGGCTCGCCGCCTGGGTGGCCACGCAGGCCGTCAACCAGACCTGGCAGGCCGCGCGCGGGCACAAGCCGCCCAAGGCCGAGGACCCGGGCGACGCTCGACTGGGCGAGATCGTCGCGGCCGCCGCGCTCACGGGTGCCGCGGTGTCGATCGCACGAGTGTTCGCGACCCGAGGCACCGCCAGGCTCGCCGCGCGGTCCTGACCGCTCGGGTTCGTCGCCCCGTCAGGGACGCAGGTCGGGCACCGCGGTGATCCCGAAGACGTCCCGCATGGCGCGACGAGCCGCGAACCACCCGCCCAGCCCGTGCACGCCGGGCCCGGGCGGCGTCGACGACGAGCACAGGTACACGCCCTCACGCCCCGTCGCGTACGGGTCGGGGCGCATCGTCGGCCGGGCGAACATCTGCCGGATCGAGACCGCGCCCGCCGAGATGTCGCCGCCCACGTAGTTCTGGTTGTGGTGCGACATCTGCGCGGCCGGCACGCAACGGCTCGCGACGACGACGTCGCGGAACCCCGGTGCGAACTGCTCGATGTGCGCCGTGACCGCCTCGGTCACGTCCACGTCCGAACCTGCCGGCACGTGCGCGTACGACCACAACGGCCGCAACCCGTCCCGGACCCGCGTCTCGTCGACCACTGCCGGGTCGCTCACGAGCGTCATGGGCCGCTCCGCGTGCCGCCCCGAGGCGACCTGCGCCTCCGCGGCGGCCATCTGCTCGCGCGTGCCGCCGACGTGCACCGTGCCGGCCCGTGCCAGCTCGGGGTGCGTCCACGGCACCGGGCCGCCGAGCACGAAGTCGACCTTCGCGGCGCCCTCGCCGTACCGGAAGTCGCTCAGCGCCCTGCGGGACCGCGCGGGCAGCTCGTCACCCAGCACCTCGACCACCGTGCGCGGGGTCGTGTCGAACAGGTACGCGTGCGCCTGGGGCAGGTCCCGCAACGAACGGACCAGCCGGTCGGTGAGCACCTGGCCCCCGTGCGCCTCGAGGTCGGCGCGCAGCGCGTCGGTGATCGCCCGTGACCCGCCGCGCGGGATCGCCCAGCCCTCGCCCGCGTGCGCCAGCGCCCCGAGCAGCAGCGCCGTGCCGGCGGCCGAGAACGACGGCAACGGCGTGATCGCGTGCGCTGCGACTCCCGTGAGCAGCGCGGGGGCGACGTCACCGCGGAACCGCCGGTCCCACGCACGCGTGCCTTGCTCCAGCACGGCCAGGCCGAACGCCACCGCGGTCGGCAGGCCGCGCGGCACCAGCCCGGGCGGGATGCTGCGCTTGTTGCCGAGCGCGACGCGCACCACGTCCGGCCAGTGCTCCGCCAGGCGCCCGACGAGCGCCCGCCACGCGGGTCCGTCGACGTCGAGCCCGTCGACCGTGCGGTCCAGGTCCCGGTACGCCAGCCCCGCCCGCCCGTCGGGCAGCGGCTGGGCGTAGGAGATCTCCGGCGTGAGCAGCTCGACCCCGCGGGCTGCCAGGTCGAAGCCGCGGAAGAACGGGGACGCCCAGGCCATCGGCTGCACGGCCGAGCAGACGTCGTGCACCACGCCCTCGGCCAGTCCCAGGTCGAGCGTGCGCGCGCCGCCGCCGGACGTCGGCTGCGCCTCCAGCACGGTGACCGCCAGGCCCGCGCGAGCGCACGTCACCGCCGCTGCGAGCCCGTTGGGACCCGCGCCGACGACGACGACCTCCGTGTGCCCCTCGCCGTGGCCCCGCACGATGCCCTCCCCGGCCGCCGAGCTCCGTCCCGTGCCATCCAACCACCGCCCCCGCACCAGCCACGATCCCCCCACCCCCCGTCGCCGGCGACCCGTCGACGGCGACGGCCCACCCCCGGCAACCCGGAGCAACCCCCGCCTCACCGTTCCCCGGCGACCCAGCGACGGCTCCGGCCTACGGCACGGTGAGCAGGAGTGATCGCTGGGTGAGTTGGGAGATGAGCTGCTGTGCCGGGCTCCGGCGCGACGGCTGGGCGATATCGGGCACTGTGCACCGGTTTCACGTCACACCTAATCGTTGAACTGGGACGCGCGTCCACAACTCACCCGCCAGGATGCCTCGCAGCGGGTCCCTCCGGGCGACCTGT
Organism: Actinomycetes bacterium; assembly: GCA_023432565.1. GTDB lineage: Bacteria > Actinomycetota > Actinomycetes > Actinomycetales > Cellulomonadaceae > Cellulomonas. The sequence continues at coordinate 14,128 of JAEYUL010000010.1, read as the reverse complement.
TGACCGCTGACCGATGCACTCTCCATGCACCGCTGCGAGGCGCCATGTCTGTGCTCTCCGCCCGCGACCTCGTCGCTCGCGCCGGATCACCTGCCGAGCTGCTCGGCGCCCACCTCGAGGTCGCCGCGGGCGAGGCCGTGGCCCTGCTCGGGCCGCTGCGGTCGGGCACCACCACGATGCTGCAGTGCCTCGCGGGCCTCGCCAAGCCCGCTGCTGGCCGGGTGCGGCTCGACGGCGTCGACCTGGCCGAGCTGCGGCCCCACGAGCTCGCCGCGACCCGCCTGCGCACGCTCGGGCTGGTCTTCCCCGACGACGAGCTGCTGCCCGAGCTGACACTCGTCGAGAACGTCGAGCTCCCGCTGCTGCGCATGAACGTCCCCGCCGACCTCGCCCGCGAGCACGCCGAGGCGCTGCTCGACCGGCTCTTCGTCGGCGCGGGCGCGAACCGCCTGCCGGACGCGGTGTCGGTCGGTCAGCGGCAGCGGGCCGCGGTCGCTCGGGCGCTCGTGCACCAGCCCCGTGCGGTCCTCGCTGACGACCCGACCTCGGGGCTCGACCCGTGGCACGCCCTCGCGCTGTTCGGGCTGCTGGTGGCGACGGCACGCGACGTCGGCGTCGCCGTCGTCGTCGCCACCGCCGATCCCGAGCTGGCCCGGCTCGCCGATCGCGTGGTCGAGCTCGAGAACGGGCGGCTCGTGGCTCGCCCGAAGGACCGCACCTCCATCCGCTGACGGGCCGCGCGGCGGCTCGTCAGGGCCGAGCGACGCGCCCCAGGGCCGAGCGCGCGCGTCAGGGCCGAGCGACGCGCGTCAGGACTGGGGCCCGGGGTCCGACTGGTCGCGCGTGCGCGCCTCCGCCAGGTCACGCGTCAGCTCGTCCGTGACCAGCAGGTCGCTGCGCACCTTGCCCGTGCGGTACCCCGCACGGCCCACCATGTGCGCCGCGACAGGTGCCGTGAGCAGGCCGAACACCGCGACCAGCACGAGCGCCCACACGGCACCCCCCGAGCGCAGCCGCAACCCCAGGCCGACGAGCACCAGGACCAGACCGAGCACCTGAGGCTTCGTGCCGGCGTGCATGCGGGCCAGCAGGTCGGGGAACCGCAGGACGCCGACCCCCGCCGCGAGCACCAGGAACGAGCCGCCGAGCATGCAGACGACCGAGACGACGTCCGCGACCGTGTCCCACGCGCTCATCGGACCTCCCCGTCCGCAGGCCCGCCGTGCTCGGACCGGTCCAGCCCGGCCCGCAGCTCGGCCTCCTCCGCCTCGCGGCGCGCGGCCTCCTCGGCGGCGACCTCCTCGCGCGTGCGCACGCGGCCCTCCCCGACGGGCTCGACGGCCGCGAACCGCGCGATCGTCACCGACCCGACGAACCCGACGAGCGACAGCACGACCAGCACGGGCACCACGTCGGTGCGCCGCTGCAACGCGGCGTAGAGGGCGAACGACGCGATCACGGCCGTGACCGTCACGTCGAGCGCGACGGTCCGGTCGAGCATCGACGGGCCCTTCTCCGCGCGCACGATCGCCAACGCGGCACCCACGGCGATCATCACCCCGCACGCCACCACGACCCACGTCATGAGTGCACCTCCGCCCGGTCGAGCAGTCCCGCGGCGCGCAGCTCCGCGTCGGACGCGAACGCGCGCAGCACGCGCTCCTCCTGGTCGAGCACCGACTGGCGCGCCGCCTCGATGCCACCGGACGCCTCGACGTCCAGCACGTGCAGGTACAGCCGCCCGGTGAGGCGGTGCGCCTCGACCACGAGCGAGCCCGGGACGAGCGAGCACAGCTCGGCGACCATCGTCAGGTAGAGGTCGGAGTGGCTGCGCAGCTGCACGCCGATCACCGCACCGTGCGGCGTGTGGCCCGGCCGCAGTGCGATGAGCGCGACCTCGAACGACGCGCGCACCAGGTCCCACGCGAACCGGGCGAGCAGCCGCACCACGCCCCACGGGCGGATCCGGCCGTGGAAGTCCACCGGCGTCATCCGCAGCCCGAGCGTCACGAGCAGCGCGAGCACCACGCCCGCGACGACGTTCGCCACGCTCAGGTCGCCCCACAGGAACACCCAGACGACGGTCAGCCAGACGACGGTCCCCCAGGGCAGTCGTCGCGCGCGGCGTGCGTGCAGGCTCACTCGTCCTCCCCTGCCTCGTCGGCGGGCACGAGCGCACCCTGGTCCGTCTGCTCCTCGCTGACGTCGGCGGACTCGCCGTCGCCGCGCTCACCGTCCGGCAGGACCGCCCAGACGTACGTGGTCCGCAGCGTGAGTGCGCTCGCCGCACGCTCGGTGTACGCGTACAGCGGACCGGCCGCGAACGTCAGCGCCAGCCCGATGCCGATCAGCGCGGCGGTCGGCCCGACCATCCCGAACGGCATGCGCACCGGCCGTGGGTCGTCGTGCGGCGACTGCCAGAACGCCTTGTTCCACGCCTTGACCAGTGCGTACAGCGTCAGCAGCGAGGTGAGCACCGATCCGACGACGAGCACGTAGGCCAATGGCGTGCCGGCGGCGACACCCGCCTGCAGCAGGCCGAGCTTGCCGAGGAACCCGGACAGCGGCGGGATGCCCCCGAGGTTCATGGCGGGCACGAAGAACAAGATCGCGAGCACGGGCGCGACCTTCGCGAGCCCGCCCAGTCGGGTCAGGGACGTCGACCCGCCGACGCGTTCCACGAGCCCCACGACGAGGAACAGAGCCGTCTGGACGGTGATGTGGTGCACGACGTAGAAGATCGCCGCGGTCCACCCGGCCTGCGACGACAGCGCGATGCCGAACAGCATGAAGCCGATGTGGCTGACCAGCGTGAAGGACAGCAGTCGCTTGATGTCGTCCTGCGCGACCGCACCGAGGATCCCGACGAGCATCGTCGCCAGCGCCGCCCACATCAGGACGTCGTCGAGCTCACCGCCCGGGAACAGCAGCGTCTGCGTGCGGATGATCGCGTAGACCCCGACCTTCGTCAGCAGGCCGGCGAACACCGCCGTGACGGGTGCGGGTGCGGTCGGGTAGGAGTCGGGCAGCCACGCCGAGAGCGGGAAGATGGCCGCCTTGACGGCGAACGCGAGCAGCAGGAGGACCTGCAGCGTCAGGCGTGTGCCGGGGTCGATCTCCGGCAGGCGCAGCGCGAGCTGCGCGAGGTTGACCGTGCCGGTCGCCGCGTAGACGGCCGCGATCGCGACGAGGAACAGCACCGAGGACAGCAGCGCGACGACGATGTAGATCGTGCCTGCGCGGATCCGGTCGCGCGTGCCGCCGAGCGTGATGAGCACGAACGACGCCGCGAGCAGGATCTCGAAGCCGACGTAGATGTTGAACAGGTCGCCCGACAGGAACGCGTTCGCGACGCCCGCCGCGAGCACCAGGAACGTCGGGTGGTAGATCGAGACGGGCGCGGACTCCTCGTCGTCGTCCCGGCCCTGCGCGAGCGAGTAGAGCAGGACGCAGAGCGTGACCGCCGACGACACGCTCAGCATGAGTGCCGAGAGCCGGTCCGCGACGAGGTTGATGCCGACGGGTGCCGCCCAGCCGCCCACGTCGACGACCAACGGGCCGTCGTCGGCAAGGACGAGCAGCGTCACCGAGGCCACCAGCACGAGCGCGAGCGCACTGACCGAGACGATCGGCTGGACGCGCGGGCGCCGGTACAGCGCGAGCGTCAGGCCCGCGGCGAACAGCGGGATGACGACCGGCAGCGGCACGACCCAGGTCCAGTCGCTCACGGTGTCACCTCCTGGTCACGGCGGTCGTCGTCGGGGCGTTCGTCGTCGGGGCGTTCGTCGTGCACGAGGCCGTCGTCGACCTCGTCGCGCGCCTCCTGCGCCTCCTCGTCCAGCGACTGGCGGGTGGCCTCGGTGTCGGCGTCGGTGACCGCGCGCTCGTCGATCGCGGCGAGGCGCGCGATACGCCGGTCCTCGACGTCGTCCTGGACCTCGTCGTGCCGCTGCAGCTGCCAGGACCGGTAGGCCATCGCGAGCAGGAACGCGGTCATGCCGAGGGTGATGACGATCGCGGTGAGCACCATCGCCTGCGGGAGCGGGTCCGACATCTGCCGCTCGTCGGCCGTCCCGACGATCGGCGGGCGTCCCGCGCGCCCGCCCGCGACCAGGAAGAGCAGGTTCGCGCCGTTGCCCAGCAGGATCAGCCCGATCAGCACGCGCGACAGCGAGCGCTCGAGCACCAGGTACACGCCCGCGGCGAACAGCACCGCGATCGCGACGACGAGCGTGAGGTTCGGGGCCATGTCGATCATCGCGACACCTCGTCCCCGGCACGGGAAGTGCTCGAGTCGAACGGCGGGTCCTCGCCGGTCTCGGCGCGCCGGTCCAGCTCGGCGCCGAGCGAGCGCAGGATGTCCAGCACGAGCCCGACGACGACCAGGTACACGCCGATGTCGAAGAACAGACTCGTCACCAGGTGCACGTCCCCGAGCAGCGGCAGGTGCAGGTCCACGATCCACGAGCGCAGGACCGAGCCCCCCGCGAGCAGCCCGACGAGCCCGACACCCGCGGACAGGAACAGGCCCGTGCCGAGCAGCACACCCGGCTGCACGGGAGCTGCCTCCCCGAGCTCGTAACGCCCGCCCGCCAGGTACCGCACCGTCAGCGCGATGCCCGTGACCAGACCCGCGGCGAACCCGCCGCCCGGCTGGTTGTGCCCGCTGAACAGCAGGAAGACCGAGTACACGACCATGCTGTGGAACAGCAGCCGCACGACGACCTCGAAGATCACCGAGCGCCGCTGGGGTGCGAGCGTCACACCCGCGCGCAGCCACTCCCGGTTCGTCGTCGGCGCGTCGATGCGCGCCTGGTCCGTGCCGCGCCGCAGCGCCGCCATCGGGTCCAGCCCCGCCCAGACCGCACGCTCGGGCTTCGCGTCCCGCGCGCGGAAGATCTGCCCCGTGCGCCGCGAGAGGAACACGAGCGAGGCGACGCCGGTCGCCGCGACCAGCAGCACGGAGATCTCGCCCATCGTGTCCCACGCGCGGATGTCGACGAGCGTGACGTTGACGATGTTCTTGCCGCCGCCCCAGGTCACGGCCTCCTCGGCGAAGTGCTCGGTGACAGGGGCGTGGATCCGCGCCGACGGGGCGACCAGCGCGATGCCCGCGACCGTCAGGCCGACCGCCAGCCCGATGGCAAGCCGCAGCCACCGGGACGCCACGAGGGGGCGGTCGGAGAAGTACGGCGGGATCCGGCGCAGCACGAGCACGAACACGACGAGCGTGACCGTCTCGGTGAGGACCTGCGTGAGGGCCAGATCGGGCGCCCCCTGCAGCAGGAAGAGTCCCGCCACCGCGTAGCCGCCGATCCCGAGCAGGATCACCGCCTTGAGGCGGCGGCGGGCGCGCGCGACGAGGATCGCGGAGACGATCACCGCGGCCGCGAACAGCACCTGCGCGGGGTGGTCCCAGCCGGTCACGGACTGCGGCATCCGCGTGCCCGCGATCAGGCTCGTGCTGACGCCGAACGTGAAGACGACGAGCACGACCCCGACGTACAGCGGCAACGAGCCACGCTGCGTCGCCGCGGTCACGTCCGCCGCGACGTCGTCGAGGCGTCGCATCGACCGGCGGTAGATGCGGTCCGCGTCGGGTCCTCGATAGGACAGCCGCCCCTGCACGGCTTCGACCCGCTCCCGCACCGCGAACAGCACGGCGCCGACGAGCAGGATCCCGAGCGTCAGCACGAGCGTCGGGGTGAACCCGACCCACAGCGCGAGGTGCCCGGGCTCGCCGACGGGGAGCGTGGAGGCGTACGGGCTGAGCAGGTGCTCGCCGAGCTGCGGCAGGAGCGCGACGGCCAGCCCCAGCACCCCGAGGATCATCGCGGGCCAGACCAGCAGCAACGACGGGTGGGAGATCGCCGCGGGCTCGGCGTCCGGCTGCGTGGCCACCCGGCTCGTCGAACCGGGGCTGCGCGCGCCGTCGGCCTGGGTCGCCACGGCCTCGTGGGCGACCGCCGACTCGGGGATGACCGCGCGCTTCGTCGCGAAGGCACCCCACCACAGGCGCAGGCCGTACGCGACGGTCAGCACCGAGCCGATCGCGACGCTGACCAGGACGCTCAGCCCGACGGCGTCGTCCTGCAGGTGCTCGATCGCCTCGAGCCCGGCCTCTTTGGCCACGTACCCCGCGAAGGGCGGCAGCCCGATCATGCTCGCGGTGCCGAGCGCGCCCGCGAGCGCCGTGAGCTTGAGCTCTCTGCCGACACCGGACAGCCGCCGCAGGTCACGGGTGCCGGTCGCGGCGTCGACCACGCCGACGACCAGGAACAGCGTCGCCTTGAACATCGCGTGCGCGCCGAGCATCGCCAGGCCGGCGAGCGCGGTGGCGCGCGTCCCGAGTCCGACGAGCAGCGTGATCAGGCCGAGCTGGCTCACGGTGCCGAACGCGAGGACGAGCTTGAGGTCGTGCTGCCGCAACGCGCGGTAGCCGCCGAGCAGCAAGGTCCCGCAGCCGAGCACGACGATGGTCCACCGCCACAGCTCGTGCTGCGAGAACGCCGGCGCGAACCGCGCGACGAGGTACACCCCCGCCTTGACCATCGCCGCGGCGTGCAGGTACGCCGAGACGGGCGTCGGCGCAGCCATCGCCGCGGGCAGCCAGAAGTGGAACGGCAGCAGCGCGGACTTCGTCGCCGCACCCGCGAGCAGGCACGCGATCGCGGCGGTCACGGCCGTGCCGCTGGGCGGGTTCGCGATCACCTCGCTGAGCCGGTACGTCCCCGCGGCCTGCCCGAGCAGGACCACGCCGACGAGCATCGCGAGCCCGCCCGCGGTGGTGATGACGATCGCCTGCATCGCGGCGCGACGGCTCGCCTTGCGGTCGCTGTAGTGACCGATCAGCAGGTAGGAGGTGACCGTGGTCAGCTCCCAGAAGATGAACATCAGGATCATGTCGTCGGCCGTGACGAGGCCGAGCATCGCTCCTGCGAACGCGACGAACACCGCGCCGAACCGACCGAGCCCCTGCGCCGAGGCCGAGAAGTACGCCGCGCAGTAGATCAGCACGAGCGCGCCGACCCCGCCGACGACGAGCGTCATGAGCCACGAGAGCGTGTCGAGCCGGAACGTCAGGTCGAGGCCGAGCGCGGGGATCCACTGAGCGCTCTCGACCGGACCGTCGCCGCGCTGGACCTGCGCGGTCCAGCTCAGCGCCCAGACGGCGGCGGAGGCGGGCGCCGCGGCGAGGGCCCAGAACGCCTTGCGTCCCCACAGCCTGATGAGAGTGGGCGCAACGAGGGCTGCTGCGAGGTGGACGAGGAGCAGCAGCTGCACGCGATCGGACTCCGTCCTGTCGGGGCGCAGCGAGGTCGCCAGAATCGAGTCGTCCGAATCGTTCCGGGCGACCTCGTGCCGGGGCAGGGGATCGGTCAAGACTCTACCAACCCGATGCCCGCCACCCGGCCCCCGAACCCGAACCGTGACCCCCCTCACGCCCCCGCGCTCACGCGGCAGGCACCCCACGCGAGCACACCCCACCCCCACGCGAGCACCCCACCCCCACGCGAGCACACCCCACCCGCACGGGAGCACACCCCACCCGCACGCGGGCAACCCCACCCCGAGCGCGGGCGAACCGCTACGAGCGCCGCCCCACCCGCCCCGCACTCGCGCCCGATCACCCGCGCTCGCGCCAGACATCCGCGCTGACGAGACACGCCCGGCACTGACGCCACCGACCCGAGCGCGGGCGAACCGCCACGAGCGCTAGCTCGCGCGCCCCGCGCTCGCGCCCGATCACCCGCGCTCGCGGGGTGAGCGAGGGCGGGGGTGGGCGAACCGCTACGAGCGCTGGCTCGCCCGCCCCGCGCTCGCGCCCGACCACCCGCGCTCGCGCCAGACACCACACCCTGACGAACACGCCCGGCCCCGACGCCACCGACCCCGAGCGCGGGCGAACCGCTACGAGCGCTGGCTCCCGCGCCCCGCACTCGCGCCCGATCACCCGCGCTCGCGGGGTGAGCGAGGGCGGGGGTGGGCAGCGGCGGGGGGCGGGGTGGGCTGGGGTGGGGTGGGGTGGGGTGGTCGGTAGGTTGGGAGGGTGAACGGGGTGCAGTGGGGCTGCCTGGTCGTCGTCGTCGCGGCGACCGTCGTCGGCGTGTGGTCGTTCGCCCGGGGGGCGACGAGGATCACGCGCACGGTCGGCATCGGCCGGCCCACGCCCGCGCGGCGGCTCACGCCCGTCGGGCAGCGGCTGGGGACGCTCGCGCGCGAGGTGCTGGGGCACGGGCGGTTCCAGCACCGCCCGGTGGTCCGCGTGGCGCACTGGGTCGTCATGGTGTCGTTCCCCGTGCTCGCGGTGACGCTCGCGACCGGGTACCTGCAGGTCGTCTCGCCGAGCGCCACGCTGCCGCTGATCGGGCACCTCGTGCCGCTGCAGTGGGCGATCGAGCTGCTGGCCTGGACGTCGCTCGTCGGGATCCTCGCGCTGATCGTGCTGCGCCTACGGATCCGGCCGCGCGCCTCGCAGCCGCCGGACGTGCAGCGCCGGTCCCGGTTCTTCGGGTCCACGCAGTGGCAGGCGTTCTTCGTCGAGGCGACCGTCCTCGTCGTCGTGCTCGCCGTGATCGTGCTGCGCGGGCTCGAGTACGCGCTCGCGGCCGCCGCCGGGCAGGGCACCGCGTCCGCGCTGCACTTCCCGCTGACCGCGTGGCTGGGGCAGGCCTGGCAGGGCACGGCGACGAGCACGCTCGAGACCGCGGTCGTCGTCGTGGCGACCGTCAAGATCGTCGTGTCGATGAGCTGGCTCGTGGTGATCGGGCTGCAGCCGACGATGGGCGTGGCCTGGCACCGGTTCCTGGGCCTGGTCAACGTGTACGCGCGGCGCGAGCCCGACGGCACCCCGGCACTCGGCCCGCTGCAGCCGCTGACGCTCGCGGACGGCGCGCCGGTCGACCTGGCCGCGCTCGAGGACCTGCCCGACGACGCGCGCCTGGGCGTCGGCGCGATCGAGGACTTCACCTGGAAGGGCCTGCTCGACTTCGCGACGTGCACCGAGTGCGGTCGCTGCCAGGACCAGTGCCCCGCCTGGGCCACGGGCAAGCCGCTGTCCCCGAAGCTGGTGACGCTCGCGCTGCGCGACCACGCCGCTGCGACCGCCCCGTACCTGCGCGCGCCGGACGGGACCCGCACCCTCGACGACGAGCACGCGGGCCTCGACCTCATCGGCACGGGCGTGATCGACGCGGACGCGCTGTGGGCGTGCACGTCGTGCGGGGCGTGCGTGCAGCAGTGCCCGGTGGACATCGAGCACGTCGACGCGATCGTCGACATGCGGCGCTACCAGGTGCTCATGGAGTCCGCGTTCCCCAAGGAGCTCGGCGGCACGTTCACCAAGCTCGAGCGGCAGGGCAACCCGTGGGGTCTGCCCGCCCGCGCACGGCTCGACTGGGCCAAGGGCCTGGACTTCGAGGTGCCGGTGGTGGGCGCGGACGTGGAGTCGGCGGCCGACGTCGAGTACCTGTTCTGGGTCGGCTGCGCGGGGGCGTACGAGGACCGCGCCAAGCGCACGACGAGGGCTGTGGCCGAGCTCCTGCACGCCGCCGGGGTGAGCTTCGCGGTGCTCGGCGACGGCGAGACGTGCACGGGCGACCCGGCCCGCCGCGCCGGTAACGAGCTGCTCTACCAGATGCTCGCTGCGCAGAACGTCGAGGTGCTCAACGAGGTCGGCGCGCAGCGCATCGTCGTGACGTGCGCGCACTGCTTCAACACCATCAGCCGCGAGTACCCGCAGCTCGGCGGCCGGTACGAGGTGGTGCACCACACGGTGCTGCTGGACCGGCTCGTCGCCGACGGTCGCCTCACGCTGCTGCCGGCCGACGACGAGCGCACCGTCACCTACCACGACCCGTGCTTCCTGGGCCGGCACAACCAGGTCTACTCCCCGCCGCGCGAGCTGCTCGGCGCGATCCCCGGCGTCCAGGTCGCGGAGATGCCCCGCTCGGGCCAGGACTCGTTCTGCTGCGGCGCGGGCGGTGCGCGGGTCTGGATGGAGGAGTCCATCGGCACGCGCATCTCCACCGCCCGCGCGAGCGAGGCGATCGCCACCGGCGCGGACGTCATCGCCACCGCGTGCCCCTACTGCACGGTCATGCTCACCGACGGCGTCGCCGCCGCGACCTCGACGGACGCGGCTTCGTCGTCCGCCGCGCAGCCTGGCCCCGCGGTGGGCGTCCCGGAGGTCGCCGACATCGCCCTCCTCCTGCGCGACCGCCTCGCGGCCCCCACCTCGTCCTGACGCCGGGCGCTCACGTCCGCAGGTGCGCCGCCAGCACCCCCACGGCCGACGATCCGACGGCGATCATCCGCGCGCTCCTCGCCGAACGACCCTGGCAGAGCTCCGGGAACGGCCGGCCACAACCGGAGCGACCACAGTCCCGACGGACCACCCGACGCCGAACCCGCGCTCGCACCGGTCTCGACGTTGGTCAGCCGGAGGAACGGCAGGGTGCGTGGAGCGGGGTCAGAGGTCGGCGGGGTCGATGAGGAAGTCGGCCTCGTCGGCGATCTCGCCGCCGACGGCGGCGTGCAGGGCGCGAGCGATGGCCTGCACGACCGGCGCGCTGCGGGTGCGCGCGACGCGGTGCTCGAACGACGGCTTCTCCAGCTCGAGCTCCTCGATCAGGAGCGGCTCCCAGCGCACGCGGTAGGCGACCACGCCCTGCTGCGTCCACGGCAGGCCCTGAAGGAGCGGCGGCAGGTCCCGCTCCTCGGAGGCCTCGACGGCGATCATCCCGTCGACGCCCAGCTCGACGAGCACGCCGAACGACTCGGCAGCCGGCGGTGCGGCGAGCATGAGCTCGTCGAACGCGGCGGCCTCCATCTGCAGGCGGCGACGCTCGTCGGGATCGAGCACCCCGTGCTGCAGGAGTGCATCGCGCAGGCCGGACCCGCCTGGCTCGGGCATGCCGGTCAGCGCGTGGCCGTCCTGGCGTCCGGCGCCGGGCATCGGCCCGTCCCACTCGCTCGTCGGGACGGACAGCCGGGCGCGCGGCGCGGCACGCTGGACGACGGCCAGCGCGTCCGCCGGCTCGACCCACCGGTCGGAGAACACCGTGAGGTCGATCGCGCTCTCCATGTCGGGCTGCAGCACCACGCCGGAGCCGCCGGTGCGCACCGCGCCGCCGAGCCGACGCGCGGCGGCCACCAGCCACAGCAGGACGCGCTCCTCCTCGCGGTTCGGGTAGCCGTCGGGGAACGCGCGCTTGAGACCGTGCCGGTCGCCGCCGGGAGCGGGCTTCGCGCCGCGGTCGCGCGGGCAGACGACGTCGAACGCCGTGGTCGTCGTGGCGGGAAGGCCCAGCGTCAGGGCGTCTTCCGGGGTGACGGCGTAGGGGCCGACGAGCGTCGAGTGCCGAGTCAGGCGCAGCACGCGCGCCTGGGGTCGCGGGCCGGTCAGGCGCAGCCCGAACGCGGCGGTCAGCGGGCGCGCGCGCTGCGTCGAGGTGTCGCCCTCGGGTTCCTCCCAGCGGGCGTTGAGGAACCGGCTCGCGGCGAGGACCTCGACCTCGTCGGGCTGGACACCCTCGGGCAGCGCGAGCAGGTGTCGGGTGCGTACACCCTCGTCGGACAGGGGAAGACGCGGCAGGTCACGCGTCATCGCGTCACACCTCCGTGCGGTGGAAGTTCTGCCAGGAGCGCGAGGCGGTCGGGCCACGCTGGCCCTGGTACCGCGAGCCGTAGCGGGACGAGCCGTAGGGGTGCTCGGCCGCGGACGAGAGCCGGAAGAAGCACAGCTGGCCGATCTTCATGCCGGGGTACAGGACGATCGGCAGCGTCGCGACGTTGGACAGCTCGAGCGTCACGTGACCCGAGAAGCCGGGGTCGACGAAGCCCGCGGTCGAGTGCGTGAGCAGGCCCAGGCGCCCGAGGGACGACTTGCCCTCGAGGCGCGCGGCGATGTCGTCGGGCAGGGTCACCTGCTCGAACGTCGACCCGAGCACGAACTCGCCCGGGTGCAGCACGAACGACTCCCCGGCCGGGACCTCCACGAGCCGGGTGAGGTCCGGCTGCTCGGCGGCGGGGTCGATGAAGGGGTACTTGTGGTTGTCGAACAGGCGGAAGAACCGGTCGAGGCGCACGTCGATGCTCGACGGCTGGATCATCGCCGGGTCGTACGGTTCGAGGGCCACGCGGCCCGACTCGAGCTCGGCCCTGATGTCACGGTCGGAGAGCAGCACGGCGTCCACGGTAGTGCCCGCCGGGTGCGGGGCTCGTGCCCTTCCGCGGACCGGTCCTGCCGGCGCGCTCCCGCCGCGCCCTGCCTGCGGTTCTCCCGCACGTGCTCGCCCGCTATAGTCCTGTCTCGCGAGGCGCATGGGAGCGCTCTCGCACCGACCACGAGGGACACCGACGGCCACCGGGCGCAGGGCAGCACCGGACCGCAGGGGCCCCGGCACCGAGCACCGCGAGAGGCCATCCCCATGCGCTACGGGCACTTCGACGACGAGGCACGCGAGTACGTCATCACGACCCCGCACACGCCGTACCCGTGGATCAACTACCTGGGCTCGGAGCAGTTCTTCTCGCTGCTGTCGCACCAGGCCGGTGGCTACTCGTTCTACCGCGACGCCAAGATGCGCCGTCTGACGCGCTACCGCTACAACAACATCCCCGCGGACGCGGGCGGCCGATACCTGTACGTCAACGACGGCGGGGACGTGTGGACGCCGTCGTGGCTGCCGGTCAAGGCGGACCTCGACCACTTCGAGGCGCGTCACGGCCTGGGCTACTCGCGGATCACGGGTGAGCGCAACGGGGTGCGGGTCGACACCGACTTCTTCGTGCCGGTCGGCGAGACCGCCGAGATCCAGAAGGTCACGGTCACCAACACCTCGGACGGCGACAAGACGCTGTCGCTGTTCTCGTTCGTCGAGTTCTGCCTGTGGAACGCCCAGGACGACCAGACGAACTACCAGCGCAACCTGTCGATCGGCGAGGTCGAGATCGAGCAGGAGTCGCCGCACGGCTCGGCGATCTACCACCGCACCGAGTACCGCGAGCGGCGGGACCACTACGCGGTGTTCGCGGTCAACACCCGTGCGGACGGCTTCGACACGGACCGCGACTCGTTCGTCGGCGCGTACAACTCCCTCGGCGAGGCGTCCGTCCCGCTCAAGGGTGAGGCGACGAACTCCGTCGCCTCCGGCTGGTACCCGATCGGCTCGCACCAGGTGAACCTCACGCTCGCACCGGGTGAGTCCCGCGAGCTGGTCTACGTGCTCGGCTACGTCGAGAACCCCGACGAGGAGAAGTGGGCCGACGACGCCCACCAGGTCATCAACAAGGAGCGCGCGCACGCGCTGCTGTCGCGGTTCGCCACCGCCGAGCAGGCCGACGCCGCGCTCGCGCAGCTGCAGGACTACTGGACGTCGCTGCTGTCCACCTACTCGGTGACCTCGAGCGACGACAAGCTCGACCGGATGGTCAACATCTGGAACCAGTACCAGTGCATGGTCACGTTCAACATGTCCCGCTCGGCGTCGTTCTTCGAGACCGGCATCGGCCGCGGCATGGGCTTCCGCGACTCCAACCAGGACCTCCTGGGCTTCGTCCACCTGATCCCGGAGCGGGCGCGCGAGCGCATCATCGACATCGCCTCGACGCAGTTCGCGGACGGCTCGGCGTACCACCAGTACCAGCCGCTGACGAAGCGCGGGAACAACGACATCGGCTCGGGCTTCAACGACGACCCGCTATGGCTGATCGCGGGCACCGCGGCGTACATCAAGGAGACCGGGGACTTCTCGATCCTCGACGAGCCCGTGCCGTTCGACAACGAGCCGGGCTCGGAGGTGCCGCTGTTCGAGCACCTGACGCGCTCGTTCGAGTTCACGGTCACCCACCGCGGCCCGCACGGTCTGCCGCTGATCGGCCGCGCGGACTGGAACGACTGCCTCAACCTCAACTGCTTCTCCACCACGCCCGGTGAGTCGTTCCAGACCACCGAGAACCAGGAGGGCGGGGTCGCCGAGTCCACGTTCATCGCGGCGCAGTTCGTCCTGTACGGCGAGCAGTACGCCGAGCTCGCGGAGCGCCGCGGCCTGACGGACGTCGCCGAGCGGGCGCGCGGCCTCGTCGCCGAGATGCGCGAGGCGCTCCTGACCGACGGCTGGGACGG
>JAEYUL010000030.1 GCA_023432565.1 Actinomycetes bacterium | reverse complement strand
CGTCGTCTACACGGCACCGCACGCCCCGGAGCCGCCCGCGGGACCGGGGGCGCTCGAACCCCGCACGGGTGCGGGCCGCGTGCCGGTCGACTCGCCCGAGGCGGTCGTCTCGCTCGAGCGCGGCTACGCGCTCGAGCAGGTCGGTCGCCACTCCACGCTGCACCTGCCGGTCCCGTCGCCGGTGCTCGACCGGCTCGGCGACGAGGCCGCCGCCGCGGCCGGTGACACCTACCGGATCGCCACGTGGCGCGACGAGATCCCCGAGGATCGTCTCGACGACCTCGCGCGGCTGTGGACCCGGATGAGCACGGACGTGCCGCTCGGCGAGGTCGACTACGACGAGGACCCGTGGGACGCCGACCGCGTGCGCAGCCACCTCACGGACCTCGCAGGCCAGCAGCAGCACGTGCTGATCGCGGTGGCCGAGCACGTCGCGTCGGGCGAGCTCGTCGCCTTCACGGTGCTCCAGGTGCCCTTCCCCGAGGTCCCGTTCGGGTTCCAGGAGGACACGCTCGTGCTGCCCGAGCACCGCGGGCACCGCCTCGGGATGCTCGTCAAGGTCGCGAACCTGCGTGCGCTCGCGGCGTGGCGGCCGGGCATGGAGCGGATCCACACGTGGAACGCGCAGGAGAACGCCCACATGCTCGCGATCAACGTCGCGCTCGGCTTCGTGGCGGACGGTGTCGCGGCGGTCTGGCAGAAGCACCTGGCCTGACCACGCTGCCGGGAGCGCGAGAGCTGCGCACGGCCGCCGGGACGCCGGACCTGCGACGAAGCCGGGGGCGACGTACCGTCGAAGACGTGCCTCGTCCCGTCCCGATCCGCCCCGGACCCGGGCAGGAGTCCGTGTGGGACTACCCGCGGCCCCCGCGTGTCGAGGCATGCGCGGCCGAGCTCACGGTCGTGCTCGGCGGCGAGGTGGTGGCACGGACGTCCTCGAGCTGGCGCGTGCTGGAGACGAGCCACCCGCCCACGTTCTACCTGCCCCGGTCGGCGTTCGTCGCCGGGTCGGTGCGCGCCGCCCCCGGAGCGTCGTGGTGCGAGTGGAAGGGGCAGGCGGCGTACGTCGACCTCGTCGGCGGGGGGAAGGTGGCGGCCCGTGCAGGGTGGACGTACCCCGATCCGGCGCCGGGCTACGAGGTGCTCGCGGGCGCGATCGCTGTGATGCCGGGCGCGGTGGACCGCTGCACGGTCGACGGCGAGGTCGTCCAGCCCCAGGAGGGGGGCTTCTACGGCGGCTGGATCACCTCGGCCGTCGTCGGACCGTTCAAGGGCGGACCGGGCACCCAGGGCTGGTGACGGCCGTGGCCGGGACGCCCGTCGTCCACGGATCGCCGGATGGTCGACGCGGGGGCCTTGCCGAGCCGCGTCCGGGACGGGACGATCACGTCCGACGAGCGCATCAGCGCTCTCGGGTGCGGGGTCACACCCTGTGGGGGCGGAGCAGCGGTGGGTACGAGGTCGGGCGGGACGTCGACGGTCACCGGTTCTGTGCGAGAACGCGCCCGCGGGTCCCTCGGGCCGGCCGTGTGGCGGTTGCGTCGCGAGTGGCAGTGGCGCCGGTCCGGCGTGCGGGCGCGGCTGGACCGCGTGACGGTGGAGGGCTTCGAGCACGCCGTCGCGGCTCACCGCACCCCGATCTTCCGTGAGCTCGTCGGTGTGGACCGTCGGCTGCAGGAGAACAAGGCGGTGAACCTCGCGATCGCCGCCGCGCGGCTGGACGGCAGCGCGTTGCGGCCGGGGCAGCGGATGTCCTTCTGGCGCGTGGTCGGGCGACCGAGCTACCGGCGCGGGTTCAAGGACGGCCTGGTCCTGCGGCAGGGAGAGGTCGACGAGGGCGTCGGCGGCGGGCTGTGCCAGATGACGAACCTCCTGTACTGGATGACCGTGCACTCACCGCTGACCGTGGTCGAGCGCTGGCGCCACACCTACGACGTCTTCCCGGACAACGGCCGCACGCAGCCCTTCGGCAGCGGCGCCACGTGCTCGTGGCCGGTGCTCGACCTGCAGATCGAGAACCGCACCGCGGCGACCTTCCGGCTGTCCCTGACGGTCACGCAGACGCACCTGGTCGGGGCGTGGACCAGTGACCATGCCCCGCTGCACACCTACGAGGTGTACGAGGCCGCGCACGAGATGCGGAACGACCTGCCCGGCGTCTTCACGCGTCACAACGTCCTGCGGCGGCGGGTGCTCGACCTGGCCGGGAACGAGGTGGACGACGAGTTCCTCGCGGCCAACCACGGCCGGCTCATGTACCAGCCGTTCCTCGAAGCCGGCACCGGCTAGCGTCGTCCGCCCACGTCGTCGAGCACGGCCCTGCAGTCGTCCCGGTTCTCACGACGATCTCCCAGGTGACGTCGAGGAGACGCCCAGGCAGCGCGAGAAGAGTCGCCGCAACGCCCGGCGCCGCTCCTGCGGCAGGTGCCGGGACGACCTGGGTCGACGTGCGAGGCGACCCGCGTCGCCACCCGTGGGCTCGCGCTGGAGGACCGATGTTCGACACGATCGCCGGACTGCCGCTGCACCCCTTGGTCGTGCACGCGGTGGAGGTCGTCGTCCCGCTCGCCGCCCTGGCCCTGGTGCTCGCGGCCGTGTGGCCGCGGTTCCGCCGCTGGGCGTTCGCCCTGCCGCTCCTGCTCGCGCTGGCATCGCTCGTGCTGGTGCCGATCGCGACCCAGTCGGGCGAGTCGCTGGAGGAGCGCGTCGGGGAGTCGGGCGCCGTGGAGGTCCACTCGCACCTCGCCGAGTCGCTGCTGCCCTGGGTGGTCGTCATGACCGTGATCGCCGCAGGGCTGTTCTGGACGACGTGGCGCGAGCGCCGTGGTGAGGACGGCCCCGCGCGCGGGGTCGTCCCACGGGCCGTCGCGCTGGTCCTCGTCGGCGCGTCCCTCGTCGTCGCGACCGGCACGATGGTCCAGGCGGTGCGCATCGGACACAGCGGTGCCACCGCCGTGTGGGCGCACACCGTGTCGTCCGAACGGACCGGCGGCGTCGACGACGACTGAGCGCGTCGTGGCAGGGAGGCCGGTGCGAGGGGGCGCGGACGGGCGGCCGCCGGCAGCGCCGACCACCCCGCCGAGTCGTGATGTGATGTGCGCATGCATCTGCCTCGCCACGCACCCGGCACACCGCTGTGCCCGGGTGCCGCCCCGCTGGTCCTCGGGCCCTCGCTGACGTCGTCGCACACCGGGACCCACGCATGAGCCGCGTCGTCGTCACCGGCGGCAGCGGCAAGCTCGGCCGCGCGGTCGTCGAGGACCTGGCAGCCCACGGGTACGACGTGGTCAACGTCGACACGGCGCTCCCGCCGGTGGGTCAGCCGGCGCTGTTCACGCGCGTCGACCTCACGGATCTCGGCGAGGTGACCGAGGCGCTCGCGGGGATCGACGACCGCTACGACGGTGTCGACGCGGTCGTGCACCTGGCAGCGATCCCCGCGCCGGGTCTGCGTCCGAGCGGTGCGACCTTCGCGAACAACGTCGTCGCGACCCACCACGTGTTCAGCGCCGCCCGCCGTGCCGGCATCAAGAACGTCGTCTGGGCGTCCAGCGAGACCGTCCTCGGACTGCCCTTCGAGACGCCTCCGCCGTACGTCCCGGTCGACGAGGAGTACGCCGTCCGCCCGGAGAGCACGTACTCCCTCGGCAAGGCGGTCGAGGAGGAGATGGCCCGGCACTTCACGCGCTGGGACCCCGAGCTCAAGCTCATCGGCCTGCGGTTCTCGAACGTCATGGAGCCGGGCGACTACGCCGCGTTCCCGGGCTTCGCGGCGGACCCGCGCAGCCGGATCTGGAACCTGTGGAGCTACATCGACGCCCGCGACGGGGCGCTCGCGGTCCGGCTCGCGCTCGAGAGCGACCTGCGCGGCTTCGAGGCGTTCATCATCGCGTCGCCCGACTCGGTGCTCGACCGGCCGTCGGCGGAGCTCGTCGCCGAGTACTTCCCGGACGTCCCGGTGAAGCGCCCGATCGAGGGCCGCGAGACGCTCCTGTCCATCGACAAGGCACGCCGTCTTCTGGGCTACGACCCGCAGCACACCTGGCGCGACGAGGTCTGAGCCTCGCCCGCAGCCGTCCGGCGGCGCGTCGCCCCGGACCTCGCCGCGGACGCGTCAGGCGCGTGCCCGGGCCTCGTCGGTGACGGGTGCGTAGAAGTTGACGAGGTTGCCGTCGGGGTCGCGCAGCAGCAGCGAGCGGGTCCCCCACGGCATGTCGGTGGGCTCGTTGACGAACTCCTCGACCGCGTCCCGGAGGCTCGCGTAGACCTCGTCGACGTCGTCGACGAGGAAGTCCAGGATCACCGAGCGGTTCGCCCGGGCCTGAGCCGCGCCTTCGCCGAGGAACGGGACCGTCTGCGAGGAGGAGATCGCCAGCGTCCCGGCCGGGGTGCGGAACCGCATGAACAGCGGATGCAGGCGCTCCGCAGTGAGCCCTGTGACCCGCTCGTAGAACGCGACCAGGCCGTCGACGTCGTCGGTGATGACACGAGTGGCTGCAAGCTGCATCGGATCCCCCAGTCGTCGAGCATCAGCGTAGAACAGGACAACTCGGACTGACGAGGGGCGGCCGCGGGGCCGACTCCCCCGTTCCGGCACACAGCGACGTCAGCCCGGGACCACCGCGTCGTGCGCGAGGAGCGGACGCGCGGTTCGATGGCGATCGGGGTATCGACCCGGCCCTGCCCGTCGCGAGCCCGGAGGCACCGTGAAGCTCTTGCTGACGTCCGGAGGCGTCACCAACCCCAGCATCCGATCGGCGCTCGAGCGGATGCTCGGCAAGCCCGTCGCGGAGAGCCGCGCGCTCGTCGTCCCCACCGCGCAGTGGGGCCACCCGATGTGTGGACCGGAGTCGGTGCGCCGCGTGGTCGCGGGCGGTCCCGACGACCCGTACCTGTCCGGCCTGGGCTGGGCCTCGCTCGGGGTGCTCGAGCTGACGGCTCTGGCCTCGATCGGAGCCGAGCGCTGGATCCCGTGGGTCGATGCTGCCGACGTGCTGCTGGTCGACGGCGGCGACGCGACGTACCTGGCCCACTGGGCGCGCCAGTCGGGACTGGCCGACCTGCTGCCCTCGCTCGCCGACACGGTCTGGGTCGGGGTGAGCGCGGGCAGCATGGCGATGGCGCCGCGGATCGGCGAGTACTTCGTCGAGTGGGCGGGCGCGCCGGACGACCGCACGCTCGGCCTCGTCGACTTCGCGATCTTCCCGCACCTGGACCGGTTCCCGACGAACACGCTCACCGACGCGCAGCGGTGGGCGGCCGAGATCGGCGTCCCGTCGTACGCGATCGACGACCAGACCGCGATCGCGGTCGCCGACGGCACGGTCAGCGTGGTCTCCGAGGGGACGTGGACGAGGTTCGGGGACGCGGGCTGAGCCGGTCAGCGGGTCCACCCAGGGCGCGCGCTACTCGCCCACGACCGGCACGCTGCAGGGCGCCGCCCGCTAGCCCGAACCGGCTCACCTCGCTGCGAGGTTCAGGCCGTCAGGACCTCCGGGAGGCGGGCGAGGCTGCGCAGGCCCAGGCCGCCGAGCACGAACCCGACGCTGACGCCGACGACGGCGAGAGCGACGCCGAACCCGATCACCGAGGTCATGAGGGACGCCCGCAGGAACGTGCCGGTCGCGACGCTCGGACGGACAGGGTCCTCACGATCGACCTCGGCGTAGGTCCGCCCACCCGTCATCTCCTGCAGGTCGGCGCGGATCGCCTCGGACTGAGCCCACGCCTCCCACGGGGCGTCGACACGCTGCCCGCTGAACGCCGGCGCATTGTCGGTCACGTGGACCTTCTCCTGCGAGAGCCCCTGGGCGACGGCGCCCCACGCGCCGGCACCGCCGACGAGCATGATGACGCCGAGCACCAGCAGGAGCGTGCCGAACACGTGTGCCCGCTTGTTGACCCGGGCCGGCGGGGCGGCTTCGGGGCCGGAGGTGGTAGTGGCGGAGGTGGTGGTGGACTCGGTCGGTGCGGGTCGAGCGGTCATGAGGGGCCCCCTGTGATCGGTGGTTGATCGGTCCACCACCGTCTCGGCCTCAGGGCCGCGAGCGCACCGGGGCGAATCAATTCATACGCATAGATGTCCGTCCGGCGGTGGGCCGGCCGCTGGACCCCGCGACGGGGCCGATCGTGACGTCGATCGCTGAGGCATGCGCCGCGAGGCGTGGCGGGCTGTGCACGGCGAGAGCCTGGCTGCAGGGATGGATGCAGGACTGGCGCAGCCCAGGTGCACGTGGGCTGCATTCATCCCTGCATCGACGGGTGCGGCGCCGACGAGCGTTGCATCGGGGCGTGCGTGAGGGGTCGAGCGGCCGCGGGGCCGAGCGGGTGCTCGGGTGGCGTCGAGCTGGGGTGCAGGCGGGACGGGGGTGCGTGCGAGGAGGCAACGTTCCTGTGGACGAGCCACCCCGGGGCAGGGGCTGATATGGGTAGGTTCGTCCGCATGCGAGCGAGGGTGCGGCGGATGTGGCTCGGCGTGCTGGTCGGCACGCTCGGTGTGGCGGGGTGTACCGCCGGGAGTGCGACCGAGGCTCCGACGACACCGGCGCGCTCGTCGACGACGTCGACGCCGGCCACGCCCGAGCCGTCGCCGACGCTCCCATCGGCGCCGACGTCGAGCGCGGCGCCGACGTCGGGTCCCGACCAGGACGTGACCAAGTCCCCCGCTCGGCCGGAGGCGCTCGACGGCCCCGCCACCGAGGACAACGCGATCGCCGTCGCGAAGTACTTCGCCGCTCTTGTGACGTACGTGACCGCGACAGGTGACTTCGCCGAGTGGGACGCGTTGAGCGGGAGCGAGTGCAAGTTCTGCGCCAGCGTTCGTGAGCAGGCGGTGGCAATCCACCGAGCGGGGAGTCGCAGTGTCGGGGGCGCCGTCGACCTGGGGTTCGGCTCGGCGTTCGACAACGGTGACGGGTCGTTCGTTGCGAGCGTCGAGCTGACAGAACATCCGTCAAGGGTCGTCTCTGCGGATGGGGACGTTCTCGAGGAAGTACCGGAGGCCGCGGCTTACCGCGCCACCATGGTGCTCGGGCACAGCGCCGACGGGTGGGTGGTGAAGGGCGTCCAGGTCGACGACATCGACGTCGCCTCGTGACACCCGTCAGAGGAGTGCGCGCGAGCCTCCTCTGTCTGGTGCTGTTCTTCGTGACGAGCGCGCCGGCGGCCGCGGTATGGGGGAGTGCCGATGAGGATGAGGTCACCGTCGGAGACCGCTTCAAGCGGTACCAGGAGTACCGCTCGTGGCGAGGCGACAACGACCCGTTGGTGGACTACGCGTATGCACGGCTGTGCAACGTGGACTCGCAGTACCTGGAGTCGGACATCGAGGGGGAGTGCTCTCCTCCGAACGGCACCGTGCCCGTCCCGGAGTGCGGCGAGGACGAGCCGGTGATGCCGCTGTGGCGCCGGACGCGAGCGGCGGCGGGTGCGCCGTGGTCGAGATGGGAGATGCGGATCGGGTGGGTGTGCCCGGACGACCTGCTTCCGCGGCTCACCCAGGCGGACTTCCGGCGGTTGTCCATCGAGCCGACCGTGATGCACCGCCAGCCCGGCGAGGGTGGGACCGTGCTGGTGAACAAGGGGATCATCGGATGGGTCGAGCCTGCCGAGCGCACGTTCCGCACGACGCTGTTCGACTACGGCATCGACGTGGTCGCGTGGCCGGTGGAGTACACGTGGGACTTCGGCGACGGGCAGACCCTGACGACGACGTCGCCAGGCGGCCCGTACCCCAGCAGGGACGTCGAGCACGTCTACGAGCAGGCGGGAACGTTCACGGTCACGCTCACCACGGTGTGGAAGGGCAGGTACCGCGTGGACGAGGACGACGACCGCGAGTGGCGCACCATCGACGGCACCGCGTTCACGACGACGACCCTGGCGCCGTTCGACGTGGTCGAGCTACGGAGCCGCCTCGTCGGGTGAGGACCGGCGGGTTCTGGGCGACGCCGACCGCATGAGCCGACGCGCGGCTACGCGCACAGGGGGGCGCGGGTGGCTAGGGGCAGCGCATGAGCCAGCGGGCGAGCGCGTCGGAGATGGGCAGGTCAGCAGCGGTCTCGTACCAGGGATAGCCGGGCGAGGGGTTGACCTCGAAGCAGACGACGCGTCCGTCGTCGGCGAGCTTGAGGTCGACGCCCGCGAACGGCAGGTCCAGGGACTTGGCGAGCGCGACGCACCGCGCGGCGAGGGTGTCGGGGAGGGTGTGCGGCGCGAGAGTGGCGTCCTGCCCGACCTGGGCGCGCGCATACCGGTAGTCGGTCGCCGCGGACGAGACGATCGCGGCGTACACCTCGTCGCCGACGACGTGCACGCGCACGTCCCGGCCCCGCACGTTCTCCTGGAACTGCACTGGGCACCAGCGGATCCGCTCGAGTCGCGCCGAGTCACGGGCGAGGTCGACGACGGTGACGATCGACCGCACGCCGCTCACCGACTTGTAGATCGCGCCGTCGTGCGACAGGACGAACTCGCGGGCGGCGTCGGGGTCGTCGGTGACGAGCGTCTCCGGGGTGTCGAACCCTCCGGCCAGCACGAGCTGCGCCTGGTAGGGCTTCGACATGTTGGACGCCATCGCGGACAGCGGGCTCGCGACGCGGGTGCCGAGCGCGTCGCCCGCGGCCTCGGTGAAGGCCATGAGCGCGTCGAACTGCGCGCGGGCACGCAGCACTGCCGCGTCGTCGGGAGCCAGGTCCCGCAGCTCGGGGACGAGCTCGGGCTCGATGGGTCGCACGTAGACGCCGTCGACGGCGCGCAGGTCGGTCGTCACTCCGCCGACGCGCAGGGATCCCCGCAGCTCGCCGCTGCCGATCCGGACGTCGACGTCCTGCTCCAGGAAGCGCCGCGGGTGCACCACCACGGGGTCGGCGCCGCGCCGCGTGAGAGCGTCCAGCAGCAGCTCCACCGGGCTCTCCGTCGGCACGCCCCACACGACGACGCTCATCAGGCCACCCCCACCGGCCGACGCGCAGGCACCGGCGTCGCCAGGGCGAGCAGGGCGTCCACGAGCACGTCACCGGCCGTGAGCAGGTCGGGCAGCGGCGTCATCCCGGTGAACCACCACCGCCCTGCGGCGACGACGACGTCGAGGCCGAGCAACGCCTCGTCGGCGCCGACGGCCCCCGCGAACCGTGCGACGGCTGCGGCGAACGCCGCCGGCATCGGGGCGCCCGCTCGTCGCGCGACACCGTCGGGGTCCAGGACTTGTCCGTCGAGCACGACGAGGTGCACGGCGCGTGCGCCGTCGGCCGCACCGCGCACCGCGGACTCGAGGAGCTGCAGCGTGGACGTCCCTGCGCCGAAGCTGGCGTCGGGGACGTCGAGCCCTGCCTGGTGCGCGAGGACCGCGGCGCGCAGCGGATGCGGCGCCGGCCCGGCCAGGCACGTAGGCGTCGGCCGGTTGCGTACCACCGCCGGCAGGGCCGCGAGCCAGCTCAGCGTGAAGGCGGCCATCTCCGCACCGGCGTAGTCGCGCTCGCTCGCTCGCGCGTACTGCCACGCGGCGACGGGCGGCGACACGAGCCGGTTCACGACGAGGTCCGGGTCGTCGACGACCCCGGCGTCACCCAGGTCCACGACGGCACGGGTGCCGCTGCGACCGATGCGCTGCGATCGTCGTCGGGCGAACGACAGCAGCGCGGACGTGACGAGCGTGCTGCTGCGGCCGCGCTCACGGAACCGTGCGTGCAACCACAGGGCCGCAGCGTCGTCGAGGTCGCACAGGACGACGATCATGGCTCTCCCCTCGGTCGGCGCCCCGGCCGGTGGGTCGTCACCGGCCGGGGACCGACGTGCTCAGCCGAGCAGGTTGTCGAGGTCGGTCTTGGCCGCCGCGGCGTCGGCGGCCTGCCGCTCCGCCTCGGCACGCAGCGCCGCGATCTCCTCGGACGTCAGCTCCTCCTCGCCGCTGAACGCGCTGGACGTCAGGTCCGGGCGCAGCTCGGGGGAGATGAAGGACTCGAGCGCGCCGAGGCGCCCCTCGATCTCGGCGAGCCGGCCCGCGAAGCCGCCCTGACCCGGCCCGGGTCCCGGGTCGCCCGGGTCGATCGGTGGGAGATCGGGCTCCTTGATGACGTCGACGAGGTCCTTGAGCCGCTTGCCGTCGGCGACGAGCTCCTTCTTGAGCTCCTTGTCCTTGACGACCTCCTTCTTGAGCTCCTTGTCCTTGATGAGCTCCTTCTTCAGCTCCTTGTCCTTGATGACGTCCTTGCGGTGCTCCTTGTCCTTGTCCTTGACGAAGTCCTTACGCCCGTCCTTGATGTCCTTGATGATCGACTTCCCCACGGGGATGGAGATGTTCAGCTCGGACAGGACGTCCGTGATCGGGTTGCCGACCGTGTTGGTGCCGGCGCCTGCGAACAGCAGGGCCACGACGGCACCCGTGGAGTCGACGATCACGGAGCCTGAGTCCCCGTGGTCGGAGAAGACGGGGTTCTTCGTCGTGTCGGTGGTGATGCTCACCTGGCCGGTCAGGACGTGCACGCCCAGGCCGTCGCCGTAGTCGACGCTCACGGACAGCGCGAGACCGTCGACGGACCCGTACGTCAGCCCGGTCGTGCGGCCACGCTTGCGGACCGCCATGCCGAGCGTCGCGGTCGTGGTGCCGTTGACCGTGCCGATGTCGACGATCGTCGACGACGTGGACCGTCCGGCGTCGATCGAGACGACCGCGCCGTCGACGTGCGACGAGAGCACGGCCCGCAGGATCGCGCCGAACTCGTCGCCCGGCGGGACGCCGGTGTCGCCGCGGCTCGGTTGCACCTGCCGGTCGCCGACGCTCCACCCGTCGTCGACGCACGCGACGTGGAAGTTGGTCAGGGCCGCCTTGTCGCCGCTGGCGCCGTCCGTGACGATCGCGCCGAGCGTGCCGGAGTAGACGTACCCGCCGATCACGCGGCTCGGACCCATGCTGATGCCACCCTCGAGCGTCGAGTAGTGGGTGGTGTCCGCGAGCGCGCTGACGTCCAGCGGGGTGCGGACCACCTGCAGCTCGTACTTGCGCTCCAGCACGTCGGTGACGACGCCGTCGATGGTCTTGGGGACCTTCTGGGACTTCGGCACGTCCGTCCGCTTCTCCTCGACGTGGACGCGGATCGCGACCTCGTCGGTCTGCTCGCCCCCGACGACCTTGTAGCCGACGTCGATCCCGGTCACGCCGGGCTGCCCGAGGAACCTGTCCTCGACTCTCTCCTTGATGGCCACCAGCTCCGCGATGGATGGCATGGCCTACCCCCTCGTCCGTACGGCCGGGCGGGCCGGTGCCCACCCACGTCATTCAGGAGCGTGCCCGGTATGAGGCGATACGTCCTGCCGAGGGTGAGCGGGCGCGCGGGGGCGGTGCGACGATGACGCCATGGCACTCACGTACGACGAGGCCGTCGCGATCCAGCGCCAGCACGAGGGGCGGCTCCTGGCGCTGGACGGGGTGAGCGCCGTGGGCGTGAAGCAGACGGCCTCGGGACTGGTGCTCGAGGTGACGCTCGCCCCGGAGGTCGACCTGCCGTCCGAGCTGGACACGGCCGACCTCGACGGCCTCCCGCTCAAGGTCGTCCGCGGCCGCTTCACGCTCCAGTAACCCCCGTCGAGCCCCACTCTCCCTGCCGAGCCCGCCGCCCGAGCCGACCGGCACCCCCACCTTCCGCCGGTGGCGACACCGCGCCGGAGCCCGTGCTCGCCCTGGCGGTGCTCGCTCGGGCCGCGCTCGCCGGGGCCGTGCTCGCCGGGCCGTGCTCGCCGGGCCGTGCTCGCTCGGGCCCGGAGCGCGCCGGTCGAGCTCCGGAAGCCGATGAGTGCAGGGATGAATGCAGGGTTGGTCAAGCCCAGCAGCGCCCCCGCTGCATTCATCCCTGCATCGACAGCGGCGGCGTGGGCGGGTGGCGGCGTCGGCGCGGGGCGGCGTCGGGGGCGGCGGTGTGGGCATGGGTGGTGCGGACGTGGCGTGGCGTCGGGGAGCGGCGGTATGGGCGGGTGGCGGTGTGGGTGTGGGGCGGCGTCAGGGAGCGGCGGTGTGGGCGTGGGGCGGTGTGTGGGCGTGGGGTGGCGTGGGCGTGGGAGGCGGGCAGGGGGCAGCGGGTCGCCCGTTCAGTCGTCGACCGGTCCTGGGTTGTCACCCGAGTGCTGCGCGGATGTCACCCGACCGGTGCGCGGGGCGGGCGCGCGCCGCGCGAACCGGGCCGAACTTCTCACCTGGGGGCTCCTGCCGGTCGATTGCTGGGCTGTGAGCGGAGCGCGCATCGATGACGAGCGGCGCGGTGACGTCGTGGGTGCGGCTCGGCAGCCCGTGATCGGTTACCTCGCCCCGAACGTGCACGGGTACTTCTACGGCAGCATCCTCGGCGGCGTGATGGACACCGCGGCCGCGGCGGGCGCCAGGGTCGTGGCGATCCAGGCCCGCGAGGCCGGGTTCTTCAAGGCCATCTCCGACGAGCAGTTCACGGCTCAGGTCGCCTGGGACAACGTCGACGCGATGGTCGTGGTGGTGACACCGGCCGAGGACTCCTACATGGCGGAGTTCGCCGCCACGGGCAAGCCGCTGGTCACGATGTACGCCGCGCCGTCGGGACTGGCCTGTCCCACCGTCGTCCCGGACAACGTCCAGGGCGTCGGCGAGGCCGTGGACCACCTCGTCGGCCATGGGCACACACAGATCGCGTTCGCGGGCAGGGATCCGGCCAACGCCGACGACGGCATCCGGTACGACGCCTACCGCCAGGCCATGCAGGCCAACGGCCTGGCCCCGGCGGACCCGATCATGGTGCCCTGGACGGGCGAGGAGCGGCACGACGGCTCGGCCGCGGTGCGTCTGCTGAGGGAGCGGGACCAGATGCCGACGGCCGTGGTCGCGTGCACCGACGCGACGGCGATGGCGGTCGCGAAGGCCCTCACCGAGGACGGGCTGCTCGTCCCCGACGACGTCGCGGTGATCGGCTTCGACGACATCGCGGCGGCCGCCGAGTACCACCCGCCGCTCACCACGGTGGCCCAGAGCTTCAGCCTCGCGGGTGTGACCGCGTGCACCCTGGCGCTGCGCGCACTCGGCGGTGAGCACGTCGAGCCCGGTCAGCACTGCGTGCCGGTCAAGCTCGTCGTGCGCGAGTCCTGCGGCTGCCGGGTGAGCCCGGCGGAGACCGCGCCGGTCCGGGCCGGCCTGGACGACGTGAGCCTGCCGTTCGTCGACCAGCTCGGGGATGTGCTGTACGGGGCGGAGGACCTGCCCTCGACGCAGCACCTCGGGCTGCGCGTGGCCGTGCAGCGCCTCGTCGCGCTGTTCGTCGAGACGCTGCGGGCGAGCGACGAGCCGAGCGCCCTGGTCGAGCTCGACAAGGCGGACAAGGCCGCGACGGACGCGCTGCGGCGGGCGGTCGCGCCTTCGCTGTACCCCCTCAACGCGCTGCTCACGGTGCGCGCGCTGGCCGACGCCGTCGCCGAGCACCTCGCCCCGGGCGACACGCTGGCGGCCGCCGCGGTGCACCAGCGCGCGGTGGACGTCGCGACGCGCGCGTTGCAGTTCTACCGTCAGCACGACAGCGCGGTCGTGCTGAACCAGCACGTCGACATCCAGCGCCGCCACTACCGGATCAGCACCGAGCTGGTGCGACGCAAGGGGCGCAACGCCAGGTCGTTGGCGTGGCTGGCGGACACGGGGGTCCGCGCGGCGAGCCTCGCCCTGTGGAACGACGTCGGAGAGCTGCGGCTCGTGGGCGCCTACCCCGGGGAGGCGGCCGAGACGGGCCTCGACGAGCAGTGCGACGTGCGTGCGTTCCCGCCCCCGCCACCGCCCCGGCCCGACGAGGCCGACCTCGGCGAGCTGACGTTCGTCGTGCCGGTGACGTTCGACGGCAACGACCACGGCTTCCTGGCGCTGACCGGCGCGTTCGACGTCATGGCCGAGGCGGTCTTCGAACGGGTCAACCACTGGGCGGTGCTGCTGTCCGTGGCGCTCGAGCAGGACCGGGCGCTGGAGCGCCTGCGGGTCAGCGAGGAGCGTTACGCGCTGGCAGCGGAGGCGGCCAACGACGGCATGTGGGACTGGGACCTGTCCACGGGCGCCGTCTACTACTCGGCGCGCTGGAAGGCGCTGCTCGGCTACACCGACGAGGAGCTCGAGGCCACGTCGCGGGAGTGGCTCTCCCGCATCCACCCGGACGACCGCGCCGCCTTCGACCGCGAGCTGGCCGACCTCCTGTCCGGTCTCGAGCCGGCGCTGGAGATCGAGTACCGGCTGCGGACCGCCGACGGCAGCTACCGCTGGATGATCACCAACGCGCTGTCCGTGCGTGGCCCCGACGGGCGTGCCATCCGCCTCGTCGGGTCGATGACCGACGTCTCGGAGCGCAAGGCGCTCGAGGAGCGGCTGCGCAACGACGCGCACTACGACCCGCTGACCGGCCTTCCGAACCGCGCGCTGTTCCTGGAGCGGCTCGAGCAGACGATCCTGCGCGCCCGGCGCAGCCCCGACTACACGTTCGCGGTGGTGTTCCTCGACCTGGACGGCTTCAAGGTCGTCAACGACAGCCTCGGCCACCAGGTCGGCGACGAGCTGCTGATCGAGGTCGCCAAGCGGCTGTCGGCCGGGCTGCGTGCCGGTGACACGGTGTCGCGGTTCGGCGGCGACGAGTTCGTCCTGCTCCTGGACGACGTGCGCGACGTGACCGTCCTGCCCGACGTCGTGCGACGCCTGCTGACGGTGATGTCGGTCCCCGTGGTCCTCGCCGAGGGCACGCGTGCGGTCAGCGCGGCCGCCGGTATCGCGGTGTCCGCCAGCGGGTACACCTCGGCCGACGAGTACCTGCGCGACGCCGACACCGCGATGTACCGCGCCAAGGCGCTGGGTCCCGGCTCGGTCGTCATGTTCGACGGTGCGATGCACGCCCGTGCGATGGCCCGTCTGCAGCTGGAGTCCGCACTGGACCAGGGCATCGCCCTGGAGGAGTTCGAGCTGTACTACCAGCCGATCGTGCGCCTGGACACCCGCCGCATCGTCGGGCTCGAGGCGCTGATCCGCTGGAACCACCCGGAGCGCGGCCTGGTCCCGCCCAACGACTTCCTGCCGGTCGCGGAGGCCACGGGCCAGACCCGCCAGATCGGTCAGTGGACCATCACCGAGGCGTGTCGTCAGCTGGCCGCGTGGCAGGAGACCGTGCCCGGCTTCGACGGCATCACGGTGAGCGTCAACCTGTCCAACCGTCAGTTCTGGGACCCGGGCCTGCTGCCCACCCTGCGTGGTGTCCTCGAGCGCTTCGACGTGCCCGCGTCGTCGATGATCTTCGAGGTCACCGAGGGCGTCATCATGCACAACCAGGACGTCGCGGTCAGCTTCCTGCGGCAGCTGCGCGACGAGGGGATCGAGTTCCAGATCGATGACTTCGGCACCGGGCACTCCTCGCTGTCCGCGCTGCACGAGCTGCCGGTCACGGCGCTGAAGATCGACCGCTCGTTCATCCAGCGGATGCAGACCAGCACACGCAGCCGCGAGCTGGTGAGCCTGATGATCGCGATGGGCTCGCGCTTCGGCCTGACCGTCATCGCGGAAGGAGTCGAGACCGAGGAGGAGGCCGCGGCGCTCGCCGAGCTGGACTGCCCGTTCGTGCAGGGCTACCTGTTCTCCCGTCCGGTCCCCGCGGCCGAGGCCACGCGCCTCCTGCTCGCCCAGGCCGACGACGCCCTGTCCGTGCAGGCCGGCCTGGACGTCGGCTGACGCTGCCTCACGCCGTGCGGGACCGGTCCAGCCGGGGTGCCTGCGGCACGTAGCCGGCGGCGCGGTAGGTGGCGACGGCGGGTTCACGCGCCGTCGGGGTCGCGACGAGGGCCGACGACGAGCCGAGGTCGCGCAGCGCGGCGGCAGCCGCGAGGCAGATGGCGCGGCCGTGCCCGCGTCCCCGGTGGTCCGCGTGCACGCCCATCGGCTCGAGCACCCCGGGACGTCCCGGTCCGGCGGACCACACCGTGACCCCCGCGACCGCGACCCCCGAGGCGTCCCGGCCCAGCAGGCAGCGCGCGTCGGCGAACGGCAACCCGTCGGCCATGGTCTGCCACAGCTCGTCGGTGAACCGCTCGTCGCCCCACGCGGAGCAGTGGACCGCGACGAAGTCCGCGCAGCGTCCGCGCTCGACGACCTCGAGGTGCAGGCCGACCGGCTCGACCGGCTCGGACAGGTCGCGGCGCAGCGGGGTCCAGGACTCGCCCGCGGCCCACCCACGCTCGCCGAGCACCTCGTGGACCCGCGTGTCGTTCGGTACCTCGACCGTCGCGGCTCCCTCCGGCAGCACCCCACACCCGGGGTGGGCGATGTCCGCCACGACCTGCTGCGCCACGTCGTCGTCACGCCAGACGCTCGGCGCGAGCGTCATGCGCAACGCCGTGGGACCGTCCAGGAAGCCGATCGCGACGAGCTCGTCGT
The DNA here is from genome assembly GCA_023432565.1 of Actinomycetes bacterium. Classification (GTDB taxonomy): domain Bacteria; phylum Actinomycetota; class Actinomycetes; order Actinomycetales; family Cellulomonadaceae; genus Cellulomonas. The sequence goes on along the minus strand of JAEYUL010000030.1, from coordinate 1,166 downwards.
CGCGGCTCCACGTGCGCAGGGCCGCTGCCATGGCGTCGGGACCGAGCTGCCAGTACCAACCCAGGTCTCCGGGGTGCAGCTGCAGGGGCGCGGCCTCGTCCTGCCAGCCGCGCAGGGAGTGCACGACGTGTGGCAGCGCGCTGCGCGAGGGTGTGGACACGACGACGGCCATGCGCCTGATCCCACACCCGGGCGGGTGCGGCGCGCACGGGTTTTGCCGACCGCCCGCGCGAGAGGCCGACCCGGTCACCCGACCGGGCCGGCCCCCCGGGGGTTCAACCCGCTAGCCCACGCGGACCAGCTGCCACTGTTGGTTGGCGCCGTTCCAGCTGCTGTACTGGACGATGTTCGCGCCGTCGGCCGTGGAGGCGCCCTGCACCTCGAGGGCCTTGCCGCTGAGGCGGCTGATCAGCGTCGCGTACCCGTTGCTGATCGTCGCGCGCCACTGCTGGTTCGCCCCGCTGTTGTCGGTCCACTGCACGATCGCCGCACCGTCGGCCGTGGACTTGGCGTACACGTCGAGGTTCTTGCCGGACAGCCGCGAGCGGATCTCGTAGTAGCCGTCACCCGTGGGCACGAACTGCCACTGCTGCTGGTTGCCGTTGTTCCGGGACCACTGCGTGATGCGGGCGCCGTCGTTCGTCGCGAGGTTGTACACGTCGAGCGCCTTGCCGCTGTTGCGGTTGAGCAGGACGTACCAGGCGTTCGAGTCGATCGACGACGAGCCGCCGTCCCCGCCGCCGTTGTTGCTGCCCGCGTTGAGCGCGTTCAGCACGGAGGTGTACGCGGCCTTCTTGTTGCCGGACGCGTCGAACAGCAGGGGGTTCGCCCCGGTGCGCCACGAGTCGGAGTCGCGCACGCCCCACACGGTGATGCCGTTGCAGCGGGCCACCGCGAGGCACGCGTTGGTCACCTGGGCGTACATGGACGCCTGGTTGCCGCCCTGCTGGATGTCGAGCTCGGTGATCTGCACGTCCACGCCCAGGTCGGCGAAGCGTTGCAGGTTGGCCTGGTAGTCGCCGGGCAGGGTCGTGCCCAGGTGCGACTGGAACCCGACGCAGTCGATCGGCACACCGCGTGACTTGAAGTCGCGGACCATGTTGTAGACGCCCGTGGACTTCGCGTTGATGCCGTCGGTGTTGTAGTCGTTGTAGCAGAGCTTGGCG
>JAEYUL010000025.1 GCA_023432565.1 Actinomycetes bacterium | reverse complement strand
CCCGCGTGGTCCGGCGGCCCGGGCACGGGCGGGCGACCCGTCGGAGGCGTCGCGGAGGCGGTCGACATGCCGAGCATCGTCGGACCCGCGGGAGCAGCCAGGTCGGCGGGCACCGGGGCTGACCGGGTCGCCTCGCGGACCAGCGGGGGCGCGACGGGACCCGGCGCGGCCCCGGCGTGCGGCGCCGGGGCGGGCTGTGCTCCCCCGTACAACCACCCCTGCCCGTACCGCCAGCCGTTGCGGTGCAGGAACTCGGCCTGCTCGGCGTGCTCGATGCCCTCGGCGATGGTCACCATCGCGAGCTCGCGCGCGAGCGCACCGAGCGCCCGCACGACCTTTCCGGCCGTCGGGTCGTCCGGGATGCCGGAGGTGAACGACATGTCGAGCTTCACGCCGGCGACGGGCAGGTCGCGCAGGTAGGACAGGGGCGAGACCCCCGTGCCGAAGTCGTCGAGCAGGATCGGCACGCCTGCCGCGGACAGCTGCGTCAGCTCGTGGCGGATGCGCGTGCCGGAGGCGACGAGCGAGGACTCCGTCAGCTCGACGACGATGCGGCCCGCCATGAGCCGGTGCCGCGAGATCTCCGCGAGCAGGGTCGTCGCGAACTCGCCGTCCCCGAGCTGGTCGGCCGAGACGTTGACCGACACCCACGTCGAGCGGTCGGGGGCCGAGGCGACGAACTCGGCGACCTTGGTCGCCACGAACTGGCCGAGCGGGACCGCCAGGCCGGCCTCCTGCGCGAGCGAGAGGAACGCGGCCGGAAGGAGCAGGCCGCGGTACGGGTGCTGCCAGCGCACCAGCGCCTCGTACCCGACGACGCGGCCGTCCGCGAGGTCGACGATCGGCTGGTAGTGCACCACGAGCTCGTCGGCGTCGAGAGCGTCGGTGAGCTCGCGCAGCAGGTCGGCGCCCGACGAGCGCGTCATCGAGTGGTCGTACACCTCGGTGCGGCCCCGACCGGCCGCCTTGGCCTTGTAGAGCGCCGAGTCCGCGGCCGCGAGCAGGCCGGGCGCACCGCCCTGCATCGTCTCGGGCTCGGCCAGCGCGATCCCGATGCTCGCCGCCACGGACAGCCGGCGGCGCGCGACCCGCACCGGCTCGGCGAGGCCGGCGTGGATGGCGCCGGCGACCTCGAAGACGGCTCGCGGTGCGTCGGCGTCCTGCACCACCACGACGAACTCGTCCCCGCCCAGGCGCGCGACCGTGCCGCGCCGCGCGGTCGCTGCCCGCAGCACGCCCGCGACGTGCACGAGCACCTCGTCGCCGGCGGCGTGCCCGTAGCGGTCGTTGATCTCCTTGAACCCGTCGAGGTCGCACGCGAGCACCGCGACCCGGTCCACGACGCCCGGCTGCTCGAGCACGGACTGCAGGACCTCCTGGAGCAGGGTGCGGTTCGCCAGGCCGGTGAGCGGGTCGTGCATCGCGCGGTGCGTGAGCATCTCCGCCTGCAGCCGCGACTCGGTCGAGTCCCGCACCTGCACCACGAAGTGGTCGGGCTCCCCCGTGGGGCTGCGCACGAGTGCCGCGTCGAGCACGACCCACACGAGGTGGTCGTCGGCCCGCTGGTAGCGCTTCTCGATCGAGAAGCGGTGCTGACCGCCGCCCAGCAGCCGGTCGACCTCGAGCCGTTCGCTCGCGCGCGAGTCGGGTGTGCCGAGCGCCTCCATGGGGTAGCCGCGCAGCGCCTCCACCGTGGTCCCGAGCAGCTCGGCGAGCGCCGCGTTGGCCTCCACGATGTGCCAGTCGAGATCGACGAGCGCCATGCCGATCGGCGCGTTCTCCATCGCGACGCGGAACTGCGTCTCGGAGCGCGACAGCGCCGCCTCGACCTGGCGGGACCCCGTGACGTCGACGAGCGTCGTGAGCACCGCGGGCGCGTCGCCGTCGGCGGCCGCGACGAGCTGGCTCGCGACCTGCACCATGCGCGCCTGGGTGCCCATCGGCCCGGGCAGGGCGACACCCACGAGCTGGGAGTCGACCGTGTAGCCCGCGCGTCCCGTGCGGTAGCCGAGCACCGAGGCGGGGTTCATCGACAGGCCCTGCTCGTTGACGAGCACCACGGGCAGGTCGGCGAGGCGGCGGCCCACCGCGGCGACGGTCTCGAGCCCGAGGATCGCCGCGGCACGCTCGGAGATGTCCAGCACGGTGCCGGACAGGGACACGACGAGCACGCCCTCCTTGGTCACCGCCTGCAGCGCGTCGTACCGGTGCCGCAGCTCGCGTGACAGGTCGAGCAGCCCGTTCGCGCGGTGCACCTCGCGACGCTGACGTGCGAGCAGCACGAGCACCCAGACGAGAGCGACGACCGCGATGGCGGCGATCACGAGCAGTCCCCCGCCGACGGTGTCCTGCGTGCCGGCGAGCACCGACGCGGGCGACGCGTCGTGCGGCCCGCGCGCGGCGTTCACCGACCGCCGCCGGGCCAGTCCTGGCCCTCGTCCTCGAGGTCGTCGTGGTAGTCCGTCGCGACCGGCAGACCGTCGTCGCCCGGGGCCTCGTGCGGCGCACCGCGCAGCATCGCGAGCGTGGCGGGCAGGTCGTCGGGCTGTACGAGGACCTCACGGGCCTTCGAGCCCTCCGAGGGCCCGACGATCTCGCGCGACTCGAGCAGGTCCATGAGGCGCCCCGCCTTGGCGAAACCGACACGCAGCTTGCGCTGCAGCATCGACGTCGACCCGAACTGGGTCGTCACGACGAGCTCAGCCGCCTGCAGCAGCAGGTCCAGGTCGTCGCCGATGTCCTCGTCGACCTGCTTCTTGGGCGCCGCCGCCGTGACGTCCTGGCGGTACGACGGCTTGAGCTGCTTCTTGACGTGCGTGACGACCGCGTGGATCTCGGACTCGGCGACCCAGGCGCCCTGCGTACGCATCGGCTTGGCGGCACCCATCGGCAGGAACAGCGCATCACCCTGGCCGATCAGCTTCTCCGCCCCCGGCTGGTCGAGCACGACGCGCGAGTCGGTCAGCGAGGACGTCGCGAACGCCAGACGGGAGGGCACGTTGGCCTTGATGAGGCCGGTCACCACGTCGACCGACGGACGCTGCGTGGCCAGCACGAGGTGGATCCCGGCCGCGCGTGCGAGCTGGGTGATGCGCTGGATCGAGGCCTCGACGTCGCGGGGCGCCACCATCATGAGATCGGCCAGCTCGTCGACGATCACCAGCAGGTACGGGTAGGTGGCGATCTTGCGCTCGGAGCCGGGCAACGGCTTGACCTTGCCCGCACGCACGGCGGCGTTGAAGTCGTCGACGTGCTTGAACCCGAACATCGCCAGGTCGTCGTAGCGGGCCTCCATCTCCCGCACCACCCACTCGAGGGCCTCGGCAGCCTTCTTCGGGTTGGTGATGATCGGGGTGATGAGGTGCGGGATGCCTTCGTAGATCGTCAGCTCGACCCGCTTCGGGTCGACGAGCACCATGCGCACCTCGTCGGGCGTCGCGCGCATCAGGATCGAGACGATCATCGAGTTGACGAAGCTCGACTTGCCCGCACCGGTGGCACCCGCGACGAGCAGGTGCGGCATCTTGGCGAGGTTGGCCGTGACGTACCCGCCCTCGACGTCCTTGCCGACGCCGATGACCATCGGGTGGTCCGTGCGCTTGGCCGCGGCCGAGCGCAGCACGTCGCCCAGGGCGACCGTCTCGCGGTCGGTGTTGGGGATCTCGATGCCGATCGCCGACTTGCCGGGGATGGGCGACAGGATGCGCACGTCCGCCGACGCGACCGCGTACGCGATGTTCTTCGACAGCGCGGTCACGCGCTCGACCTTGACCGCCGGGCCGAGCTCGACCTCGTAGCGCGTCACCGTCGGTCCGCGCGTGAATCCCGTGACCTTGGCGTCGATCTCGAACTGCTCCAGGACGCTCGTGAGGGACTCCACGACGCGGTCGTTCGCGGCCGAGCGCACCTTGTGGGGCGCACCCTTCACGAGCGAGTCCTCCGAGGGCAACGTGTACAGGACGTCGCCCTCGAGCGTCGGCTGCTCGCCGCGGGGCACACCCGTCGTGACCGGCGGGCTCAGCTCGGGCTTCGCCCGGCCCACGGTCTCGACGACCGCCGTCGGCTCGGTGGGCGGGGCGGCGTCGAGGTGCTGCGTCGCGTCGTCGTGGCCCGGCGCGGCGCCGGGTCCGGCCGGCTCGCCGCCCGGGACGACCACGGCGGCACGGACGAACGCCTCGTCGGCCTCGTACGCCTCGAGGCCGTCGTCGTCGGTCGCGGCGTGGTCGGCACGCCGACGACGCAGGCGACCCAGGCGCCGGGGGCGCGGCTCGGGCTCCTCGACCGCCGTGTGGCCGGCGTTGATGACCAGCGGCTCGTCGTCGTCCTGGTCGTCGGCTGCCTCGTGCTGCCCGGTGAGGCGCCGGTAGAGCGCGCGCAGTCGCGGCACGATCTGGTGGACCGGCGTGGCGGTCACGACGAGCACGCCGAAGAACGCCAGCAGGAAGAGCAGGACCGCTGTGACGGGGACCGTGACGAGCGTCGCGAGCGGCGTCCCGACGACGAGGCCGAGCATGCCGCCCGCCGCGCGGACCTCGTCCATCTCGCTCGTGGCCGGGGTCCCGGAGAACACGTGCACGAGTCCGCACACGGCGACCAGGATCGCCCCGAGCCCGATGCCGATGCGCCCGTTCGCCTGACCGCGGTCAGGGTGCCGCATCAGCCGCACGGACGTCGCCAGGAGCAGGAGCGGGACGACGACCCCCACGACGCCGAACGAGCCCGCCACGACGTTGTGGATCACGCCGCCCGCGGTTCCCGACAGCGACCACCACTCACGCGCGGCGACGACCACGGCCACGCCGAGCAACGTGAGGGCGAGACCGTCACGCCGGTGCGACGGGTCGAGGTCGCGTGCGTCGCGGCCGACCCGACGTGCCGCCCCGCCGACGAGGTGCGCGCTACCCATCCACACGCCGCGGACGATGCGCACCGGCAGCGCAGCTCGGCGAGGTGCGGGCGCGGCGGTGCGACCCGCCGGACGCGAGCCGCCCGGCCGCGAGGCCTGGTTCCGGGAGGGCGTGCCGGCGGACCGTGAAGCGGGCGCGCCGGAGCGCGACCGGGGAGTCGTACGGGTCGCCATGGTCCTCACGGTAGCGTCGCGGCCCGCCGTGCGGTCGTTGCCCGCGCCCGTGTCGCCCGCTCGGTCGCGCCGTCGACCGCCCGGGGGCCGTCGTTGTCGGGGCCGAGCCCTACGGTGTGGCCGTGCCCACACACTCGCACCGGAGGTGGCCGTGACGCGGCGCGGCTGGCTCCTGCTGCTCGCCATGGGCGTGATCTGGGGCGTGCCGTACCTGTTGATCAAGGTGGCCGTCGAGCAGGTCACGCCTGCCACCGTGGTGCTCGCGCGCACCGCGGTCGGCGCCCTGCTGCTGCTGCCGTTCGCGCTGCGGCGCGGTGGCGTGCGCGTGCTGCGGGGGCACTGGCCCGCGCTGGTTGCGTTCGCGGTGCTCGAGCTCGTCATCCCGTGGATCCTTCTGTCGAACGCGGAGCGCACGCTCACGAGCTCGACGACCGGGCTGCTCGTGGCGACCGTGCCCATCGCGGCCGTCGTGATCGGCCGGCTCGTCGACGGCCAGGCGGTCGCGGCGGTGCGCTGGGTCGGCCTGGTGATCGCGCTCGGCGGGGTCGTGCTCCTGCTCGGCCCGGGCGCGGCCGCGGGTGACCCGTGGGCGGTGGCCCAGGTGCTCGTCGCGGCCCTGGGATACGCGATCGCGCCGCTCGTCGCCGAGCGGCACCTGCGCGGGGTCCCGGCGATCCCGATGACCACGGCCTGCCTGGTGATCGGCGCGCTCGTCTACCTTCCCGTCGTCCTTCTCGAGGCACCGCACGCGCTGCCCGGGGCGGACGCCGTGCTCGCTCTGGTCGCCCTCGGCGTGATCTGCACCGCGCTCGCGTTCGTGCTCTTCTTCCGGCTCATCGCCGAGGTCGGCGGTGCGCGCTCGACGCTCGTGGCCTACCTCAACCCTGTGGTCGCGGTCGCCCTCGGCGCGCTCGTGCTCGACGAGCCGCTCACGCTCGCGGTCGTCGTCGCCGCGGCACTGATCCTCGTCGGGTCGGCGGCAGCCTCGCGCCGCCCGCACGGCGGTGCCGAGCCGGTGGGGGTGAGCCAGGCCGCTGCGCCGCTCGAGGTCGAGGCGACGCCGAGCGCGGGCAGCGCCGAGACACCCTGACGCGCGTCACGGACGAGCGCCCCCCAGGCTCGTCGCCTCCCCGCGCTCGAGCAGCACGAGGCGGTCGCGGCGCCCGCCGGCCTCCAGGCGCTCCACGAGCGCCGACAGCGGCTCGACGAAGTGCGCCCAGTCGGTGTGGTGCACCGGGACGACCCGGGCGGGAGCGAGCAGGTCGACCGCTGCGCTCGCGCGCCGGGCGTCGAGCGTGAGCGGCTCGGCTTTGAACCGACCGACGTTCGCGGCGCCGACGAAGAGCACAGCCAGCTCGATCTGCGTGAACCGGCGGGCGACCTGGTCGACCACGTCGAGCGAGGCGTTGTCACCCGAGACGTAGGTCGTGGGCCAGCCGTCGGCCTCCAGCACGAACCCGACGACCGCGCCGGTGTGCGCCTCGCTGCCCTCGGGGCCGTGCCGCGCGGGCACCGCCGTCACCCGCACGCCCTCGGCGAGCTCGACCTGCTGCCAGGGGTCGAGGCCGCGCACGCCGAGCACACGGCCGGCCGCGTCCGTGGTGGACAGCACCGTCGGGACCTGCGCGAGCACGGCACGTCCGGCCACATCGAGGTTGTCGGCGTGCTGGTCGTGCGAGAGCAGGACGACGTCGACCGGCCCGAGCGCGGCGGCCGGCACCGCAGGACCGACCAGCTTGCGCAACGTGACCGGCCCGGCGTACTCGGCGGGCGCCTCGTCGAAGGTCGGGTCCGTCAGGAAGGTGACACCGGCGTAGGCCAGGTGGAGCGTGGGGCCGCCCACCCAGGTCGCGACGACACGGTGCGGCTCGACGCGCTCGTCGCGCTCGGCGGGGTCGTGCCGCACGGCGGCGGCGCGGTCGGCGGTGGTCTCGAGGCGTGAGGCTGACTGGTGGTCTGCGGCGGTCATGGCACCCATGCTCGGGCGATCCCATGGCCGTGAATAGGGGCCCGCGAGCCCCTGATCGCTAGGATCGGGCCATGCCACCGCCACCGCGCGAGCCTGGCCACCGCCACCGCACCGGCTCCGCCGACGGGTCCGCGACGAGGCCGCCCAGCGCGCCGACGCACCACGTGGCCGTCGTGGCCTTCGCGGGGATCAGCCCCTTCCACCTCGCCGTCCCGAGCGCGGTCCTGGCCTTGGGCGGCGGCGTGGCCCCGCTCACGGGGTACGAGGTCACGGTCTGCACCGAGCAGCCCGGGCGGGTGCCGACGTCCGCCGGGTACGACGTCGTGGTCGAGCACGGTCTCGAGCTGCTCGAGCATGCGAGCACGGTGGTCCTGCCGAGCTGGGACCCGAGCCGCGAACCGCCGCCGGCGCTCCTGGACGCCGTGCGTCGGGCGCACGCCCGCGGTGCCCGCGTCGTCGGCCTGTGCCTGGGCGCCTACGTGGTGGCGGCCAGCGGCATCGCCGACGGACGGACGGTGGCGACGCACTGGCACGCGGCCGACGACCTCGCGCGTCGCCATCCTGCGGTGCGCGTGCGCTCCGACATCCTGTGGTCCGACCTGGGCGACGTCGTCACGTCCGCCGGGGTCGCCGCGGCGCTCGACACGTGCCTGCACGTCGTGCGCAGCGACCTGGGCGTCACCGTCGCGGACACGGTGGCGCGGGCCCTCGTGCTCGCGCCGCACCGCGACGGCGCTCAGGGGCAGTTCATCCCGGCACCCGTCTCACGTCGACCGGGAGCGGACCCGGTCGATCGGGCGGTCGACTGGGCGCTCGACCACCTCGACGAGCCGCTCGACCTCGACACGTGGGCGGGCCAGGTGCACCTGGCCCGCCGCACGTTCACCCGCAGGTTCCGGGAGCGCACCGGCGTGAGCCCGGGTGCGTGGCTCGTGCAGCAGCGACTCGCGCGTGCGCGCGTCCTGCTCGAGACGACCGACCTGAGCGTCGAGCAGGTCGCGCTCAGGTCCGGCTTCGGCTCGGCGGCGACGCTGCGCGTGCACTTCGCGGAGCACCTGCGCACGACGCCGCGTCGCCACCGCGAGTCGTTCTCCGTCAGGCCTCGACCACCACGGGGATGATCATCGGCCGACGCCGCAGCCGGCCCGAGACCCACCGCCCGACCACCCGGCGCATCACCTGCTGCAGCTGGTGGGTGTCGGTCGCGCCCTGCGCGACGGCCTCCTCGAGCGCACGCGTGACCTCGGGGAGGATCTCCTCGAACACCTCGTCCTGCTCGGCGAAGCCCCGGGCGTGGATCTGCGGCCCGGCCAGGACCTTGCCGTCGGCCGAGGAGACCACCGCGAAGATCGACACGAAGCCCTCGTCGCCCAGGATCCGGCGGTCCTTGAGCTCGGCCTCGGTGATGCCGCCGACGCTCGAGCCGTCGACGTACACGTAGCCGCACGGGACCGCACCGACCACCGACGCCCGTCCGTCGACGAGGTCGACCACGACGCCGTCCTCGGCCAGCACCACGCGGTCGGCCGGGACGCCGGTCTGCACCGCGAGCGCCGCGTTCGCCACGAGGTGCCGGACCTCGCCGTGCACGGGCATGACGTTGCGCGGGCGCAGGATGTTGTAGCAGTAGAGCAGCTCGCCGGCCGACGCATGGCCCGAGACGTGCACCTTGGCGTTGCCGGAGTGCACGACGCGCGCACCGAGGCGGGTCAGCCCGTTGATCACGCGGTAGACCGCGTTCTCGTTGCCCGGGATGAGGGACGAGGCGAGGATCACCGTGTCGCCGGCGCCGACCGAGATCCGGTGGTCGTTGTTCGCCATGCGCGACAGCGCCGCCATCGGCTCGCCCTGCGAGCCGGTGCACATCAGGACGACCTCGTCGTCGGGCAGGTCGGAGACGGCCTTGAGGTCCACGAGCACACCGTCCGGCACCTTGAGGTAGCCGAGGTCGGCGGCGATCGCCATGTTGCGCACCATCGAGCGACCCACGAGCGCGACGCGCCGTCCGTGCGCCGCGGCGGCGTCGAGCACCTGCTGCACACGGTGCACGTGGGAGGCGAACGACGCGACGATGATGCGCTTCGCCGAGTCGGCGAACACGCCGTCGAGCACCGGGCCGATGCCGCGCTCGGGCGCGACGAAGCCGGGCACCTCGGCGTTGGTCGAGTCGACCATGAACAGGTCGACGCCCTTCTCGCCGAGGCGCGCGAACGCACGCAGGTCGGTGATGCGTCCGTCCAGCGGCAGCTGGTCCATCTTGAAGTCGCCGGTGTGCAGCACGGTCCCCGCAGGCGTCGTCACGGCGACCGCGAGCGCGTCGGGGATCGAGTGGTTCACCGCGACGAACTCGCACTCGAACTGGCCGAAGCGCTCGACCTGACCCTCGCGCACGGGACGCATGCGCGGCGTGAGGCGGTGCTCCTTGAGCTTGGCCTCGACGAACGCGAGCGTCAGCTGGGACCCGACGAGCGGGATGTCCTCGCGCAGCCGCAGCAGGTACGGGACGGCGCCGATGTGGTCCTCGTGGCCGTGCGTGAGCACGATCGCCTCGATGTCACCGAGGCGGTCCCGGATGTAGTCGAAGTCCGGCAGGATCAGGTCCACGCCGGGCTGGTGGTCCTCGGGGAACAGCACGCCGCAGTCGACGACGAGCAGGCGCCCGGCGAACTCGAGCACGGCCATGTTGCGGCCGACCTCGCCGAGGCCGCCCAGGGCGACGACGCGCAGGGCGCCTTCGGCCAGCGGCGGCGGGGTGTCGAGCTCAGGGTGGGGGTGGCTCAAGGGCTCTCCCTGCAACGGGCGGGCCGGGCGTGTGGCACGGCCCGCGACGGTCCCGGGCTCTGCCGGGTGATGGCGTTCGGTGGTGCGGCCCGAGGGTCGCGTGGGCGTCAGGCGAGTGCGGAGTCGAGCAGACCCGCAGCGCGCAGCACGGCGCGGATCGCCTCGACCTCCTCGTCGGACGCGGGGACGTACGGCAGACGCACGGTGCGCCGCGGGATGAACCCGAGCACCTCGAGCGCCGCCTTGACGTGGACGGCCTGGAACCCGGCGCCGTTGACGGCGTCGGTCACGGGCAAGGTCGCAGCGTAGGCGCGCCGCATCGCGGTGACGTCGCCGCGGTCCCATGCCTGCAGGACCTCGCGGAACAGGCCGCTCGCCGCCTGCGTGACGACGCCGACGATGCCCGCGCCGCCGACCGCGAGGAACTGCGCGAGCAGCGCGTCGTCGCCGGAGTACCAGGCCAGGCCGGTGCGTGCGATCGCCCGGGCCGCGTTGACCGTGTCCCCCGTGGCGTCCTTGAACGCGACCACGCGCTCGTCTGCGGCGAGCGTGTCGATCGTCGCGTCGGCCAGGCGCACCCCGGCGCGACCGGGGACGTCGTAGAGCATCGTGGGCAGGTCCGCGGCGTCGAGCACCGCGCGCACGTGGGCGATCACGCCCGGCTGCGAGGGACGCGAGTAGTACGGGCTCACGACGAGCAGGCCGTGCGCACCGGCCTGCACGGCCTGCTCGGCCATGCGCACGGCGTGCAGCGTGTCGTTCGACCCGGCGCCGGCGACGACGTAGGCGCGGTCGCCGACCGCCTCGACGACCGCGGCGATGAGCTCGGCCTTCTCGGGCGCGTGCGTCGTCGGTGCCTCGCCGGTCGTGCCGTTGAGGACGAGGCCGTCGTGACCGGAGTCCACCAGCCGGCGGGCGAGCTGCACCGCGGCCTCGAGGTCGACCTCGCCGTCGGTCGTGAACGGGGTGACCATCGCGGACAGCAAGGCCCCGAACGGTCGCGTGCTCGACGTCACCTGCGGCATGGCGCCCACCGTACCGCTCCGGGCGCGAGCGCAACGCGCGCGATCCGTCCCGTGGGCACCCGCCGCGCGCCGCGCGCCGACCGGAGGAGGGGGCCGGTGCGCGAGCGTCGGCTCGTCAGCGACGCACGTACGACTCGAACCGGTAGCGCACGCCCGACGTCGACGTGTGCCACCCGTCCTGCGGGTCGGTGGACGCCAGGCGCCACTCGTCGGGCGCCAGGCGCGGCGCGTGCGTGTCCCCGTCGACCGTGACGTCGACCGTCGTGAGCTCGACGCGGTCCGCGCGTGCCAGCGCGAGCGCGTACACGGCTCCTCCCCCGACCACCCACACCTGCTCGCCGCCCGGGGCGTCGGCGGCCGCGGCGAGCGCACGCTCGAGGTCCCCGCACACGGTGGCACCCTCGAGCGTCAGGCCCGCGTCCCGCGACAGGACCAGGTTGGTGCGGCCGGGCAGCGGCCGCCAGCGCGGCGGGAGCGAGTCCCAGGTCGCCCGGCCCATGACGACCGGGTGGCCGTCGGTCAGCTCCCTGAAGCGGACGAGGTCCTCAGGCACCCGCCACGGCAGCGCGCCGTCGACGCCGATGACTCCGGTCGGGCTCTGCGCCCACACCAGCGCGAGCTGCGGGACGCGGTCCGGCGTGGGTGTCATACGGCGATCGGGGCCTTGATCGTCGGATGGTGCTGGTAGCCGACGACCTCGACGTCCTCGTACACGTAGTCGAGGATCGAGGGCGCCTTGCGCAGCCGCAGCCGCGGCGCGGGGTACGGCTCGCGCGTGAGCTGCTCGCGCACCTGCTCGACGTGGTTGTCGTAGATGTGGCAGTCGCCGCCCGTCCACACGAAGTCGCCGACCTCGAGGTCGACCTGCTGGGCGACCATGTGCGTGAGCAGGGCGTACGAGGCGATGTTGAACGGCACGCCGAGGAACAGGTCGGCCGAGCGCTGGTAGAGCTGGCACGAGAGCCGACCGTCGGCGACGTAGAACTGGAACAGCGCGTGGCACGGCATGAGCGCCATCTGCGGCAGGTCGGCGACGTTCCAGGCGGACACGACGTGCCGGCGCGAGTCCGGCTGGGTCCGTAGGTTCTCGACGAGCTGCGTGATCTGGTCGACGTGACCGCCGTCGGGCGTCGGCCAGGACCGCCACTGCACGCCGTACACCGGCCCGAGCTCGCCGTCCGCGTCGGCCCACTCGTCCCAGATCCGCACGCCGTGCTCCTGCAGCCATCGCACGTTCGAGTCGCCGCGCAGGAACCACAGCAGCTCGTACACGACCGACCGCAGGTGCACACGCTTGGTCGTCACGAGCGGGAAGCCCGCGGACAGGTCGAACCGCATCTGGTGGCCGAACACCGAGCGCGTGCCGGTGCCCGTGCGGTCCGACTTCGGCGTCCCGGTCTCCAGGACGAGGCGCAGCAGGTCCTCGTACGGCGTCGCCACGACGGGCTCGAGCGGCTGCGCTCCGCCCTGCGGCTGGGCGATCGTGTCGGCGGACGGCGACGTCATGCACACATCGTACGTTCCGGCCCGGACGCGCAGGAGCGGCTCCCGCGATGTGCGACAGTGACCGACGTGAGCACCCGGGACCTCGAGCGCGACGAGGTCCGTGCAGCCGTCCGCCAGGCCCTGTCGGTCGCCGTGGCCACCGGCCTGTACGGCGTGTCGTTCGGTGCGCTGTCGGTCGCGGCAGGCCTGTCTCTCGGCCAGACCATGGCCTTGTCGCTCCTGATGTTCTCCGGTGGTTCCCAGTTCGCCTTCATCGGGGTGGTCGGCGCGGCCGGCACCGCCGGCGCCGCGGTGGCCACGGCCGGCCTGCTCGGCGTGCGCAACGGTCTGTACGGGCCACAGGTCGCCCCGCTCCTGGGCGCGCACGGGGCACGTCGCCTGCTCGCCGCGCAGCTCACCATCGACGAGTCCACCGCGGTCGGGACCGCGCACCCGCCGGGTCCGGCCGCCCGGGCCGGGTTCTGGTGGACGGGCGGCGGCGTGTTCGTGCTGTGGAACCTGTGCACGCTCGGTGGCGCGCTCCTGGGCGACGCTCTCGGTGACCCGCGCCGGTACGGGCTGGACGCCGCGGCCGCCGCCGCGTTCCTCGCGCTCGTGTGGCCACGGCTGACGGGTCCGCACGGGAGGTCGGCGCGGCTCGTCGCGGGCTTGGCGGTCGTCGTGGCCCTCGCCACGACGCCGGTGCTGCCGGCGGGCGTCCCGGTGCTGCTGGCCGCCGCGAGCGCGATCGTCGTCGGCATGCTGACACCCGTCGGCGCGCCGGACGCCCCGCCGTCCGCCGGTCCCGGGCGGGAGGGTCACCCGTGAGCCCCGCAGCCACCTGGGTCGCAGTGATCGTCGCCGCCGGCGTCGTGTTCGCGATCAAGCTCGCCGGTCACCTCGTGCCCGAGCACTGGCTCGCCGAGCCGCGCGTCGCGCGCACCGCCTCGCTCGTCACGGTCGCCCTGCTGTCCGCGCTGGTGGCGGTGCAGGCCGTCGCGCGGGGCGGCGAGCTCGTCGCCGACGCCCGGCTGCCCGCTCTGGCCGTGGCGGCGGTCGCGCTGGCGCTGCGCGCGCCGTTCGTCGTCGTGGTGGTCCTCGCGGCCGCGACGGCCGCACTGCTGCGCGCACTCGGCATGGCGTGACCCACCCGGCGAGCCGCGCGAGGCGCCGGGGCGACGAGGCGGACGTCACGTGCGCGGCCGGGCACCGGGGTCGTCGGTCACCCGTTGTACTCTCGCCCGACGACCAGGCCGCGCTGCGGCTCCCGCGACCCGGAGGACCGATGGCCGAGGCCACCGTCACGACCACCACAGCAGCCGTGCCCCGATCCCCGATCGGCACGCTGATCTTCATGTCCCGCTGGCTGCAGGTCCCGTTGTACCTGGGCCTGATCGTCGCGCAGGCGTTCTACGTCTGGCAGTTCATGAAGTCCCTGTGGAACCTGGGTGTCGGCCTGTTCACCGGGCACACGACGAGCCACGGCGAGACCGTCACGTTCGACGAGGGCACGATGATCATCGCGGTCCTCGGCCTCGTCGACGTCGTGATGATCGCGAACCTGCTGATCATGGTGATCATCGGCGGCTACGAGACGTTCGTCTCCCGCATCCGGCTCGACGACCACCCCGACCAGCCCGAGTGGCTCTCGCACGTCAACGCGAACGTCCTCAAGACCAAGCTCGCGATGTCGATCATCGGCATCTCCTCGATCCACCTCCTGGCGAGCTTCATCGAGGCGAGCGACACCATCAAGGACGACGGCGGCGCGACAGCACTCATGTGGCAGACGCTCATCCACATCGCGTTCATCGTGTCCGCGATGGCCCTGGCGTGGATCGACAAGGTCTCGACCAAGCACCCTCCCAAGGTCGTACCCGCGCCCCGGACCGAGCCCTCGGTCGCGGGCGAGGCCCACGTGCCGGTCGGGGCGAGCACGTGACCCTGTTCCGGGAGACCTCCGACGTCTCGGTGCGGCCTGCGGTCCCCGGCGACGAGGCCGCGATCGTCGCGATCCAGGTCGAGGCGTGGCGACGCTCGCACGGCGACGTCCTCGGCGGTGCGCTCGACGCACTCGACCACGACGCCATGCGCAGCCAGTGGGCCACGGCCGTGAGCACTCCCCCGGCCGGGCACCGCGTCCTCGTGGCGTGCGAGGGGGCGACGGTCGTGGGCTTCGCGTCGATCGCGCCGGTCCCCGCCGCGGACCCGGCCACGCCCCCGGGTGGCCTCCTCCTCGCGCTCGAGGTGGATCCGGCCCACCAGCGCGGCGGCCACGGCTCACGGCTGCTCGCGGCGTGCGTCGACCTGCTGCGGGAGGACGGCGCCGACCAGCTCCAGACCTGGGTGCTCGACGGTGACGCCGCACGCGCGCAGTTCCTGTCCGGCGCCGGGCTCGGGCCCGACGACACGGTGCGCGAGCTCGCGTCGGGCACGCTGCCCGACGGCACCACCAGGACCGTGCGCGAGCACCGGTGGTGGGCCACCATCTGACCCGGCGGGCGCCCGGAGAGGACGAGCAGCGACCGGGTGGGCGACGTCCTCAGGCGGCGGCGTCCCCCTCGGCGTCCACCTCACCTCGGGTGCGGTACAGCCTGCGCGCGTGGCGCAGCGACTCACGTGCCCGGCGGCGGTCACCCGCCGCGTCGTAGGCGAACGCCAGGTGGTACCACGAACGCCAGTCGTCCGGCGCCGCCTCGCAGCGTGCGCGCACCTCGTCGAACGCGGCCCGTGCCGCCGCGCGGTCGATACGCCCCCCTGCCGAGCGCGGCAGGTCGTCGACGGGCAGCTCGTGGGCCGCGGCGAGCCTGTCGGCCATCCGCTGCACGTCGATCGCGAGCGCCCACTCACGCGCGAGGTACCAGATCGCCACGATCGGCAGGACCCACAGCGCGGCTCCGAGCCCGATCGCGACGGGCTCGCCCGTGCGGATGAGCGCCGTCGCGCGCGTGGCGACGAGCACCACGTACAGGACGAGCAGGGCGGTGAGCGCGACGGCCGCACCGACGGCGACGACGGTCGAGCGGGATCGACGGTTGGCCATCGTTCAGGCCAGGTCGAGCAGGTGCTCGAGCCCCACCGTGAGGCCCGGCCGCGAGCCCACCTGCCGCACCGCGAGCAGGACGCCGGGCATGAAGCTGACCCGGTCGAACGAGTCGTGCCGGACGGTCAGCTGCTCACCCGGGTTGCCGAGTAGCACCTCCTCGTGCGCGGTGAGGCCACGCAGGCGCACCGCATGCACCCGCACGTCGTCGACGAGCGCGCCACGAGCGCCGTCCAGCGACTGCTCGGTGGCGTCCGGGCTCGCGGGCACGCCCGCGGCGCGGCGCGCCTGCGCCACGGCGTGCGCGGTGTGCAACGCCGTGCCCGAAGGCGCGTCGACCTTGTCGGGGTGGTGCAGCTCGACGATCTCCACCGACTCGAACCACCGCGCCGCCTTGGCCGCGAAAGCCATGGTCAGCACAGCACCGAGGGCGAAGTTGGGAGCGATCAGGACCCCCACGCCGGGGCGGTCGGCAAGGTGGTCACGCACCCGCGCACGGGCGGCGTCGTCCCAGCCGGTCGTGCCCACCACCACGTGCACCCCGGCGTCCACAAGAGCGTGCACGTTGCCCTCGGTCACCGACGGCACGGTGAAGTCGACCGCCACCTGCGCGCCGGCCGCCGCGACCCGCGCGAGGTCGTCACCCGCGTCCAGCGCCGCCACCAGCTCCAGGTCCTCGGCGGCCTCGACCGCGCGCACCGTCGTCGAACCCATGCGTCCCGCCGCGCCCAGCACGGCCACCCTGATCCGGTCACTCACGATCCGCCACCCTAGCCGCGTCGGCGAGGCGACGGCACCGTGGCGCCGCCGTGCCGGCCGCACTCCGGACCCACTCCGGGCCCGCGCCGGGCCACGCTGCGGGTCATGAAGAGCCCACGAGCTCGGCGACACGCTCCTCGACGCGTCGCAGCTCGACCGGGGTGAGCCCCGTGAACCGCTCGACCTCACGCGGAGCGCTCACCGTCTGCGCGTACCACCGCAGCGCGGCGACGACGTCCGCGGGCGCGACCGGGCCGGGCCCGACCGCCTCCCGCACGAAGCCCGCGAACCGCACCGCGGCGAGGTACGTCGTGGGCGGCACGCCGAGGTAGCGCACGGACCACCGGTGCAGGTCGCTCACGGTCACGCCGTGCGCACGCGCGAGGTCGGCCGTCGCGACCAGGCCCCGCTCGGCGTCCACCTGGGCGACGACCTCGCGCAACGTCGCCCGGTCGTCGTCGTGCCCCGGGGAGTCGTCGGCGGCGCGCTCGCTGCGACGCACCAGGGCCGCGACGACGAGCCCCGCCGCGGTCTCGTCGTCGCCGGCGGCCAGCGCCGCACGGGCGGCCTCCACGGTCTCCACCCCCAGCACGTCCTGGGGCGGCACGGCGCGGTCGACGAGCAGGTCCACGCCGGGCCGCCGGTCGTTCCCGCCGGGTGGGGTGACGGCGAGCCGCTCGACGGCCATGGGGTGCAGCTGGACGCCGAGACGCACGGCGCCCGCCGGCAGCTCGCGCACGACCGCGCGCGTGAGCAGCCCGCGCAGGTCGTCGCCCTCGGCGCGCTGCGTCCCGGTCAGCGCGTCCGTGAGCGTGCCGGGACGGCCGAGCGCGAGCTGGACGAGTCCGCGCCCGTCAGGGAGCAGGAGCTCGCGCACCTCCCCCGCCTCGCGCAGCACCCACGCGTGCTCGACCAGCCCGGACCCGGCGGTCGCGAGCCGGCGGTAGTCGCGACCGGAGAACGTCGACGCGGTGATCACGGCACCATCATCGCCGCACCTGCCCGACGCCGGCAGCGTCCCGGCGAGCGGGAGAGCGGTGAGGACGGATGCTCTCGGGCGCCGGCCGGCCCGTGAGTGTCCGCGCGACCGTCGGCGACTGCTCCTCGCTGTCGCACGAGGCGGACCGCTACCGGACGCACGGGAGCCTCCCGCGCTGCGCGGGTCGGCCACGGCCGGCCCGCGCAGCCTCGTCGACTGCGGTCAGTCCCCGAACGGACCGACGCGTACGACCGAGCGCGGGCGCGAGGCGAGCTCAGCAGCGAGCTCCTGCACGTCATGGACGGTCACCGCACGCACCCGCTCGAGCGACTCGTCGATGCTCAGGAGCTGGCCGTGCACGAGCTCGGCCTTGCCGAGCCGGCTCATCCGCGAGCCGGTGTCCTCCATGCCGAGGACGAGCCCGCCCGAGAGCTGGCCGATCGAGCGCTCGAGCTCGGCAGCCGTGATGGGCTCCTGCGCGAGGCGCTCCCACTCGGCCACCATGAGCGCCACGACCTCGTCGACCTTGGCCGGCGTGCAGCCCGCATAGAGGCCGAACACACCCGTGTCGGTGTGGCCGGACGCGAACGAGTACGTCGAGTACGCCAGCCCGCGCTTCTCGCGCACCTCCTGGAACAGCCGCGACGACATCCCGCCACCGAGCACCGCGTTGAGCACCGACAGCGTGAACCGCCGGTCGTCGGTGGCGGTCAGCGACGTGCACCCCACGATGACGTTCGCCTGCTCCGTGTGCCGCCGAACCGCGCGCTCGACGCCCACGATCGGCAGGCCCTGCTCCCCCGCGGCGAGCTCGACCACCTGCTCGCGACGACCGGCGGGGCTCACGTCGCCCTTCAGGTCCCAGCCCCCGGTGACGAGAGCCTCCGCGACCTGGGCGCAGAGCGTGTCGTGGTCGACCCCACCGGCCGCGCTCACGACGAGCGTCGTCGGCTGGTAGTGCCAGCGGTAGTGCTCCCACACCGCGTCGCGCGGCACCTCGCGGATGGTCTCGGGCGTCCCGCCGATGGGCCGACCCAAGGGGTGGTCACCGAGCACGGCCGTGGCGAACTGCTCGTGCACGACGTCGCTCGGGTCGTCGTCGTTCATGGCGAGCTCTTCGAGGATCACGCCGCGCTCGGTCTCGAGCTCGTCGGCGTCCAGGCGCGCCGACGTCACCATGTCGGCGATCACGTCGACCGCCATCGGCAGGTCCGTGTCGAGCACGCGCGCGTAGTAGCAGGTGTGCTCCTTGCCGGTGGCCGCGTTCGCCTCGCCGCCCACAGCGTCGAACGCCTCGGCGATGTCCATCGCGGTGCGCCGCGCGGTGCCCTTGAAGAGCAGGTGCTCGAGGAAGTGCGTCGACCCGTGGTGGCCGGACTCCTCGTCGCGCGAGCCGACGCCGACCCACGCTCCGACGGTGGCCGAGCGCAGGCCCGGCATGTGCTCGGTCAGGACCCGGACGCCGCCGGGCAGGACGGAACGACGCACGAGTGCGTCGCCGTCCTGCCCGGCGGACTGCTCGGCGCCCGGGAGACCCGGGCGCACGAGCGGGAGCTCGAGCGGCACGTCAGGCGTCGGCCGTCGCGGGGGCCTCGCCGGCCGGCTGGGCGTCGCCCGCGGGCTCGTCGACGACCGCGTGCAGCGACAGCTTGCCGCGCGGGTCGATCTCGCCGATCTCGACCTGGACCTTCTGGCCGACCGCGAGCACGTCGTCGACGTTCTCCACGCGCTTGCCGCCGACCAGCTTGCGGATCTGGCTGATGTGCAGCAGACCGTCCTTGCCCGGCGAGAGCGAGATGAACGCGCCGAA
>JAEYUL010000011.1 GCA_023432565.1 Actinomycetes bacterium | reverse complement strand
GTGCCGAGGGGCGTGGGCAGCGGTCGGCGCAGGCACCGTCGCAGCGTGCGCGGACGGCGGACGTCGCGCGCGCGACGGCGTACGACGTGCTGCGCGCGGTCGACGAGGGCGACTCGTACGCGAACCTCGTGCTGCCGCCGTTGCTGCGCGAGCGGGGGATCGAGGGCCGCGACGCGGCGTTCGCGACCGAGCTGACGTACGGGACCTTGCGCCTGCGCGGGCGGTACGACGCGGTCGTCGAGCAGGCCGCCGGACGCGACGTGGCGGCCGTCGACCCACCCGTGCTCGACCTGCTGCGGCTGGGCGCCCACCAGCTGCTCGGCATGCGTGTGCCGGCGCACGCGGCGGTGTCCCAGACCGTCGGGCTCGCGCGCTCGCGCGTCGGGACGGGTGCGTCGCAGTTCGTCAACGCGGTGCTGCGGGCGATCTCGCGCCAGGAGGTCGCGCAGTGGCTCGAGCTGATCGGGGACGCCGCGGACCCGGCCGGCGACGACCCGCTGACCCGGCTCGCGGTGACCGAGAGCCACCCGGCGTGGATCGTGCGCGCCCTGCGCGAGGCCCTCGTCGGGGACGGACGCCCTGCGGACGAGGTCGCGGCGCTGCTGGCCGCCGACAACGCGGCTCCCCGGGTCGCGCTGGTCGCGCGGCCGGGCCTGGTGACGCCCGACGAGGTCGCCGAGCAGATCGGGCCGGGCGCGGCACCCGGTCGGGTCTCGCCCTACGCGGTGCTCCCCGGTGGCGGCGACCCTGCGGGTGTCCCCGCGGTGCGCACGGGCCGCGCCGGTGTCCAGGACGAGGGCAGCCAGCTGGTCACGCTCGCCCTGGCCGCCGCACCGCTCGTCGGTCGCGACGAGCGCTGGCTCGACCTGTGCGCGGGTCCGGGCGGCAAGGCCTCGCTGCTCGCGGCGCTGGCGGCCGGCCGCGGCGCGCGCCTGGTCGCCAACGAGGTCCAGCCGCATCGCGCCCGCCTCGTCGAGCAGGCGCTGCGGGCCGTGGCCGGCAGCGCGGTCGAGGACGTGCGGACCGGTGACGGGCGCGCGTTCGGCACGGCCGAGCCCGGCGCGTACGACCGCGTCATGGTCGACGCCCCGTGCACGGGGCTGGGCGCGCTGCGTCGTCGTCCCGAGTCGCGGTGGCGCCGCACGCCCGCCGACCTCGCGGGACTCGCGGGGCTGCAGCGCGAACTCCTGGGCTCGGCGGTGCGCACGGTCCGGCCCGGCGGCGTCGTCGCGTACGTGACGTGCTCGCCGCACCTCGTCGAGACACGCCTCGTCGTGACGGACGCGGTCCGTGCAGCGGCCAAGGACGGTCTCGACGTCGAGGTGCTCGACGCGCGTGCGGTCGCGCGCGAGGTCGCCGCCGGCCCCCTGGACCTCGTCGGGGACCGGTCCGACCTGCAGCTGTGGCCGCACGTGCACGGCACCGACGCGATGCACCTGACGCTGCTGCGGCGCCGGTGACCGCTCGGCGGTGCGGCGCACGCACCCGACGGGCGCGTCGTTAGGCTGGTCCGGTGCCCGTCAAGATCGCGCCCAGCATCCTGTCCGCCGACTTCCTGAACCTCGAGCGCGAGCTCGCGCGGATCGCGACCGCGGACCTCGTGCACGTGGACGTGATGGACAACCACTTCGTGCCGAACCTCACGCTCGGGCTGCCGGTCGTCGAGCGGATCGTCCAGGTCTCGCCCGTCCCCGTCGACGTGCACCTGATGATCGAGGACGCCGACCGGTGGGCGCCGCAGTTCGCGCAGGCGGGTGCCGCCTCGGTGACGTTCCACGCCGAGGCCACGCAGGCGCCCGTACGCCTCGCACGTGAGCTGCGCAGCCTGGGCGCGCGAGCGGGCGTCGCGCTGCGTCCTGCCTCGCCGATCGAGCCGTTCGTCGACCTGCTGCCGGAGCTCGACATGATCCTGGTGATGACGGTCGAGCCGGGGTTCGGCGGCCAGTCGTTCATCGAGGGCACGCTGCCGAAGGTGCGCCGGGCACGCGAGGCGATCACACGGGCCGGTACGCAGACGTGGCTGCAGGTCGACGGCGGCGTCTCGCGCGAGACGATCGCCCGCATCGCGCAGGCGGGCGCCGACGTGTTCGTCGCGGGGTCCGCGGTGTACGGCGCCGACGACGTCGCGGCAGAGATCGCCGCGCTGCGGGACCTCGCGTCCACGATCTGGGCCTGACCCACGGCTGACCTGCGGCTCCGTCGGAGTCCTGCGCGGGATGTGGCATCATCCGAGGAGGACATGACGCACGTCGTGTCCGCAGTACACGTGCTCCGGGGTCGGTGAAAGTCCGAGCCGGCGGTGACAGTCCGCGACCCACGCGCCAGACGAGCGATCGTCGAGCGGGTGGTTGACCTGGTGGAACTCCAGGACCGACGGTGAAAGTCCGGATGGGAGGAAGTACGTGGCGGCGCGCACCCGTGGTGCGTGTCGTTGTCGCGTGGTGCCTCCCACGTGGCCCCCGGAGCACGTCGTGGCCCGGGAGGTGGACGTGACCAGCACAGCCGACGAGCGCGCGGCGATGGTGCGCGCGTTCGAGCTGGCCCGGCGCGGGCCCGAGCACGACCCCAACCCGCGTGTCGGCTGCGTGCTGCTGCGCCCGGCCGGTGCCGCCGACCCGGACGGCGCGTCGGGCGCCGTGCCCGGTCCGCGGACGATCGGGGAGGGGTGGCACCAGGGCGCGGGCACGGCGCACGCGGAGGTCGCGGCCCTCGCCGACGCCGCACGCCGGGGCGAGGACGTGCGCGGCGCGACCGCGGTCGTGACGCTCGAGCCGTGCGCGCACACCGGGCGCACCGGTCCCTGCACCCAGGCGTTGCTGGAGGCGGGCGTCGGGCGTGTCGTCATCTCGGTCGAGGACCCGAACCCGGTCGCCGCAGGCGGCGCGGACGAGCTGCGTGCGGCTGGGCTCAGCGTGGCCACGGGCGTGCTCGCCGACGAGGGTCGCGAGCTGCTCGGGTCGTGGCTGCCGCGGATCGGGCGCGACCGCCCGTTCGTCACCCTGAAGACCGCCACGACTCTCGACGGGCGCGTGGCGGCGCTCGACGGGTCGAGCCGCTGGATCACGTCGCAGGTCGCGCGCCGGCACGCGCACGAGCTGCGAGCCCAGGTCGACGCGATCGTCGTCGGCACGGGCACCGCGCTGCGGGACGACCCGTCCCTGACCGCGCGCACCGCGGACGGCTCGCTCGGTGCGCAGCAGCCCCTCCGCGTCGTCGTCGGCCATCGCGACGTGCCGCCCGACGCGCGGCTGCGTGGCGCCGGCGGACGTCTGGTCCAGGTGCGCACCCACGAGCCCGCCGAGGTGCTCCGCCAGCTCGGCGCGATCGGCGGCGTGCGGCGCGTGCTCGTCGAAGGCGGCCCGACTCTCGCCGCCGCCTTCCTGCGCGCCGGGCTCGTCGACGAGGTGCACGCGTACGTCGCGCCCGTCCTGCTCGGAGCCGGCCCGGTCGCCGTCGGCGACCTCGGCATCACGTCCATCGCCGCGGCCGTGCGGCTCGAACCGGTCAGCGTGCTGCCGCTCGGGCCGGACGTGCTCGTCGTCGCCCTACCCGTCCGGGAGGTCTGAATGTTCACCGGGATCGTCGAGGAGCTCGGCACCGTCGTCGCGATCGAGGACCTGGGGTCTGACGCGCGCCTGCGGGTGCGCGGGCGCCTCGTCACGTCCGACGCCCACCTGGGCGACTCGATCGCGGTCGACGGCGTGTGCCTGACCGTGAGCGAGCTTCCCGGTGACGGGACGTTCGCGGCCGACGTCATGCCCGAGTCGCTGCGCCGCACGGCGCTGCGCGCGCTCGTGCCGGGTGCCTCGGTGAACCTCGAGCGCGCGCTGGCCGTCGGCGGGCGGTACGGCGGTCACGTCGTCCAGGGGCACGTCGACGGCGTCGGGACGATCCTGCGCCGCGACCCGGGGGAGCGGTGGGACGAGGTCGAGGTCGCCGTCCCCGCCCCGCTCGCGCGCTACGTGGCCGAGAAGGGCTCGATCGCGGTGTCCGGCGTCTCGCTGACCGTCACGCACGTGGGCGACGAGTCGTTCGGCGTCTCGCTGATCCCGACGACGCTCGAGCACACGACGCTCGGCGGCCTGGCCGTGGGCTCGCCCGTGAACCTGGAGGTGGACGTGCTCGCGAAGTACGCCGAGCGGCTGCTGACGGCGGTGGCCCGATGAGCGAGCGTCGTCGCGACGAGCGCGTGACCGGGGAGGTCGTGACCGGCACCGTCGAGCAGGCGCTCGAGGCGCTGCGTGCCGGGCGGCCTGTGCTGGTCGCGGACTCGCCCGACCGGGAGAACGAGGCCGACGTGATCCTGGCGGCGCAGGCTGCGACGCCCGAGTGGGTGGCCTGGACGATCCGGCACTCGTCGGGCTACCTGTGCGCCCCGATGCCGTCCGCACGCGCGGACGCGCTCGACCTGCCGCTGATGGTGCCGCACAGCCAGGACCCGCGCCGTACCGCCTACACGGTCACCGTCGACGCCGCGACCGGCGTGACGACCGGGATCTCGGCGGCGGACCGCGCACGCACGCTGCGCGTCCTCGCGGACCCCGCCAGCGGGCCGGTCGACCTCATCCGGCCGGGGCACGTCCTGCCGCTGCGCGCGGTGCCGGGCGGCGTCCTGCACCGCGCAGGGCACACCGAGGCCGCGGTGGACCTCTGCCGGCTGGCCGGCCTGCGGCCCGTCGGGGCGATCGCCGAGCTCGTGAACGACGACGGCTCGATGGTCCGGCTGCCGGAGGCCTCACGGCTCGCGCAGGACGAGGGCCTGGTGCTCCTGACGATCGCCGACCTGGTGGCGTGGCGGCGCGAGAACGACGACGTCGTCGAGGCCCCGGAGCCTGGCGAGGGCCGTCCGCGCGTGCACGCGACGCACACCGCGTACCTTCCGACCCGGCACGGCGACTTCCGCATCCACGGCTTCCGGGACCTGCGCACGGGCGACGAGCACGTCGCGCTCGTGCCGACGAGCGGTCTGGCCGCGACGCCCGTGGTGCGCGTGCACAGCGAGTGCCTCACGGGGGACGCGTTCGGCTCGGCGCGGTGCGACTGCGGCCCACAGCTCGAGGCGGCTCTCGAGCTCGCGGCCGAGCACGGAGGTGCGGTCGTGTACCTGCGCGGGCACGAGGGACGTGGCATCGGCCTGCTCGCCAAGGTCGCCGCCTACGCGCTGCAGGACGAGGGCCGCGACACGGTCGAGGCCAACCTCGACCTGGGCTGGCCGGCCGACCGCCGCGAGTACGGCAGCGCGGCGGCGATCCTGCAGGCGCTCGGCGTCTCGCGCGTCCAGCTCCTGACGAACAACCCGGCCAAGGTGGCCGGCCTGCGTGCGCACGGGATCGACGTCGTGGAGGTGCGCGGCCTCGAGGTGGGCCGTACGCCCCAGAACGAGGCGTACCTGCGCACGAAGGCGACCTCGATGGGTCACCTGCTGCACCTCGACGCGTCGTCGGACCCGGCCGCCGTGCGCGACCCCATCCCCGTGCCCCCGGTCCACGCCGCGCCGGCGACCCCCGGCGCGGACCGGGCCGACCACCCCTACGCACCCTTGGAGGACCTCGCATGAGCGGCGCCGGAGCACCCACCCTGACGGTCGACGGGACAGGCCTGCGCGTCGTCGTCGTCGCGGCCTCCTGGCACACCGTCGTCATGGACGGGCTGCTGGACGGCGCGCGCCGGGCGCTGGCCGAGGCGCGCGTCGAGGACGTCACCGTGGTCCGCGTGCCGGGCACGTTCGAGCTGCCGGTCGCCGCCGCCGTCGCGGCGCGCGCAGGTGCGGACGCGGTCGTCGCGCTCGGCGTCGTGATCCGCGGCGGGACGCCCCACTTCGAGTACGTGTGCTCGGGTGCGACGACCGGACTGACCGACGTCGCCGTGAGCACCGGGGTCCCCGTGGGCTTCGGGGTCCTGACGTGTGACGACGAGCAGCAGGCGCTCGACCGCGCGGGGTTGCCCGGCTCGGTCGAGGACAAGGGCTACGAGGCGGCGCAGGCCGCGTTGGCGACGGTCGTCGCGCTGCGGCCCCTGGGTCGCGCGTGAGCGGTCCGCTCGACTGGTTGTTCGACGCGACGCTCACGGTCGCGGGCCAGGAGGTGCTCTGGCGCGAGATCGTCGGGAACCTGTTCGGCCTGGCCTCGGCCGTCGGCGGGCTGCGCCGCAAGGTGTGGGCGTGGCCGATCGGGATCGTCGGCAACCCGACATTCTCCGAAGATACCCAAACGCCATACGGGTCAGTGGCGCGCTGACCTGCGGAAACGCCGATCTGCGCGCCGTGATTCGCGTCCCGTAGCGTGAGCCGCGCGGGTCCTTTCCCGTTGCGCCGGCCGGCGGTTGCCCGAGCGTATCGCCGCCCGGCGCAGTCCGTGGCCGACTCGCCAGGGGGCATCGCGCCCCACCCCGTCAAGGCGTGGGCATGAGCGTCTACGTCGAGGGCCAGCGCCCCGGAGCCTGACCCGCTTCCGTGGACACCTTCGCTGAGGTGATGATCGCCTCGGAGAGGAGTCCTGGATGCCTGCAGCCAAGCCGCCGGAGTTCCGCCGGCGAGCCGTTGAGTTGGCCCGTTCGGGTCAGCAGCCGGTCGCGAGGATCGCGGCCGATCTGGGGATTGTCGGCGTCGCCTGAAAACTGACCCCTGAGCGTCGGCTGAAAACGGACCCCCTCGGCCACGCTGGGGAGGGTGATGACCGTGGAGGACTGGGCGGAGATCCGCAGGCTGCACCGGGTCGAGGGGATGGCGATCAAGGCGATCGCTCGCCGGCTCGGGGTCTCGAGGAACGCGGTGCGGCGGGCGTTGGCCCGTGACGTGCCGCCGAAGTACGTGCGGGCGCCGAAGGGGTCGATCGTGGACGCGGTCGAGCCGGCGATCCGTGAGCTGCTGCGCAAGACCCCGGACATGCCGGCGACGGTGATCGCCGAGCGGATCGGGTGGACCCGGTCGATCACGGTCCTGAAGGACCGGGTGCGGGAGATCCGCCCCTACTACCTGCCGCCGGACCCGGCCACGCGCACG
>JAEYUL010000221.1 GCA_023432565.1 Actinomycetes bacterium | reverse complement strand
CCGTGGGCTCGGAGATGTTTATAAGAGACACGCCTGGGCCGGCGTGCGACGAGCGTGCTGGCGCCGGCGGTCCTCGCTGCGGCGGTCGTGGTGGCCGTGCTCGGGCCGCCGGGACCCCCGCGGGGTGCGGCCGCGACGGTCGGGGCGGTGGCGGTGCTGACCGGGGTGGTCGCCGGCGTCCTCGGCCTGCGCGGCGGGCGCAGCCGGTTGCCGTTCACGCTCGCGATGGTCGTCGCGCTGCTGTGCGTCGTGGTGCTGGGCCTGTCGGGGGCGTCGGGCGCCGTGGTCTGACTCGGTCATGCCCTCGAACGTCACCCACGCGCGCCATCCCCTGCGACGTTCCACGCCGTGGACGTGTGAACCACGATGTGAGACGAGGGGGGAGGGATGTGACACCCGCACGGGACAGGCGTAGGGTCGCCGACGTGCAGATGATCCTCGTAGTACTTCCTGAGCGCGCCGGCTGACGCCACCGCACAGGTCGCTCGTCGCGCGCGCTCGCCCCTCGTCCATCCCGGTGCCCGGGTCGAGGGGCTTTTTCGTGCCCGGCAGCCGCCCGGCGCACCCCGCACCGGACGACCACACCCGCACTCGACCCGCAGGAGACGACGATGGCTCAGGGTCCCCATCCCGCACCACCGCGCGCCACGGTGCGTCCCGTGCGCCCGGCCGCCGAGGCGGCGCCGCGCACCGACGCGCCGGCCGGCGAGCAGCGCATCGGCCCCGAGAAGGTCACCGGCGCGCAGTCGATCGTCCGCTCGCTCGAGGAGGCGGGCGTCGCGGTCGTGTTCGGGATCCCGGGCGGCGCGTTCCTGCCGCCGTACGACCCGCTCCTGGACTCCTCGCGCGTGCGCCACGTCCTCGTGCGGCACGAGCAGGGCGGCGGGCACGCGGCCGCGGGCTACGCGTACTCGTCGGGCAAGGTCGGCGTCACCATGGCCACGTCGGGCCCTGGCGCGACCAACCTCGTCACCGCGATCGCCGACGCCAACATGGACTCGGTGCCGATGGTCGCGATCACCGGACAGGTCGGTGCGTCGATGATCGGCACCGACGCGTTCCAGGAGGCCGACATCGTCGGCATCACGCTCCCGATCACCAAGCACAACTACCTGGT
Organism: Actinomycetes bacterium; assembly: GCA_023432565.1. GTDB lineage: Bacteria > Actinomycetota > Actinomycetes > Actinomycetales > Cellulomonadaceae > Cellulomonas. Next base: position 49,249 of record JAEYUL010000221.1, on the reverse strand, counting down.
GACCGACCCCGACGACATCCCGCGCACGATCGCCGAGGCGTTCCACGTCGCGTCGTCGGGCCGCCCCGGCCCCGTGCTCGTCGACATCGCCAAGTCGGCCATGCAGGCGCAGACCACGTTCTCGTGGCCGCAGGACGTCAACCTGCCGGGCTACCACCCGGTGACCAAGCCGCACGCCAAGCAGATCCGCGAGGCCGCGCGGCTGCTCGCGACGTCGCGCCGGCCGGTGCTGTACGTGGGCGGCGGCGTGATCCGCGCGGGCGCGTCCGACCTGCTGCGCCGGCTGACCGACGCGTCGGGCGCCCCGGTCGTCACGACCCTCATGGCCCGCGGCGCGCTGCCCGACTCGCACCCGCAGCACCTCGGCATGCCCGGCATGCACGGCACGGTCGCCGCGGTGGCCGCGCTGCAGAAGGCCGACCTCGTGGTCGCGCTCGGCGCGCGGTTCGACGACCGCGTCACGGGTCTGCTGGCGTCGTTCGCACCCGGTGCGACCGTCGTGCACGCCGACATCGACCCCGCCGAGATCGGCAAGAATAAGCGCGCCGACGTCCCGATCGTGGGCGACCTGCGCGAGGTCATCGCCGACCTGCTGCCCGAGCTCGAGCGCGAGCACGCCCAGCACGGCAGGCCCGACCTCGAGGCGTGGTGGAAGCAGCTCGACGACTGGCGCGCGACGTTCCCGCTCGGCTACGACGAGCCCACCGACGGCCTGCTCGCGCCGCAGCACGTCATCACCCGCATCGGCGAGATCTCCGGCCCCGAGTCGATCTTCGTGTCGGGCGTCGGGCAGCACCAGATGTGGGCCGCGCAGTTCATCCGCTACGAGCGGCCCGGCTCCTGGGTCAACTCCGGCGGCCTGGGCACGATGGGCTTCGCGGTGCCCGCCGCGATGGGCGCGAAGGTCGGCGACCCGTCGCGCACCGTCTGGGCGATCGACGGCGACGGCTGCTTCCAGATGACCAACCAGGAGCTCGCGCCCTGCACGATCAACGAGATCCCCATCAAGGTCGCGGTGGTCAACAACAGCTCGCTCGGCATGGTCCGCCAGTGGCAGACCCTGTTCTACGAGTCGCGCTACTCCAACACCGACCTGCACACGGGCCACGGCACGGCGCGCGTCCCGGACTTCGTCAAGCTCGCCGACGCGTACGGCGCGGTGGGCCTGCGGTGCGAGACCAAGGCCGACGTCGACGCGACGATCAAGCGCGCGATGGAGATCGACGACCGCCCCGTGGTGGTCGACTTCACGGTCTCGCGCGACTCGATGGTGTGGCCGATGGTCGCCGCCGGCGTCAGCAACGACGCCATCCAGTACGCGCGGGGAATCAGCCCCGCGTGGGACCGCGAGGACTGAGGAAGGAACCGCGATGACCCGCCACACCCTGTCCGTCCTCGTCGAGAACAAGCCCGGCGTGCTCACGCGCGTCGCGGGGCTGTTCGCGCGCCGGTCCTTCAACATCCACTCGCTGGCTGTCGGCCCGACCGAGCACGCCGAGATCAGCCGCATCACGGTCGTCGTCGACGTCGACGCGCTGCCCCTGGAGCAGGTGACCAAGCAGCTCAACAAGCTGGTCAACGTCATCAAGATCGTCGAGCTCGAGGACGCCGCGTCGGTCCAGCGCGAGCTGCTGCTCGTCAAGGTCAAGGCCGACGTGTCGCAGCGCACGCACGTGCTCGAGGTCGTGCAGCTGTTCCGGGCGCACGTCGTCGACGTCGTGCCCGACACGGTCGTCATCGAGGCGACCGGCGGCCCGGGCAAGCTCGACGCCCTGCTGGCGGCCCTGGAGCCGTTCGGCATCCGTGAGATCGTGCAGTCCGGCACGGTCGCCATCGGCCGCGGCTCGCGGTCCATCACCGACCGCGCGCTCGAGCGCGTGAGCCGGTCCGCCTGACCTTCGTCCAGACCCCACCCTGCCAAGACACACCACCGAGGAGATCCACCGTGGCTGAGCTGTTCTACGACGACGACGCCGACCTGTCGGTCATCCAGTCCAAGAAGGTCGCCGTCATCGGGTACGGCAGCCAGGGGCACGCGCACTCGCTCAACCTGCGCGACTCCGGCGTCGACGTGACCGTCGGCCTGCGCGAGGGCTCGGCGTCCCGGGCCAAGGCCGAGAACGAGGGCCTCAAGGTCGCCTCGGTCGCCGACGCGGTCGCCGGTGCCGACGTCGTCGTGATCCTCGCGCCCGACCAGGTGCAGCGCATCGTCTACCGCGAGGAGATCGAGCCGAACCTCAAGGACGGCGCCGCGCTCGTCTTCGGTCACGGCTTCAACATCCGCTACGGCTACATCAAGCCGGCCGCGGACCACGACGTCCTCATGGTCGCGCCCAAGGGCCCGGGCCACCTGGTGCGTCGCGAGTACGTCGACGGGCGCGGCGTGCCGGTCATCGTCGCGGTGGAGCAGGACGCGTCGGGCTCGGCGTGGGCGCTCGCGCTGTCGTACGCCAAGGCGATCGGCGGGCTGCGGGCGGCGGGCATCAAGACGACGTTCACCGAGGAGACCGAGACCGACCTGTTCGGCGAGCAGGCCGTCCTGTGCGGTGGCGTGTCGCAGCTGATCCAGTACGGCTTCGAGACCCTGACCGAGGCGGGCTACCAGCCCGAGGTCGCGTACTTCGAGGTGCTGCACGAGCTCAAGCTCATCGTCGACCTCATCTTCGAGGGCGGCATCACCAAGCAGCGCTGGTCGGTCTCGGACACTGCGGAGTACGGCGACTACGTCTCGGGCCCGCGCGTCATCACCCCCGACGTCAAGGCGAACATGCAGGCGGTCCTCGCGGACATCCAGAGCGGCGCGTTCGCCCAGCGGTTCATCGACGACCAGGACGCCGGCGCGCCGGAGTTCAAGGAGCTGCGCGAGAAGGGCCAGAACCACCCGATCGAGCCGGTCGGCCGTGAGCTGCGCAAGCTGTTCGCGTGGGTCAAGCCGTCCGACTCGGACTACACCGAGGGCAGCGCCGCGCGCTGACCCCGGCAGGACGACGACGCGGCGCGGTGCCCCGGTGGGGTGCCGCGCCGCGTCGTCTGCGCGCGTGCCGCGCGAGATCGTCGGGCAGGATGGGTGCACCGGACCAGCGACGAGAGGCGTGGCATGAGCAGGGACGAGGACGCGACCGGCTCGGTCGACGAGCACGCGGGCATCGCCACGGACGGCGACGACCGCATCACGGCCTTCTGGCAGGCGGCGCGCGGGCACCTCGGCTTCGGCAAGTTCGACGAGGTCGTCGGCTCGGTGCCGGGGGACGTCGTGCCTCCGCCGTCGTTCTCGTACGGGCAGGGCGCGGAGGCGGACGACGCGGTGCAGGCGATCCTGGCGCGGGAGCGCACGCAGGCGAGCGCGCCGCGCGAGCAGTACGGCGACCTGCCGCGTGTCGGTGACCTGGCGATCGTGCTGGACGCCGCGGGGGAGCCACGCGCGTTGATCCGCACGACGGGCGTGACCGTCGACGAGACGCAGGTGCGCGAGAGCTTCGAGTTGGTCTACCCCACGGACGGTCCCACGCCCGCCGTCGACTAGGCTCGCCCCGCGTCGCGTGCCGGATCGGCCGGATCGTGAGATGGGGCGTCCGGGGAGTGGGACGCGGAGCTAGGCTCAGCCCATGAGCAGCAACGCCACCGCACGTGACATCGACCTCGCCGTCGTCGCCGGGGACGGCATCGGCACCGAGGTCGTCGAGCAGGGCCTGCTCGTCCTGGAGGCGGCGCTGTCGGGCTCGGGCGTGGGCGTCGTGACGACCGACTTCGACCTCGGCGCGCGTCGCTGGCACGCGACCGGCGAGACGCTGACGGACGCGGACCTCGAGGCGATCCGCGCGCACGACGCGATCCTGCTCGGCGCCATCGGGGACCCGAGCGTCCCGTCAGGCGTCCTCGAGCGCGGGCTGCTGCTCAAGCTGCGCTTCGCGCTGGACCACTATGTCAACCTGCGCCCGGGCAAGCTCTTCCCCGGTGTGGCCAGCCCGCTGGCCGCTCCTGGCGAGGTCGACTTCGTCGTCGTGCGTGAGGGGACCGAGGGTCCGTACGTCGGCAACGGCGGCGCGATCCGCGTCGGCACGCCGCACGAGGTCGCCAACGAGGTCAGCGTGAACACGGCGTTCGGCGTCGAGCGCGTCGTCCGCGACGCGTTCGCCCGCGCGGCGGCGCGTCCGCGCAAGAAGCTCACCCTCGTGCACAAGCACAACGTCCTCGTGCACGCCGGTCACCTGTGGCGTCGCACGGTCGAGGCCGTCAACGCCGAGTTCCCCGACGTCACGGTCGACTACCTGCACGTCGACGCCGCGACGATCTTCCTGGTGACGAACCCGAGCCGGTTCGACGTCATCGTCACCGACAACCTGTTCGGTGACATCCTCACGGACCTCGCCGCGGCGATCACCGGTGGCATCGGCTTGGCGGCCAGCGCGAACATCAACCCGGACCGCACGGCGCCGAGCATGTTCGAGCCGGTGCACGGCTCGGCCCCGGACATCGCCGGCCAGGGCAAGGCGGACCCGACCGCCACCGTGCTGTCGGTCGCGCTCCTGCTCGACCACCTCGGCCTGCACCCGCAGGCCCGCGCCGTCGAGGCGGCCGTGGCGGCCGACCTGGCGGAGCGCGGCTCCGCCGAGCGAGTACGTTCGACGGCCGAGGTGGGCAAGGACCTCGCCGCGCGTCTCGCAGGCTGAGCTCGCCCCGTCCCACCGAAGGCCGTCGCCGGGTACCGTCAGACCAGCCCAGGTGAAAGGCCCCCACATGAGCACCGTCGCTTCTTCCACGTCGGCCGACCTCTTCGAGGTGCACGCGTCGGCGACCCCCGTCCCTGCGGCACAGCGGGCCGAGCTGCTCGCCGCACCGCGTTTCGGCACCGTCTTCACGGACCACATGGCCCGCGTCTCGTACACCCAGGCGGACGGCTGGCACGGCCGACGCGTCGAGCCGTACGGCCCGCTCCAGCTCGACCCGGCCACGGCCGTGCTGCACTACGGCCAGGAGATCTTCGAAGGGCTCAAGGCGTACCGCCACGCGGACGGCTCGGTGTGGACGTTCCGGCCGCACGCGAACGCCCGACGCTTCGCGCAGTCGGCGCGGCGCCTCGCGCTGCCGCAGCTGCCGGAGGCCGACTTCCTCGCCTCGATCGAGGCGCTCGTGCGCACGGACGTCGCGTGGGTCCCCGAGGGTGACGAGACGAGCCTGTACCTGCGTCCCTTCATGTACGCCTCGGAGCCGTTCCTGGGCGTGCGGCCGTCGCTCGATGTGGAGTACCTCGTCATCGCCTCACCCGTGGGCCCCTACTTCGCAGGCGGGGTCAAGCCGGTGGCGATCTGGGTCGACCAGGAGCTCCACCGCGCGGGGGCGGGCGGGACCGGCGCCGCCAAGTGCGGCGGAAACTACGCCGCCAGCCTGCTGCCGCAGCAGAACGCCTACGAGCAGGGCTGCGAGCAGGTGTGCTTCCTCGACGCGTCGACCAACACCTACCTCGAGGAGCTCGGGGGGATGAACGTCGTCGTCGTGCACGCCGACGGCTCGGTGGTGACGCCCCCGGTGTCCGGCTCGATCCTCGAGGGCGTGACGCGCTCGTCGATCCTGCGCCTGCTGGCCGACGCGGGCCACGAGGTCAGCGAGCGTCCCGTGGCCCTGGCCGACCTGCGCGCCGGCCTGGCCGACGGGTCGGTCACCGAGGTGTTCGCCTGCGGCACCGCCGCGGTCATCACGCCGATCGGGCGGCTCAAGAGCACCGACTTCGACCTGACGGTCGGCGACGGCGAGGCCGGTCCCGTCACCATGCGCACGCGGACCGAGCTCACCGACATCCAGTACGGCCGCCGGCCCGACCGCCACGGCTGGCTGCACCGCCTGGTCTGAGCGTGCCGTTCCGGCCGGCTGGCCGTCGGCACGGCGCACGGCACGACGAAGGGGACCCCCGCACAGGGAGGTCCCCTTCGTCGTGCTGCGGGACGTCAGGTGGACACGACCGCCGCGGTCCGCGAGAGCACGCCCGCGAGCAGCGACCAGATCGCGATGCCGATCAGGAGGTTCACCAGCCCGGTGCACAGCGCGGACGTCGTGTCGCTGGTCCAGGTCAGCGGCAGCAGCGCCACGACGACGATGCCGAGCGCCATGATCCAGCCGAAGAAGGCCCGCGGACGCGGCGTCGAGACGACGAGCAGGTGCAGCAGCCCGGCGGCGGCGACGGCGGCGACGAACCCCCCGAGCCCGTAGGCCAGGTAGTCGTTGCCCACCCCCGCGGGGTCCTTCACGACGAGGTCGACGTCGAGGATGGCCTCGAGCACGAGGACGCCGACGACACCGACGAGAGCGGCGACCAGGGCCGTCGCCAACGCGCCGCCCCAGTAGGGACCCGCCCGCAGCACGACGCGGGAACGGGGCGGTGGCATAGGGCCGGGTGCCCAGGCCTCCGGGACTGGCCCGGTGGGCGTGGCCGAGGACGGGGTGGACATCGGCACGGGCCGGGCGGGCTCACGGACGACCGGGGGCATCGGACGGGTGACCGGCTCGCGCTCGGGCGGGACGTCAGGGGGCAGGGCACTCACGCGGGCCTCCAAGGGTGCGGACGACGAGCGTCGTGCTCGTCACGCTAGTGACCTGGCCGCGGACCGCATCTCGAGCGGTGCGGAAGGGGTGTGCGGGACGCCGCGAGACGTCCGAAGGGTGGAACGCAGCGCGGTGTGCGTGACCTGGTCGGGTGGCGTGTGTCACCATGACCGCATGTCCCCGTGGACCTCGATTATCGACTAGCGCGTCGGCACACCCCGTCGACGCGCAGACCTCCCGTACCCCGGGGGGTCTTTTTGTTGGTGCGAGCTCGTCTCACGAGGACCCGCCGCACCGCGCGAGGACCATCGGCACGCGTCCCGAGCACTCCGTACGCCCCCTGAAGAGAGCACCACCGTGAACGCAGCGACTCCTGACACGACCCCCGACCCGCGGCACCTCGCGCTCCCGCACCTCGCGGGCGCGCCCGACGGTGCGCTGCAGATCTACGACACGACGCTGCGCGACGGCGCGCAGCAGGAGGGGATCGCGCTGTCGGTCGCCGACAAGCTGGCGATCGCCGTGCTGCTCGACGAGCTCGGGGTGGGGTTCATCGAGGGTGGCTGGCCGGGCGCCGTGCCGAAGGACACCGAGTTCTTCAAGCGCGCGGCCAAGGAGCTGGACCTGCGCAACGCCGAGCTCGCCGCGTTCGGTGCGACGCGCAAGCCCGGGACGCGCGCGTCGCACGACCCGCAGGTGCGTGCGCTGCTCGACTCCGAGGCGCCGGTGGTCGCGCTCGTCGCCAAGAGCGACATCCGGCACGCCGAGCGTGCGCTGCGCACCACGGGCGAGGAGAACCTCGCCATGATCGCCGACACGGTCTCGTACCTGGTCGCCGAGGGGCACCGCGTCGTCGTCGACGCCGAGCACTTCTTCGACGGCTACCGCTACGACGCCGCGTACGCGCGTGCAGCGGTCGAGACGGCGTTCGAGGCGGGCGCCGGGGTCGTCGCGCTGTGCGACACGAACGGCGGCATGGTGCCGGCATGGGTGTCCCAGATCGTCGCGGAGGTCCGGGACGCGCTCGGGCCGCAGGCCGTCCTGGGGATGCACGCGCACAACGACTCGGGCTGCGCGGTGGCGAACACTCTCGCGGCTGTCGAGGCGGGGTGCGCCCACGTGCAGGGCACCATCAACGGCTACGGCGAGCGCACCGGGAACGCGGACCTGCTGGCCGTCGTCGCGAACCTCGAGCTCAAGTACGGCCTGCCGGTGCTCGCACGCCAGGAGGACGGGACGTCGCGCCTGACCGACCTGACGCGGATCGCGCACGCGATCAGCGAGATCACCAACATCTCGCCGTTCGCCCGCTCGCCGTACGTCGGCGCGAGCGCGTTCGCGCACAAGGCGGGGCTGCACGCGTCGGCGATCCGTGTCGACCCGGATCTCTACCAGCACATCGACCCGGCGCGGATCGGCAACGACATGCGCATGCTCGTCTCGGACATGGCGGGGCGCGCGTCGATCGAGCTCAAGGGGCGCGAGCTCGGGTTCGACCTGTCCGCGAGCCCGGAGGTGCTCTCGCGCGTGACCGAGCGGGTCAAGGACGCCGAGGCGCGTGGATACACCTACGAGGCCGCGGACGCCTCGTTCGAGCTGCTGCTCGTCGAGGAGATCGAGGGCAAGCGCCCGCAGTACTTCAGCGTCGAGTCCTGGCGGACGATCGTCGAGCGGGTCGGCGGCCGGGGGACGCCGGCCAACGCGGAGGCGACCGTGAAGCTGCACGCCGGGGGTGAGCGGATCGTCACGACGGGCGAGGGCAACGGCCCCGTGAACGCGCTCGACCACGCGCTGCGGCTCGGGCTCCTCGGGGTGTACCCGGAGCTGGAGTCGTTCGAGCTCATCGACTTCAAGGTGCGCATCCTCGACTCGATGCACGGCACGGACGCGGTGACCCGCGTGCTGGTCGAGCACACGGACGGGCAGACCGTGTGGCAGACCGTGGGCGTGGGCCCGAACCTGCTCGAGGCGTCGTGGGAGGCGCTGACCGACGGCACGATCTGGGGCCTGCGCAACCGCGGGGTGGTGCCGCGCTGAGTGTCGGTCGGCAAGCCGATAGCGGCGGACGGCGAAGAGGCCTAGCCTCGGACACGACGAACGTCAGCCGGGCGCCGGTGCCCGCCGGAGCCGGACGACGGTCGGCGCTCAAGGGCGCTGCGCCAGGGACACGAGGGAAGGACACGCGTGACGAGCACGGAGCCCGCCTGGTCGGGCGGGGCCGGTTCGACGGGCGCGTCCGAGCCGGGGCGCCCCGGACGCCGCTGGTGGGTCCTGGGGCTCGTCGCGGCGGTCGTCGTCGCCGTGCTCCTCGTCGCCCAGCCCTGGGCGGACCACCAGAGCGAGCCCGTCGTCCAGCCGACCACGCCCGTGGCGGCTGAGACCACCGCCAGCGCGTCACCCCGAGCGACCCCGACCGCCGTGGCGTCCCCGACGACGCCTCCCGTGCCCGGCGCGGAGGCGCAGTTCGACGACGCGACGGTGCCCGCGCTGTTCGTGCGCAGGCCGGCGCTCGAGGAGTCCGTGCCCGCCGCCGCCGATGGCGTGGACGACGGCATGACGATGGGCGAGCTGTCGTGGGGGCTGCCCGCGGGCTCGTCGATCGAGCCCCCGACGTGCACCACGGCGCGCACGGTCGTCGCGACCGCACCGCCGGGGTACGTCGCGCGCTCGCTCGTCAACGACCAGCTCGACTTCACCCAGGAGCTCACCCTGCTCGCGGACGCGACGGCCGCGCAGGCCGCGTTCCGGGACCTCGTCACCACGGTCGACGGCTGCCCGACGTACACCCAGGTCACGCCGGGGGTCGAGCCGAGCACGTGGACCGCCGAGCCCGCCATCGAGGGCCTAGGGGTCTACCCGGCGATCGTGCAGGAGGTCGTGCACACCGTCGAAGGGATGTCCGAGCCGGCGTACCGCGGGCACATGCTCGTCGGGAACGTCATCGTGACGTGGACCGCGACCGCCCTGGGTGACGGTGACGACGTCGAGGCGAGGCTCGCGACCCTCGGCTCGCCCGAGTCGTTGTCGACGATGGTGCAGGACCGTGCGCAGACGGCGGTCGCGCTGCTCAGCTGACGCCGGAGCGCGCGGCGCACGAGCCTAGGCTGGGCGCCGTGAACGACATGCCCGCCGACCAGCGCCGCGACGAGCCTCGGGGCGCCGCACAGACCCCGCCCGACGACGAGACGCTGCACGGCGAGTACAAGGTGCCGGGCGGCAAGCTCGTCACGGTCGACCTCGCGACGCGCGACGGCGCGCTCGCGGACGTGCGCGTCGCCGGTGACTTCTTCCTCGAGCCGGACGAGGCGCTCGTCGAGATCGACGCGGCGCTGTCCGGACTGCCCGTCGACACGACGACGTCCGGGCTCACCGACGCGATCCGTGAGCACCTCGCCGCGGCGCAGGACGTCGGCAGGCTCGTCGGGCCCGTCGCCATGGTCGGCTTCGACGAGCGTGCGGTGGCCGTCGCGGTGCGCCGCGCTCTGGGCCGCTCCACCACGTGGGAGGACCACACGTTCGAGGTGATCCGGCCAGGCCCGCTGCCGCCCGCGTTGCACGCCGCGCTCGACCAGGTGCTCACCGAGGAGCTCGAGGCGGGACGCCGCGGGCCCACGCTGCGGTTCTGGGAGTGGCAGGAGCCGGCCGTGGTCATCGGGTCGTTCCAGTCCCTGCGCAACGAGGTGGACCTCGACGCGGCGCAGCGGTACGGGATCACGGTCGTGCGCCGCATCTCGGGCGGCGGGGCGATGTTCATGGAGGCGGGCAACTGCATCACGTTCTCGCTCGTCGTGCCGGGGTCCCTCGTCGACGGCATGTCGTTCGAGGAGTCGTACGCGTTCCTCAACCAGTGGGTGCTCGGCGCGCTCGCCGACCTGGGGGTGACGGCGACGTTGTCCGGGCTCAACGACATCTCGTCGCCGGGCGGCAAGCTCGCGGGGTCGGCCCAGAAGCGTCTGGCCGGGGGCACGGTGCTGCACCACGTGACCATGTCGTACGACATCGACGCAGCGAAGATGCTCGAGGTCCTGCGGATCGGCCGGGAGAAGGTCTCGGACAAGGGCACCCGCAGCGCCGCCAAGCGGGTCGACCCGGTGCGCTCGCAGACGCAGCTCCCGCGAGAGGCGGTGATCGACTCGTTCGAGGCGTACTTCCGCACGCACTACCCGAGCGTGACCGGACAGCTGCGTCCCGAGGAGCTGGAGCGCGCCGAGCAGCTGCGCGTGACCAAGTTCTCCGACCCGTCGTGGACCGCGCGGGTGCCCTAGAGAGGTCAGGAGAGGCGAGCCGGGCCGGTCAGGACCACGACGAGAGCCGCGACGCCGATCAACGACGTCCCGAGCGCCACGATCGTCACCAGACGCCCCGCCTGCTCGCCCTGCGGGACGTCGCTCGTGTGGTGACGCACGACGATGCGCACGACGAGCGCGCACGCGATGAGCCCGGCGACGGCGATGGCCCACGACGCGGGGCCGAGCACGTCCTGCAGGAGCCGCGCCGCCGCGACCGAGCCGGCCGCGAGGCCCAACGCGGTGCGGCGCCAGGCGAGCCGCGTGCGCTCGCGGGCGAGCCCGGGCATGCTCACCGCAGCAGCAACCCGAGCAGGACGAGGCCTCCGGCCAGCACGACACCCGCGACGACGACCAGGAAGCCGGTGGGAGCCGGCAGCGGTGCGCCGGTGCGCATCGCCCGCTCCGCGCGCGCCCAGTCCCGCCACGCGAGCAGCGGTGCGAGCGTGCCGAGGGCGACGAGCAGCACCGCTGCGGTGAGCCGCAGCCGCTCCTCGACGGGCAGGTCGAGGGCCTCGAGCGCGACGCCGCCGGCGAGCAGCGCCAACGCCGTGCGCACCCATGCGAGGAACGTGCGCTCGTTGGCGAGCGTGAAGCGGGCGTCCGGCTCCTGGCCGTGCGCGTACACCCACGCGGGCCGTCTGCGGGTGGGGACGTCGCTCATGCACTCATTGTGGCCTGCGGCGCTCCCCGGCGGGCCGATCCTCCTGACCGGACGGGAGGCCCGCGGTCGCGCGGTATCTGGCGCGGACCTTCCCGCCCCTGACGTGCAGGTGTCGGCGACCAGGCGACACAGAGGGGATGACGGGCCGCACCGGCGCCGTCGCGACCGAGGGAGAGCTGTGGAGACGAGCGGGCTGGACCGTGAGCTGCGGCGCATGGCCGTGCTGCACGCCCGCGAGCTCGCGGCGCTGCGCCGGGCCGGCTCGCGTCGCCCTGTGCCTCAGCGGCCGCTGACGGGCCGGCTGCCGAACACCGCGGTGCCCACGCGCACGAGAGTCGCGCCGCAGGCGATCGCGAGCTCCAGGTCGCCGCTCATGCCCATGGACAACGCCGTGGCCTCCGCGGTGCCCGGTGCGCCGCTGCCGACCACCTCGTCACGCACGGCGCGCAGCCGGTCGTAGCCAGCGCCGATCACCCGCTCGTCGTCCGAGCGTGCGCCGATCGTCATGAACCCGGCGAGCCGTAGGGTGTCGAGCGCGCCGACCTCGACCGCGAACGCCGCCGCCTCGTGCGGCGCGACTCCCTGCTTGGTGGGCTCGCCGGACACGTTGACCTGCACCATCACGTCGAGCGTCGTGCCCGGCCGCACGCGGGCGGCAAGCCGCCGCGCGAGGTCGAGCGTGGCAACCGTCTCGACGCACGCCGCCCAGCGCAGCGCGGCGTTGACCTTGTTCGACTGCAGCGCACCGATGACGTGCCAGGTGGGCGCGAGGTCGACGAGGTCGGGCGCCTTCGCGACGAGCTCCTGGACCTTGCTCTCGCCGAGCAGCACCGGCCGCAGCGACGGGTCGACCGCGCGGGCGCGCGCGTCCGCCTCGAGCGCCGCACGCGTCACCGCCGTCGACTGCGCCTTGGACGCGAGCAGGAGACGGACGTCCGCGGGACTGCGCCCGGCGTCCGCGCAGGCGCGCGCCACACGCTCGCGCACGGCGGCCAGCGGCGCGTCGAGCCGGATCGGGTCGGCAGGTGCAGGGGCGGGCTCCACGACCCAGCAACCTAACGGACGGCTCGCACGCGGACGAACCGTGCCGCCACCGCCTGGTGCCTCGCTCCACGAGGTGGCACCGTGAGGAGGGTGAAGACGCTGCTCAACGTGATCTGGCTCGTTCTCGCAGGGCTGTGGCTCGCGATCGGGTACGTGCTGGCGGGGATCGTCTGCTGCATCCTGATCGTGACGATCCCGTTCGGCATCGCGTCGTTCAGGATCGCGGGGTACGCGCTGTGGCCGTTCGGCCGCACCGTCGTCGACCGGCCCGACGCGGGCGCGTGGTCCGTGGTCGGCAACGTCATCTGGGTGCTCGTGGCAGGCATCTGGCTCGCGATCGAGCACGTCGTGACCGCGATCCCGCTGTTCATCTCGATCATCGGGATCCCGCTCGGGATCGCCAACCTCAAGATGGTGCCGATCTCGCTCATGCCGCTGGGCAAGCAGATCGTGCCGTCGGACCGCCCGTTCGCCGGGTACGGGCGCGCCGCGGCCTGATCCCGACCGCCGCGCGAGGCGCGTGCCTCAGTCCTTGGCGATGTCCGCCACGGTCGCCGACGTCATCCGCACGAGGTCGTCGGGCGCGAGCTCGACGTCGAGGCCGCGGCGACCGCCGGAGACGAACACGGTGTCGAACAGCCAGACGGTCTCGTCGATCACGGTCGGGTGGGCGGTGCGCTGACCGAGAGGGGAGATGCCGCCCGCGACGTAGCCGGTCGCGCGCTCGGCGTCGGGCCGCGGCGCCATGGCCGCCTTCTTGCCGCCTGCGGCCGCGGCGAGCGCCTTGAGGTCGACCTGGCCGGTGACCGGTACGACGGCGACGGTGAGCGTCCCGTCGACCACCGTCATCAGCGTCTTGAAGACCTGCTCAGGGGGCACGCCGAGCGCCTGCGCCGCCTCGAGGCCGTAGCCCACGTCCGCGCCCGGGTCGTGCGCGTAGGGGTGGGCGGTGTGCGGGACCCCGGCCTGCGTCAGGGCGACCAGGGCAGGAGTGCCGGTCGGTGCGTTCTTGGCGTTCTTGGCCACGGTCACCAGCCTAAGGCGACGCGCTGCACCGCCCGCGATCAGATCGCCAGACCGACGAGCGCGCCGACCGCGTACGTGATGGCCATCGCCGCGGAGCCGCCGAGGACGTTGCGCCGCACCGCAGGCGGCACCGGCGCGCCGCCGATGCGCGCGCTGACCGCGCCGGTCAGGACGAGCGCCGCAGCGACCGAGACGAACACGGCCGGCACGAGGGCCGTGCCCCACGGGAGCAGCGCCACCAGGACGGGCACGAGCCCACCCAGCAGGAACGCGCCGAACGACGCGACCGCCGCGTGCCACGGGTTGACGAGCTCGTCGTCGGCGAGCTGGCTCGCGCGCTCGGCGTCGCGCTGGGAGCTCACCGACACGTACTCGCCCGCGGCCATCGACAAGGCGCCGGCGACCAGGCCGGCGATCCCCGCTGTGAGGATCGCGGTCGAGCCGGGAGTCGCACCCGCCACGCCCACGACGATCGCGGCGACCGAGACGATGCCGTCGTTCGCACCGAGCACGCCCGCGCGCAGACCGTTCAGGCGGGCGTTGTCGAGGGGCTCGCCAGGCTGGCGCGGCGCGGGGTGCAGGAGCGTCGACAAGACCGTCATGCCGTCACGTTAGGTGCGAACGGTCACCGTGTCACCGTTGGAAAGGCTGGCCTGACCTGCACTGATGCACCGGTTGCCTGGCCTGCCTCGCCGGCCTCGGCACGGGGCGGGACCTTGCCGGTGCCTACAGCGGACCCACCGCGAGGACGCGCAGCACGACCTGCGACGCCTCGTCCGACGCCGGCAGGTCGACGACCGCGTCGATGCGCCAGTCGTGATCACCCTCCGGGTCGTCGAGGACCTGACGGACCTGCCACGTCGTCGCGCCCGTCGTCACCTGGAACAGCGCCGGGCCGCGCGCCGGAGCACCCGTGAGGATCTCGTCGTGGTCGTCGTAGAACGGGTCGAGGGCGGCTGACCACCGCTGCGTCGTCCACGGCTCGCCGTCGCCGTCGAGGTCGCCGAGCGCCTCGAGCGCGCCGTACTGCTCGCGCGCCGCCAGCTCCACGCGCCGGAACAACGCACCCCGCACGAGGGCGCGAAACACGCGCGGATTGTCGGTGATGGGCTCGGGGGTCTCCTCGTCCGTACCGCCGGGTGCGTCCGCGCCGTGCTCGTCGAGGGGGTTGGTCAGCCGCTCCCACTCGTCGAGGAGGCTCGAGTCCGTGCGACGCACCAGGTCGCCGAGCCACTCGATGATCTCCCACAGCTCCTCGGTGCGGGCCTCGTCCGGGACGGTCTGGCGCAGCGCGCGGTACGCGTCCGCGAGGTAGCGCAGCAGCACGCCCTCGGTGCGGTCGAGCGAGTAGAGCCTGACGTACTCCGCGAACGTCGCCGCCCGTTCGTGCATCTCACGGACCACCGACTTCGGGGAGAGCTCGAGGTCGGCGACCCACGGGTTCGTCGTGCGGTACGTCGCGAACGCGGCCGCCAGCAGGTCGGCCAGCGGCCGGGGGTACGTGACGTCCTCGAGCAGCGCCATGCGCTCGTCGTAGTCGAGGCCGTCGGCCTTCATCGCGGCCACGGCCTCGCCGCGGGCCTTGTTCTCCTGGGCGGCGAGCACCTGTCGCGGGTCGTCGAGCGTGGCCTCGAGCACCGAGACGACGTCGTGCGCGTAGCCCGGGTCGGCCTGGTCGAGCAGCTCGAGCGCGGCGTACGCGAACGGCGACAGGGCCTGGTTCAGCGCGAAGTTGGCGGGCAGGTCGTGCGTGAGCCGGACCGTGCGCCGTCGGCCGTTGCGCGTCGACGCGTCGTCGACCCACACGCGCTCGACCACACCCGCGGCACGCAGCGAGCGGTAGACCGCGATCGCCTGACGCACGTGCCGCCCACGGGCACCGGCCGGCTCGTGGTTGTCCGTCAGGAGCCGGGTCATCGCGCGCACCGGGTCCTCGCCCTTGGTGCCGCGGGCCAGGACGTGCAGCACCATCGCGTGCGTGACCGCAAAGCTGCTGGTGAGCGGCTCCGGGGGCGCGTCACGCAAGCGCTCGAACGTCTTGTCGGTCCAGTTCACGTGCCCGGTGGGCGCCTGCTTGCGGACGATCTTCTTGAGCTTGCGCGGGTCGTCGCCCGCACGCTCGAGCGCCTTGCGGTTCTCGATCACGTGCTCGGGCGCCATCACGACGACCTCGCCGACCGTGTCGAAGCCGGCGCGGCCCGCCCGGCCCGCGATCTGGTGGAACTCGCGGGCCGACAGGTGCCGCATGCGCTGGCCGTCGTACTTCACCAGGCTCGTGAGCACGACCGTGCGGATCGGCACGTTGATGCCGACCCCGAGCGTGTCGGTGCCGCAGACCACCGGGAGCAGCCCGCGCTGCGTCAGGCGCTCGACGACCCTGCGGTACTTCGGCAGCATCCCCGCGTGGTGCACACCCACGCCGTGCCGCAGCAGCCGGGACAGCGTCGTGCCGAAGCCCGGGCCGAACCGGAACGAGCCGAGCTCGGCGGCGATCGCGTCGCGCTGCTCGCGGCTCGTCAGGTTCGCCGACAGCAACGACTGCGCGCGCTCGACGGCCTCCTTCTGCGTGAAGTGCACCACGTACACGGGCGCTCGTCGTGTCCGCACCAGCTCGTCGAGCACCTCGTGCAACGGCTCGACGACGTACGAGAACGTCAACGGGACCGGCCGCTGCGCGTTCGTGATGACCGCGACCTCGCCGCCCGTGCGGCGCCGCAGGTCGTCGGCGAAGAACGTGACGTCGCCGATCGTGGCCGACATGAGGACGAACTGCGCACGCGGCAGCTCGAGCAGCGGCACCTGCCACGCCCACCCGCGCTGCGGGTCGGCGTAGAAGTGGAACTCGTCCATGACGACCTGCCCGGCGTCCGCGTCCGCACCGTCGCGCAACGCGAGGTTCGCCAGGATCTCGGCGGTGCAGCAGATGATCGGCGCAGTCGGGTTCACCGCCGAGTCGCCCGTCATCATGCCCACGTTCTGCGAGCCGAACGCCGCGACGAGCGCGAAGAACTTCTCGCTGACCAGGGCCTTGAGCGGCGCGGTGTAGTACGTGCGGCGGCCCTGGGCGAGTGCCACGAAGTGCGCCGCGGTCGCGACGAGCGACTTGCCGGATCCGGTCGGCGTCGACACGATCACGTGGCTGCCGGTCACGAGCTCCAGGAGTGACTCCTCCTGGTGCGGGTAGAGCGTCAGGCCTTGGTCGGCAGCCCACCCCGTGAAGGCCTCGTAGAGGGCGTCGGCGTCGGTCGGGTCAGCCGGGATCCGGTCGGTGAGCGTGGCGGGCACCGGTCGATCCTCCCATCACCGTCGGTGCCGGTGGCATCGGGCGTACGTGCCGGGGGCGGGCGCGGCCCCGCGCGGCGGACCGGCCGCAGTCGCCCGGACGTTCCTCGCGGGCGGGGTTAGCGTCGATGCATGAAGCCCTTCGTGCTCCTGGCTTCGCGCGCCGAGGACGACGCCGCGGACGACGAGTACGCGCAGGTGCTGCGGTTCGGCGGGCTCGACGAGGGCTCGCTGGTCCGCGTCCGCCTCGAGGCCGCACCCATGCCCGCGATCGACCTCGACGCGATCAGCGGGATCATCGTCGGCGGCAGCCCGTTCGACGCGAGCACGCCCGCGGACCGCAAGTCCGCGACGCAGGTGCGCGTCGAGCGGGAGATGTCAGCGCTGCTCGACGAGGTGGTCCCGCGCGACCTGCCGTTCCTCGGCGCGTGCTACGGCGTCGGGACGCTCGGCACGCACCAGGGCGCTGTGATCGACCGGACCTACGCCGAGCCCATCTCAGCCGTGCGCGTCACGCTCACTCCCGCGGGACGCAGCGACCCGCTGCTCGCCGACGTGCCCGAGGAGTTCGACGCGTTCGTCGGGCACAAGGAGGCGTGCCGCGTCCTGCCGCCCACCGCGACGCTGCTCGCGAGCTCGCAGACCTGCCCGGTCCAGATGTTCCGGGTGCGGCGCAACCTGTACGCCACGCAGTTCCATCCCGAGCTCGACGTCGCGGGCATCTCGGCGCGCATCCGGGTCTACGGCGGGTACGGCTACTACGAGCCCGGCGAGCAGGAGCAGGTGCTCGCGCGCGTGGCCGCCGCGGACGTGTGGGCGCCGCCGCGCATCCTCGCGGCGTTCGTCGACCGCTACCGGCGCCGGTGAGCAGCCCCGGCCCGCAGGACGCACCATGGGACCGTGATCCTCGAACCCTGGCGCCGTCGCGTGGGCACCGCCCTGTTCCTGCGGGTCGCCGGCCCGGACGGCATCGCCAGCCGGGAGCGGATCCACGGCACCCCCGGGCCGCGGTGGTTCGCGCCCGACGCGGCGATCCGCCGCGTGCACGGCGACGCGTCGATGTTCGTCGGCGGGCTGCGGGCGCTGCTGCTGCAGTCGCTGCACCCCGCCGCGATGGCCGGCGTCGCGGGCCACTCCGGCTACCGCGGCGACCCGTGGGGTCGCCTGGCGCGGACCAGCACGTTCCTCGCCGTGACGGCCTTCGGCACCGCCGACGACGCGCAGGCGGCCGTCGACCGCGTGCGGGCCGTGCACGCCCGCGTCCGTGGGCGCACTCCCGACGGCGTGCCGTACCGCGCCGACGATCCCGACCTGCTGCGCTGGGTGCACGCAGCCGAGGTCGACTCGTTCCTGCGCGCGCACCAGCGCTTCGGAGCGCACCCGCTCGACGAGGCCGGCGCGGAGGCGTACCTGCGTGACGCCGCGGTCGTCGGGCACGCGCTCGGTGCCGACGACCTGCCCGAGACGGTGCCCGACCTCGCGGCAGCGATCGAGGCGTACCGGCCGGTGCTCGCGGCGGGGGAGCAGGCACGCGACACCGCGCGGTTCCTGCTCCACGAGCCGCCCGTGCCCTCGGCGATGCGCGCCGGCTACGCACTGCTCAGCAGCGCCGCCGTCGCGACGCTGCCTGCCTGGGCCGTCGAGGAGCTGGGGCTGCGCCCGCCCGGCTCGGCGCGCCGCGCGGCTGCCCTGGCCGGTGGGCACGCCGTGACGCGCACCATCCGGTTCGTGCTCGGCCCCGACGACGCGCGCCGGGTCACCGCACGACACGGCGTGGTCGCGCCTTCCCGCAGCTGAGCGCTCGCGGTCGGTCCCGGCGCATCGGCTCGGCCCCTGCCGCTCACGCCTCGAGGCGGCGCGCACCTGGGTCCCCGGTCACGTGCGGCCCGCGGCACGCCGCCGCGCGCACCGGCTGCGGGCGGCGTGGTCGTGCGTCGCCCGGCAGGGCGCGCGACCATGTCGGCGGGACCGGTCGTCGGGCCGGCGCGAGGACGGGAGCCGTCATGACGCAGGCGCAGCGGACGTTCGACGTGGTCGTGATCGGCGGGGGAGCGGTCGGCGAGAACGCCGCGGAGCGGGCCTCGCGCACAGGGTTGGCGGTGGCGCTCGTCGAGGGCGCGCTCGTCGGCGGCGAGTGCTCGTACTGGGCGTGCATGCCGTCGAAGGTGCTGCTGCGTCCCGGCGCGGCTCGTGACGCAGCACGCCGCACGCCGGGTGTGCCTGACCCCGGCGACCTCGACGTGGCCGCGGTGCTCGCGCGGCGCGACGAGATCACGCACTCCTGGGACGACTCGTCGCAGGCTGACTGGGTCGCGAGCGCGGGGCTCGCGCTGCTGCGCGGGCACGCACGGTTCACGGGGCCGCGCGCGCTCGTCTTGGAGAGCGGCGACGGCGTCGTCGAGGTCCGTGCGCGCCACGCGGTGATCGTGGCCACGGGCTCCCTGCCCATCATCCCGCCGGTCGACGGGCTCGCCGCGGCACGGCCCTGGACGAGCCGCGACGCGACGGCCGCGCGGCACGTGCCCGCGCGCCTGGCCGTGCTGGGCGGCGGGGTCGTGGGGTGCGAGCTCGCGACCGCGTTCGCGAGCCTGGGCAGCGACGTCACGCTGCTCGTGCGCGGCGACGCGCTGCTCGTCGGCGCCGAGCCGTTCGCCGGGCAGGCCGTCCTGGAGTCGCTGCGCTCGCGTGGCGTGCGCGTGCTGCTGGGGGCGCAGGCGCGCCGGGTGCACCGGGACGACTCGGGCGTGCACGTCGCGCTCGACGAGGAGGTCGTCTCCGCCGACGAGCTGCTCGTCGCGACGGGCCGGCGCCCGCGCACGAGCGACCTCGGCCTCGAGACGCTCGGCCTCGACCCTCGGGCGCCCCTCGAGGTCGACGATGCGATGACGGTCACGGGTGTGCCCTGGTTGTTCGCCGTGGGTGACGTGACGGGTCGGACCGGCACCACGCATCAGGGCAAGTACGACGCCCGGGTCGCGGGTGACGTGGTGGCCGCCCGGTTCGGGCCCGACGAGGCTGCGCGCGCCGCCGAGGCTGCCGCCGGTCCCTGGAGCCGGTACCGCGCGAGCGCCGACCACGCCGCCGTGCCGCAGGTCGTGTTCACGCAGCCCGAGGTCGCGTGGGTCGGGCTCACCGAGGCCCGCGCACGGGACGCCGGGCTCGACGTGCGGGTCGTGTCGTACCAGCTCGCGGACGTCGCGGGGGCGAGCGTGATCTCCCCGCAGTACGCGGGCCGCGCTCAGCTCGTGCTCGACGCCGCGCGCGACGACGTCGTGGTGGGCGCCACGTTCGTCGGCCCGGACGCGGCCGAGATGCTGCACGCCGCGACGATCGCGGTGGTCGGACAGCTGCCGCTGTCACGCCTGTGGCACGCCGTGCCGTCCTACCCGACGGTCAGCGAGGTGTGGTTGCGGTTCGCCGAGGCCGCCGGTCTGTGAGCGGCTCGCGCTCGACCGGCGGCCCCAGGCGTCAGCCGAGCGAGCCGTCGCTCGAGAGCACGAGCCCGATCGTGGCCTCGCCCTTGCGCACCGCCTCGCCGATGAGCGCGAAGTCGTACGCGGTGAAGTCCGTGAACACCAGGCCGTAGGTCTCCTCGAGCCCGGGCTGGCAGAACGGCCGCTCCGGGCACTCGGCCGGCCCGGCCAGCGTGAGGCCGCCGGGGCACGCCTCGGCGAGCTCGGACAGCGTGGTGACGCCGTGCTCGTCGGCGAACTGCTGCGTGACCGCGAACGCGTTCTGGTCCTGCGCGGCGGAGGCCTCACCCAGCACGATGCCCCGATCCTTCGCGAGCGGCTCGAGCGCCGCGACCGTCTCGTCGATGTCGCCCGACGCGACCGGCTGGGCGTCAGCACCGTTGGCGCTCGTGTTGAGGAACTCGGTCAGCGTCGCCGCGTACTCGGGCACGACCGCGAGCTCGCCGGACTCGAGCGCGGGCAGGTAGGTCTCGCGTGCGCCGATCTCCCGGACCTGCGCGTCGTACCCGGCGCTGCGCAGCACCTCGGCGTAGATGTTGGCCAGCGTGCTGCTCTCGGAGAAGTTCGCGGCGCCGATCACGAGCGACGTCCCGTCGCCGGACTGCTCGCTCGCGGCCAGGCCCTCGTCCTGGACGAATGCCGCGGCGACCTCGCTCGAGGTCTGCCGGTCGACGTCGACGGCCTTGTTCAGCGCGATGAGCTTGTCGGTGTCGAGCACCTGCGACACCGTGTCGAGCAGCTTGATGACGCTCGGGTTGGCCTCCGCGACCGACGCGCTCACGGCGGGGATCACGTTGTCGGCGTTCTGCAGCGTCTTGTCGTCCTCGAGCACGACGAGCTCGTCGCCTGCGACCGGCTCGCAGGACGCGCCGGTCGCGCTCGCCTGAGAGGTGGGCTCGGCCACGCCGCCACCCGAGCCCGGGTCGCCGCACGCGCCGAGCGCGAGCATCGTGACGGTCAGGGTCAGGACGGTCAGGCTCTTGCGGTTCGATGGCACGGTGCCTCCTAGGCGGCCGGAGAGCGGGACGTGAGGGACGTTCTGCTGGCGAGCGGCGGGACGGACGGTGCGGTCATCGCGCACGCCCGTCCAGACGCTCCGATGCACTCGAGCGCCGTGACCCATTCGAGCGGGCGTCGACCTCGGCGGCAACCGATGGGACGGGATCGGCGGCAGTCACGGCGCGCCGGGGACGGCGCCGTGCGGTGAGCCGACCTGCCTCGCGCACGCCGCGGGGCGTCGCTGCGCGCTGCGCAAGGGCGAGCAGGCCCTCCGCGACCAGGCACAGCGCCGCGACGAGCAGGCCGCCGGCGAGGACCTGCCCGTAGCGCTGCGTCGCGAAGCCCGAGACGACGATCGACCCCAGGCTGCGTCCTCCGACCAGCGCCGCGAGCGGCACGGTCGCCAGCACCTGGACCACGGCGGTCCGCACACCTGCCGCGACGAGCGGCACCGCGAGCGGCAGCTCGACGAACCACAGCCGGCGCGACCCGCTCATGCCCAGCCCGCGCGCGGCGTCGAGCACGTCGCGGTCGACCCCTGCCAGGCCCGTGACCGCGTTGGTGAGCAGGGGCGGGACGGCGAACACCGCGCACGCGAGGATCGTCGCGCCGTTGCCGAACAGCCCCGCCGAGGCGAGCAGCGTGAGCAGCGCGAGGGTCGGCACCGCACGCGTCGTGTTCGCCACGACGACCCCGAGCGTCCCGCCGCGCCGCGCGCGTCCGAGCGCCACCCCGGCGGGCAGGGCGACCAGCGCGGCCAGGAGCACGGCCACGATCGTCACCTGCAGGTGCGCCGCGGTCAGGGCGAGCACGCCGTTGCGCCCCGTCCAGTTCAGCGGGTCGTTGAGCCACGCGAACGCCTCGGTCAGCAGGTCCATGCGCGCCCCCTGGTGCGACGGCTCCGACCGGCGGTCATGCGGCAGCCGTCCGGCGGGAGCGAGCCGAGCGCCACGGCGTCAGCAGGCGTCCGACGCCCACCACGAGCAGGTCCGCGACGAGCGCGAGCAGGACGCACAGCAGCGTCGCCGTCATGATCTCGGCGTGGTAGTCGCTGCGGAAGCCACGGAACATCAGCTGGCCCAGGCCCCCGTAGCCGACGACGACGCCCACGGTGACGAGTGCGATCGTCGTGACCGTGGCGACGCGCACCCCCGCGACGATGCTCGGCAACGCCTGCGGCAGCTCGACCTGCAGCAGCATCCGCACGCGCCCGTAGCCCATGCCGCGCGCCGCGTCCGTCACGGCCGGGTCGACGCCGGCCAGCCCGACGAGCACGTTGCGCACGAGCACGAGCAGCGCGTAGAGCACGAGACCGATGAGCACGGTGGTGCGTCCGATGCCGGTGTAGGGGGCGAGCAGCGCGAACAGCGCGAGCGACGGGATCGTGTAGAGCACGCCCGCGGTCCCCACCACGGGACCGGCCAGCCGGGGCCGCAGGTGCGCGACGCCTGCGAGGGGGAGCGCGACGACGAGGGCGAGCAGGACCGCCTGCACCGTCAGGGACACGTGCTGGCTCAGCGCGCGCTCGATGTCAGGCCAGTTGCGCGCGACGTAGTCCCACGAGAGCCACGGGTTCGGCGGCGCGTCGGTCGCGGACATGGCAGCGAACGTAGACCCACCCGCCGACACCCGCCCTTCGAGGCATGACCAGCGCCGACGGGGTCGCGGGTGTGGGTGGTCGCCGTTAGCGTCACCATCCGTGGGCGACGAGTGGGCGATCCGGTTCGAGCACGCGGCGAAGTCGTACGCGGCGGGCTCGTCCGCGTCGCGCGAGGGGCCCGCCGCGGTCGACGACCTCACGCTCGACGTGCGCACCGGCGAGGTCCTCGTGCTCGTCGGCCCGTCGGGGTGCGGCAAGTCGACCACGCTGCGGATGGTCAACCGCCTCATCGAGCCGACGAGCGGCCGCGTGCTCGTGCAGGGTCGGGACGTCGCGACCCTCGACGTCGTCGACCTGCGGCGCAGGATCGGCTACGTCATCCAGAACGTGGGCCTCTTCCCGCACCGCACGGTCGCCCAGAACGTGGCCACGGTGCCCCGCCTGCTCGGGTGGGCCCGGGGCCGGACCAGCGCACGGGTCGCCGAGCTGCTCGACCTCGTCGGTCTCGATCCCGACCGCTACGCACGGCGCTACCCCCACGAGCTGTCCGGCGGGGAGCGGCAACGCGTCGGGGTGGCTCGCGCACTGGCGACGGACCCGCCCGTGCTGCTCATGGACGAGCCCTTCGGGGCCGTGGACCCGGTCGGCCGGCGCCGCCTGCAGGACGAGTTCGGCCGGATCCAGCGAGCGCTCGGCACCACCGTCATGCTCGTGACCCACGACGTCGACGAGGCGGTGCGCATGGCGGACCGGGTCGCGGTGATGAGCACGGGAGGTCACGTCGAGCAGCTGGCGACCCCGCTCGAGGTCGTCGCCCACCCGGCGACGCCGGCGGTCACCGGGCTCGTCGGCCGCGGCCGCACGGCGCGCCTCCTGGCGATCGGTCGGCTGAGCCGCGACGACGTGCGGCCGGGCACGCCGCCGTCGCCGGACGCCCCCGTGGTCCAGGTCGGCGACGAGCTCGGGGAGGTCCTCGACGTGCTCGCACGCGAGGGTGTGGCGGGTGCGGCCGTGCACGACGACGGCGCGCCTGTCGGCACGGTGACCACCGACGACGTCCTGACGGCGCTGCGTCGCCTCGTCGCCGGCGCGGCGCAGGAGGACGAGGCGCCGACCACCGGCTCGTCCTCGGCCGAGAACCTCTCGTCCGCGGACCGGGCTACAGGCCGCCCAGGATCCGGCCCACGATGATCTTGGTGATCATCGCCGCGGGGTAGACGAGCGCGTACCCGAGGGCGACCCGTGCGTCGTAGCCCGTGCGGGCGTTGGCGAACGCGAGGATCGCGGGCTGCGTCTGGGCCCCGCCCATGAGCCCGGACAGGCGTGTGGCGCCGACCTTGAACACCCGTCGCATGATGACGTAGATGCCGACGGACACGACGGTCGTGACGACCATCCCGAGCACCAGGATGCGCAGCCACGCGCCCGACGTGAACGCCGCCCCGATCTGCGCGCCCGCGCGCGAGCCGGCCTGGGCGAGGAAGACCAGCAGACCCAGCTCGGACATGGCCTGCGCCGCGGTGTACGGCATCGCGGTCACCACCGGGCCGATCCGCCCGATCCGCCCGAGCACGAGACCGACGAGCAGCGTGCCGAACGCGGACCCGATCTTGAACTCGCCGCCCGGCACGGGCAGCGGGATCGCGCCGAGCAGGATGCCTGCGGCCATCCCGAGGCCCAGCACGACGGGCACGATGTCCGACAGCCCTCGCGAGGAGTCGCCGAACCACGACGAGACCTCGGTCATGCGCTCGCGCGGGGCGATCACGCGCACGCGATCGCCGAGCTGCAGCTGGAGGTCGTCGGTCGCGACCATGTCGACGTCGCCGCGCCGCACCCGCGAGACGGTGGCGCCGAAGCGGTTGAGCAGGTCGAGCTCGGCCACGGTGCGACCGGCGACGCGCTCGGCGGAGACCGTGATGCGCCGCACGTCGAGGTAGAGGCGGTCCGCCTCGAGCCGGTGCGACGAGAGGTGCCCGAGCTCGTGCGTGACGGCGTCGATCTCGTCGGCGGGGCCGACGACCGTCACGAGGTCGTCGAGGAGCAGCAGGTCGGCAGCGTCCGCGGGACGGATGGGTGAGGTCTCGCCGTGGCGCACGCGGGAGAACTTGATGCGGTCGCCGTGGCGCTCCTCGAGGTCCTGGATCCGCGGGCGGTGGTCGACCTCGACGCGCAGGGTGCGGCTCACGAGGGTCGGCGGCGCGTCCGAGTCCTCCCGGCGGTGGCGCAGCGCGACGGACACGGCGATGAGCATCCCGACGACGCCGAACAGGTAGGTGACTGCGTAGCCGATGGTCGGGCCCGTGGCGTCCCCGGCGGCGTCGCGTGCGGCGGCGAGCGCGGGCGTGTTCGTCACGGCCCCGGCCCACGACCCGGCGACGACGGCCTTATCGAGGCTCAGCAGGCTGCCCGTGCCGACCGCGACCACCGCGCTCGCGACCAGCACACCGGCGACCGCGAGGATCGGTCCGAGGCTGCGGCGCAACGACGAGAAGAACGTCGCCCCGGACACGAGGCCGATGCAGAAGGTGAACAGCGCGAGCCCGAACGTGCCCAGCACCTCGGGGATCTCGAGCTCGGTGCCGTACGACGCCGCCCAGGCGGACAGTCCGATCGACAGCAGCAGCACGGCCGCCGCACCGAGTCCGACGCCGCGCACCCGCAGATGACCGATGGCCGAGCCGACCCCGATGACGAGGAACAGGAGCAGCACCGGCTGCTCGGCGAGGAAGTGGAAGACCTGGGACATCACGAGCTCCGTGGGTGCTGCGGGCGCCGCACTGCGGCGACGTTGCCGTTCTCCATTCAAGCTCTCGGCACGACCGCCCGACTGGTCCCAAGGGCCCGGGTGTCAGCGTAGGTGTCCGGTCGATCCCGTCCCGCACCGGGCGTCGTGGACGGGCTGACGCTGGGCGCGGCGCGTCGGCGTTGCTCAGCGGGCCGGTGGTGCCTCGACCGCAGCGCACAGGGCCACGAGCCGCCGACGCAGCTCGTTCGAGCGCGCGGCGTAGTCCCGCTGCCGGCGCACGTACTCGGCCTTGCCGTCGGGGGTCTCGATGGCGACGGGCGACAGCCCGTAGGACGAGACGTCGTAGGGCGAGGCCTGCATGTCGGTCGTGCGGATCTCGCGGGCGAGCTCGAACGCGTCGAGCAGCAGCGCGCCCGGCACCAGGGGACCCAGCTTCAGCGCCCACTTGTAGACGTCCATGTTCGCGTGCAGGCAGCCGGGCTGCTCGAGTGCGGGCTGCGTCTCGCGGGTGGGCTGCAGGGTGTTGCGGGGCGCGGCCGGCGGCGTGAAGAAGCGGAACGCGTCGACGTGCGTGCAACGGAGGCGGTGCCCCTCGACGACGGAGTCCGTGCGGTCCTGACCGAGCCGCAGGGGCAGCGGGTGCCGGTGGGCGTCCTGGCGGTAGACCATCGCCCACTCGTGCAGGCCGAAGCACCCGGTCGCGGCCGGGCGCGCGGCGGTCGCGCCGACGAGAGCGGCGACGTACCTGACGGTGTCGCCCCGCTCGGCGAGGAACGCGTCCACGTCCAGGCGCGTGCGGCCCTCGTCGTCGACGACGTACCAGCGCCACGCGGCGTGCGGGGCCGGGCCGTCGGGGCCGTGGGCGAGCGCAACGCCCGGGCCCGGGTGCCAGCGGCGCAGCAGCGCCGGCTTGGTGGGGTAGTACTCGAACAGGAAGTCCTCGATCGCGTGCCGCTGCTGCCGGGAGCGGCGCTCGCGGTGGCCGGCGGTGAACGCGTCCGCGCGTTCGGCGTGCGCCTGTGCCGCCGCGGCCCACGTGTCGTGCTCGAGCACGACGAGCGCGGGGGCCTCGGGATGCAGCGCGGTCACCGCTCCAGGGTACGAAGCCCGGCCCCGGTCGGCGGACACGGTGCGCTCGGACCGGGCCACGCCCCGGGTCGCGGACGGTGACCGGGCAGGTGCCCGGCGCCCGTGCGGGTCTCGTCGGGCGGCCCGGACGCGGGAGCGCCATGCTGGCGTGCATGGTCGTCGTCGCCGTGCTCCTCGCGCTCCTGGCCGCCGCCCTGCACGGGGTGATCTTCGTCCTGGAGGCGGTCCTGTTCCGACGGCCGGACGTGCACGCGCGGTTCGGGACGTCGTCCCGGGACGTCGACGCGGTCGCACCGTGGGCCTTCAACCAGGGCTTCTACAACCTCTTCCTCGCGATCGGCGCGGCGGTGGGCGCACTCCTGGCGCTGACGCCGAGCACCCGCTCCACGGGTCTGGCGCTGGTGCTCCTGGCGTGCGGCTCGATGCTCGCGGCCGCGCTGGTGCTCGCCGCGTCCGACCGCCGGATGCTGCGCGCCGCCGCGACCCAGGGAACTGTCCCCCTGCTCGCGGTGCTGGACTCCGTGGTCGCGCTGGCCTGACGTGCAGGTGAGAACAGTCCCGCGGGCGCCTCAGCGCGGCGCGCGGACGATCGCGGGCTCGGGCGGGACGAGACGCTCCGCGACGGCGGTCGACGCGCCGTGCAGGACGCGCTCGAGCGGCCCGCGTCCTCGCCACGTCTGCCACGCCCAGCACACGAGCACGGTGACCGCGACGAAGGCGAGCCACGACGTCGTCAGCGGCTCCCACACGATCTGCGGACCGACCGCGGCCACCACCACGATCTGTACGGTGTAGGCGGTGAAGGCCAGTGCGCCGACGGCTGCCAGCGGTGCCAGCACGTGCGGTGCGCGCGGAGCGAGCGCGAGGCAGACCGCCAGGACGAGCAGCGCGACGCCCGTGTTGCCGACGACCTCGAAGGTCGTCGAGGAGTGCGGCGCGCTCGCCGCGAGCGGCGCGTCCTCGCCGAGGACCTGCCGTGCGACCCAGGACCCGCCGTACCCCAGCAGCGCGAGCGCAGCGCCGACGAGCCCCGTGCGGCGATGCACCCCGGCAGACGTCAGGTCGAGTCGGCCGAGCCCGAGCCCTGCCAGGAGGTAGGCGAACCACACCAGCGCGGGGTAGTGCTGTCCGGCGACGACCGAGGCGAGGTCGAGTCCCGCCCACGGGCCGGGGTCGCCGGGCCGCTCCAGACCGATCCACTGGCGCACGACGGGGCCGAGCACGGCCGTGAGCGCGGCCGCCACGAGCACCGCGCGCACCGGCCAGCGCAGCACGAGGCATCCCGCCAGGAACAGCACCGCGTAGGTCGGCAGGATGACGAGGATCGGGGTGTCGAGCGCGTCGAGCGCCACGCCGACGACCAGCACGACGACCGCCCGCGCGGCCACGCGCACCCGCGTGCGCCGCAGGTCGCGGCCCTCCACCGGGGCGGTGCCGCCGGACATCAGCGCGAGCGAGACGCCCGCGAGCACGACGAACAGCGCGGAGGACCGCCCGTCGGCGAGCTCCAGGAGCCGGTCCGCGGCTGAGTCGCGCCCGGGCGCGTCGGGTCCGACGTGCGCCGTGATCATCCCGAGCACGGCGAGGCCGCGCGCGACGTCGATCCCGGTGAGCCGTTGCACGCCTCGACCGTACGGCTGGTGACCGCTGCGCGGCCCGCGAGCTCGTCGGCGCGGTCGCACATCTCGCATGATGGGCTGTTCCGTCTTGTGCATTGATCGCGTGCCGGGTGGCGGGCCTACCCTCTCGTGTGAGCATCAGCAACGACGTCTACGTGCACGGTCACCACGAGTCCGTTCTGCGCTCCCACCGGTGGCGCACCGCCGAGAACTCTGCGGCCTACCTGCTGCCCTCGCTCGAGGCCGGCGCACGTCTGCTCGACGTCGGCTGCGGTCCGGGCAACCTGACGATCGACCTCGCGAAGCGGGTCGCGCCCGGCAGGGTCGTCGGGATCGACGCGTCGGCGGCGGTCGTCGAGATCGCGCGCGAGGCCGCTGCCGAGGCTGGGGCGCTCGACGTGACGTTCGAGGTCGCGGACGCCTACCGGCTCCCGTTCGACGACGACTCGTTCGACGTGGTGCACGCGCACCAGGTGCTGCAGCACCTGACCGACCCGGTCGCCGCGCTGCGTGAGATGCGCCGGGTCGCCCGCCCGGGCGGGATCGTCGCGGTGCGCGACAGCGACTACTCCGGGATGACGTGGTATCCGGCCTCTGCCGGCCTCGACGAGTGGTCCGCGCTCTACCACGAGGTCACGCACGCGAACCACGCGGAGGCGGACGCCGGGCGGCGCCTGGTGAGCTGGGTTCGCGCGGCGGGCTTCGACCCGCAGGGGATCGCCCCGAGCGCGGGGGTGTGGTGCTACGCGACGCCGGAGGACCGGACGTGGTGGTCCGGCCTGTGGGCGGATCGCTGCGTCGCGTCGAACTTCGCGAAGCAGGCCATCGAGCACGGCCTCGCCGACGAGGTGGGGCTCGAGCAGCTCGCGGACGCGTGGCACGAGTGGGGCCGTCAGCCGGACGGCTGGTTCGCCGTGCTGCACGGCGAGGTCGTCGCCCGGGCGTGACGCGGGCGACGCACGGCACGCGCGCGACGCCGCGACCGTAGGCTGAGCGCGTGCGTATCGCCAGGTTCACCACAGGTTCCGACCCGCGCTTCGCCCTCGTCGAGGGTGACCCCGGCTCCGAGGAGCTCGTCGTCATCACGGGCGACCCCATCTACACGCCCGTGCAGCCGACGGGGGAGCGGGTGCGCCTCGACGACGACGCGGTGCGGCTGCTCGCGCCGGTGATCCCGCGGTCGAAGATCGTCGGGGTGGGGCGCAACTACGCCGACCACGCCGCGGAGATGGGCAACGAGCTGCCCACCCAGCCGATGCTGTTCCTCAAGCCGAACACGGCGGTCGTCGGCCCGGACGACCCGATCGTGCTGCCGGACTGGACGCAGGAGGTCTCCTACGAGGCCGAGCTCGCGATCGTCATCGGCAAGGTCACCAAGGACGTCACGCCCGAGCGTGCGCTCGACCACGTCTTCGGGTTCACGGTCGCCAACGACGTCACGGCCCGCGACATCCAGCGCTCGGACTCGCAGTGGACCCGCGCCAAGGGCTTCGACGGCTCGTGCCCGCTGGGCCCGTGGATCGTCCCGGGCCTGGACGTCGACGATCTCGCGGTACGTTCGCGCGTCAACGGCGAGTCGCGCCAGGACGGCCGCACGTCGCACATGGTGTTCGACGCCGCCTACCTCGTCTCCTACATCAGCGAGGTGTTCACGCTCCTGCCGGGCGACGTGATCCTCACGGGCACGCCCGCGGGCGTGGGGGCGGTCGTCGACCGTGACGTCGTGGAGTGCGAGGTCGAGGAGATCGGGACGCTGCGCAACCCCGTGCTGCGCCGCCACTGATCCTGCCCGACTAACCTGGGGGCGTGACCACCCCTGTTGTCGACGGCTCTGCCGTGCGCGTTCGCTTCTGCCCGTCCCCGACCGGCCTGCCGCACGTCGGCATGGTCCGCACCGCGCTGTTCAACTGGGCGTACGCGCGGCACGTGGGCGGCACGTTCGTGTTCCGCATCGAGGACACCGACGCCGCGCGTGACTCCGAGGAGAGCTACCAGATGCTCCTCGACGCGTTGCGCTGGCTCGGCCTGGACTGGGACGAGGGCGTCGAGGTGGGCGGCCCGCACGCGCCGTACCGGCAGTCGCAGCGCTACGACCTGTACCGCGACGTCGTGGCGAAGCTGCTGGCGGCCGGCTACGCCTACGAGTCGTGGTCGACGCCCGAGGAGATCGAGGCGCGGCACCGCGCGGCGGGCCGGGACCCCAAGCTCGGGTACGACGGGTTCGACCGCGACCTGAGCGACGAGCAGAAGCTCGCCTACCGCGAGCAGGGCCGCGAGCCGGTGATCCGGGTGCGGATGCCCGACGAGGACATCACGTTCACGGACCTGGTGCGTGGCGACGTGACGTTCAGGGCGGGCTCGGTCCCGGACTTCGTGATCGTGCGCGCGAACGGTCACCCGCTGTACACGCTGGTCAACCCGGTCGACGACGCGCTCATGGGCATCACGCACGTGCTGCGCGGTGAGGACCTGCTGTCCTCGACCCCGCGGCAGATCGCGCTCTACCGCGCTCTGCTGGATCTCGGGGTCGCGACGGTGATGCCGCAGTTCGGGCACCTGCCGTACGTGATGGGCGAGGGCAACAAGAAGCTCTCCAAGCGTGACCCCGAGTCGAACCTGTTCCTGCACCGGGAGAACGGCTTCACGCCCGAGGGCCTGCTGAACTACCTGTCGCTGCTGGGCTGGGGGCTGTCGGCGGACCGTGACATCTTCACGGTCGACGAGCTCGTCGCGGCGTTCGACGTGCACGACGTCAACCCGAACCCGGCGCGGTTCGACCTCAAGAAGGCCGAGGCGATCAACGCCGCGCACGTGCGCATGCTCGCACCGCAGGACTTCCGGGACCGCCTGGTGCCGTACCTGCACCACGCGGGCCTCGTGCCTGCGGACTCGTTCGCGGACCTGTCGCCGGAGCACCGCGAGCTGCTGACGAAGGCGGCTCCGTTGGTCCAGGAGCGCATGACGCTGCTCGGCGAGGCGGTCGGGATGCTCGGCTTCCTGTTCGTCGCCGACGACGAGCTGCAGGTCGAGGACGACGCGCGGGCGGCGCTGCGGCCCGAGGCTGCCGAGGTGCTCGACGTGGCCGCCCAGGTGCTCGCCGACGTCCCCGAGGACGGGTTCACCCCCGACGTGACGCAGGCCGTGCTGCAGGCCTCGCTGGTCGACGAGGGCGGCCTGGGGATCAAGGCGCGCTTCGCCTACACGCCGCTGCGCGTAGCCGTGTCCGGCCGGCGGGTGTCCCCGCCGCTGTTCGAGTCGTTCGAGCTGCTGGGCAAGGCCTCGACGCTGGCGCGCATCGCGGCGCTGCGCGCGTCGCTGTGACGAGCAGCGCGACGAGCAGCACCACGACGAGCGCGCGGGACCTGCTCGTCGACGGCGTGCTGTTCGACATCGACGACACGATCGTCGACACGCGCTCGGCGTTCGAGGCGGCGCTCGCGGGGGTCGTCGCGGCGTACCTGCCCGCCCTGCCCGACGACGAGGCGGCGCAGCGGCTGCGTGCGGTCGTCGCGATGTGGCGCCGGGACCCGCACGACCGCTACCGCCGGTACACCGCGGGCCTGGACACCTACCTGCACCAGAAGATGCTGCGGGCCAACGACCTGCACGCGGCGTTCGGCGGCCCGGCGCTCGACGAGGACGCGTTCACGGCGTGGAACGCGTTGTTCGACGAGGGCTTCCGCGCCGCCTGGGCGGCCCACCCCGAGACGGAGGCCGTGCTCGAGGTGCTGCTCGGTGCCGGGCTCGCGGTGGGTGCGCTGTCGAACGCAGCCACGCCCATGCAGACGGCCAAGCTCGAGAAGGCCGGCCTCCTGGACCGCGTGCCGATGCTCGTCGGGGTCGACACCCTGGGCGTCGGCAAGCCCGACCCGCGCGTGTTCCTCGAGGCGTGCAGGCGGCTCGGGACGTCACCCGAGCGCACGGCCTACGTGGGCGACGAGGCGGACGTGGACGCGCTCGCGGCCCGTGACGCGGGCCTGGTGGGTGTGTGGCTGGACCGGCCCGGTGCACGCCGGCGGCCGGTGGACGAGGCCGACGTCACCGGCGTGCACGTGATCCGTTCGCTCGACGAGCTGCCGTCCCTGCTCGGCCTGCGCTGAGCTCAGGCGGTGTAGGTCCGCTCGAGCAGGCTCGTCCAGGCCGCCGCGGTGTCCTGGGACGACGACGGCGAGGCGGCGAAGTCGTGCACCGCGACGCCGATCACGTGCCCGAACGCGTGACGGCCGAACACGCGGACGAGGGCGTCGTCGGTGCGCAGCCCCACGAAGTGGGGGTGCAGGTAGTCGAGGACGGCGCTCGTCGGGCCGCTCGGCAGCGCCACGGTGATCTCGTCCCCGACGGTGGCCTCGCCCCGGATGCCGAGCGCGGCTCGCAGCACGTCGAGTGCGTCGGGTGCGCCGCCCGGTCCGCCCACCGGCGCCTCGACGTGGGTCCACACCGCGTCGCGCCCGCGGAAGTGCGCGAGGTACTGCACGAGGGTGTGCAGGTAGAAGTCGGTGTGCTGGCTCACGCCGTCGTACTGGTCGTCCCAGTCGTCGACGAACACGCCGCTGTGCACCCAGCGCAGGAGGGACCCGCCGTCCTCGCGCGCGGTGACCTGCGCCTCGAGCCGGTTGTACCACCCGTTCTCGCCCGTCTCGTACCCCACGAAGCGGTGCGGGGGGTCCCACTCGACGATCGGGCCGCCTGCACCGGGGGCGCCCTCGGCGTCGCCGGCGAGCTCGGGCTGGGGCCACAGCCAGCCGGCGCTCCCCGTGGTGATCGCGGCCCAGGTCTCCTGCTGGCTCGCCTCGATGCTGGTCTCTCGGGAGATCTCGAACTCACGCACGTCAGGACTCCTTCGGGTGGGTGTCGTTGCTGTCGGGTCCGGTCACTGCGGGGAGCGCGGGGGTCGTGAGCGCGGGGTGCAGCGCGACGACGAGCCGGTGGTCGCGCCCGTCGGGCGCGGCGGGCGCGTCGTAGCGTGCGACGAGCTCCGCGACCGCCGAGCCGAGCTCGTGGGCGAACCGTGCCCGGTCCGCCGCGGAGGCGAACCGCACCGTGCCGTCGACCGCGTAGGTCGCCAGGCGCTGCCCCGCCGCCTGGGCGCCGTTCAGGAGCGTGCCGACCTCGTGGACGAGTCGCGCGCCGAGGGCCAGCATCCACTGCGCGGAGAGCTGGTCGCGCAGCCGGTCGGGGTCCGGGGCGACCTGGGGGAGCGCGCCCGGGGAGATGACGTAGGACGCCGCGCTGGCCTGCAGCACGCGCTCGGTCATGTTGCCGCGCCGGCGCTCGTCGACGAGGGTCGCGAGCCCGTGCGACTCGAGCGTGCGCAGGTGGTAGTTCACCTGCTGGCGGGTCAGGCCCAGGTCGGCCGCGAGCGTGGTCGCGGAGCCGGGTGCGGTGAGCGCGGCGAGCAGGCGGGCGCGGGTGGGGTCGAGAGCGACCTCCGCGACCGCGGGATCGTCGATGACGGCGACGTCGAGCATGTCGCCACCGTCGCACCGAAAGTGTGCGTTGTCAAGAAAGTCAAAGTTGTCGGCGGTCGCGGGGCGCCGTCACGTGGTCGTGGCGCGCCAGCAGCGCGTGACGTAGGGCAGCTCGGCCCACTGCCGTCCGACCAGGTCCGGGTGCGTGCGCCACAGCGCATCGACCTCCGCGAGCAGCGCGTCCCGATCGGGCGGGGACATCGCGATGAGGTGGCTGCGGCTCGCGGCGAGCCGCCGCAGCTCGTCGGGCCGGATGGTGCGCCGCCACGAGAACGACGTGCGCTCCCACGGCCCGAGGCCCGGCCCCACGGCCGGGTCCTGCGTGCGCGAGTAGTCGAGCGTGTCGCCACGGTGCACGATCTCGAAGTACGCGTCCGCCCAGTCGAGCTCACCCTCCAGCACGACGTTCCACACGAGGGCCAGCCGCCCACCGCGCCGCAGCACCCGCCGGACCTCGCGCGTCGCGGCCAGCGGGTCGAACCAGTGCCACGCCTGACCCACCGCCACGAGGTCGGCGCTCGCGTCGGGCAGGCCCGTGGCCTCGGCGGTTCCCGCGACGGCCGTGACCGTCGGCAACGCGGCGGCCAGTGCGCCGCGCATGAGGTCGTCGGGCTCGACCGCGGTCACGCGCAGGTTCCCTCGCGCCGCCAGGCCCGCCGTGAGCTTGCCCGTCCCGGCGCCGAGGTCCACGACGTCACGCGCGTCGTCCGGCACGAGCCACGCGACCGCCTCGTCCGGGTAGGACGGGCGTGCCGCGGCGTAGGCGCCCACGCTGCGGCCGAACGACGTCGAGCGCGCCCGGTGCAGGTCGCTGCGCCAGTCCTCGCCGTCCTCGTCGGTCGCCCGCGCGCCCCTCATGCGTCCGCGAGGTCGAGGCGCGCGAGCAGCTCGTCGTGCAGCAGTCCGTTGGACGCCGCGCCCGAGCCGCCGAACGGACCCGGCGCGCCGCCCACCGACGTGAACCGCCCGCCGGCCTCGGTGACGATCGGGACCAGCGCGGCCATGTCGTGCAGCGCCAGCTCGGGCTCCGCGGCGAGGTCCACCGCACCCTCCGCGACGAGCACGTACGACCAGAAGTCGCCGAACGCGCGCGTCCGCCACACCGTGCGCATGAGGTCGAGCACCTGCGGGAGGCGTCCGCGCTCCTCCCAGCCGGTCAGGCTCGCGTACGAGAACGACGCGTCCTCGAGCCGGTCGACCTTCGAGACGTGCATCTGCGTGGCCTGCGACAGCGAGCGCCCGGTCCACGCTCCGGAGCCCTGCGCGGCCCACCAGCGGCGGCCGATCGCCGGTGCGCTGACCAGCCCGACGACCACCTGGTCGCCGTCCAGCAACGCGATGAGCGTCGCCCACACGGGCACGCCGCGCACGAAGTTCTTGGTGCCGTCGATGGGGTCGACGACCCAGCGGCGTGGACCGTGGCCCGTGTCGGGCATCTCCTCGCCGTGCACGGCGTCGCGCGGCCGCGTGCGCGACAGCTGCGAGCGGATCAAGGCCTCGGCGTCCCGGTCGGCGTCCGAGACCGGCGTCAGGTCCGGCTTCGTGTCGACCTTCAGGTCCAGCGCCTTGAACCGCGACATCGTCAGCGCGTCGACCTGGTCGGCGATCACGTGGGCGAGGCGCAGGTCGTCGTCGTACCCGGTCCGCAGGCTCATGCGCTCACCGTAGTGGCCGCGGGAGCGCGCAGGTCACGTCGACGGGGCCGCGTCGGCGTCGGGAGCTCCCAGACGGCTGGCCAGCAGGCGACGGAACGAGTCGACCCGCGCCGCGCGCGCCGCGCGATCGTCGTCGTCCGCGCTCTCCGTGACCCACTCGTCCAGGCCGCAGTCCGGAGCGTCGGCGGCGTGCGTGCACCCCCGGGGGCAGTCGTCCGCCGCGACCTGCGCGAGGTCGGCGAACGCCTGCAGCAGGTGGTCGGGCTCGACGTGGGCGAGGCCGAACGACCGCACGCCCGGCGTGTCGATGACCCACGTCGGGGCCTCGTCGGCGCGCGGTGGCACGCGCAGGGCGATCGCAGACGTCGAGGTGTGCCGACCGCGACCCGTGACCACGTTGACCGCGCCCGTCGCCCGGCGCGCGTGCGGGACGAGCGCGTTGACGAGCGTCGACTTCCCGACGCCGGAGTGCCCGACGAGCACCGACGTGCGCCCCGCCAGGGCTGCCCGCAGCTCGTCGAGCCCGTCGATGGTGCGGTGCTCGGGCGGCCCCTCGGTGCGGGTCACGACCACCCGCACGCCGATCGGCTCGTACATCTGCACGAGCTCGGACGGGTCGGCCAGGTCCGCCTTGGTGAGAGCCAGCAACGCGTCCATGCCCGCGTCGTAGGCCGCCGCGACGCACCGGTCGATCATGCGGGTGCGGGGCTCGGGATCCGCCAGCGCCGTGACGATCACGAGCTGGTCGGCGTTGGCCACGATCACCCGCTCGACCGGGTCCGTGTCGTCGGCGGTGCGGCGCAGCACGGTCCGGCGCTCGGTGATGCGCACGATGCGCGCGAGCGTCCCGTCGTCGCCCGAGGTGTCGCCCACGAGGTCGACGAGGTCGCCCGGCACGACGCGCTCACGCCCCAGCTCGCGCGCCTTCATCGCGACCGCGCGGCGCTCGTGCGGCCCGTCCGGGTCGACGAGGACCGCGTACCGGCCACGGTCGACGCCCGTGACCATCGCACGCTCGGCGTCGGCGTGCTCGGGGCGCTGCTTGGTGCGCGGACGTGAGCCCTTGCCGGGGCGGACCCGGACGTCGGACTCGTCGTACTGCCGGCGACGCCTCACCGCTGCGCGTCGCCCGCCAGCATGCCGTCCCACAGGCCGACGAAGTCGGGGATGGTCTTGGAGGTCGTCGCCACGTCCTCGACCACGACCCCCGGCACGCGCAGCCCGATCAGGGCGCCCGCCGTCGCCATGCGGTGGTCGGCGTACGTGCGCCACATCCCGCCGGTGAGCGGCCGCGGCGTGATGACCAGCCCGTCGGAGGTCTGCTCGGCCTGCCCGCCGAGCCGCGTGATCTCGCTGGCCAGCGCCGCGAGGCGGTCCGTCTCGTGGCCCCGCAGGTGCGCGATGCCGCGCAGCCGGGTCGGCGAGTCGGCGAGCACCGCGAGCGCGGCGATCGTCGGAGCGATCTCGCCCGCCGCGTGCAGGTCCAGGTCGACGCCGTGGATGGCACCCGTGCCGGTCACGGCGAGCTCGTCGCCGACGAGCGCGGTGCTCGCCCCCATGCGCTCGAGGATGCCCGGCAGCAGCGCGCCCGGCTGGGTGGTGGTGGCCGGCCAGCCCGGGACGCGCACCGTGCCGCCCGCGACGAGCGCCGCGCACAGGAACGGCGCGGCGTTCGACAGGTCGGGCTCGACCCGCACGTCGCGCCCCGCGATCGCGCCCGGGGCGACCTCCCAGATCTCCGGACGCGAGTCGTCCACCTGCACCCCGGCGGCGCGCAGCGTCTCGACCGTCATCGCGATGTGCGGCAGCGAGGGCAGCGTCGGCCCGGTGTGGCGCACCACCAGACCCTGCTCGAAGCGCGCGGCGGCGAGCAGGAGCCCGGAGACGAACTGGCTGGAGCCCGAGGCGTCGACGTCCACGTGGCCTCCGCGCACGGACCCGTGGCCGTGCACGACGAACGGCAGGTGCCCGGGCACGCCCTCCTCGTCCACGCGGACTCCCAGGGCCTGCAGCGCGCGGATGACCGGTCCCACCGGCCGCACGAGCGCCTCGGCGTCGCCCGTGAAGCGCACCGGTCCGTCGGCGAGCGCCGCGACCGCCGGCAGGAACCGCATGACCGTGCCCGCCAGGCCGCAGTCGACGGTCACGTCGCCGCTCAGGGGGCCGGGCTCGACCGTGATGTCCGCGCCCAGGCCCACGCGCACGCCGAGCGACTCGAGCGCGCCGGCCATGAGGCGCGTGTCCCGTGAGAGCAGAGCCGAGCGAAGGTGGGTCGTCGAGCTCGCGAGCGCCGCGATGACGAGGTACCGGGCGGTCAGCGACTTCGACCCGGGGACCTCGACCAGGGCGTCGAGCGGCGTGGTCGCAGCCGGTGCGGGCCACCACGGGTGCGAGGTCGGCGGGAGGGTCGCGGTCATGGCGCCCAGGCTATCCACGCCGCGGGGACGGCACGGTCTAGGCTCACGCCGTGAACACCCAGAATCCGGACATCCTTCCTCTCGGGTCCCTGCCCCGGCCGGCCTCGGACGCCGACCTGACGGACCGCCTGCGCGCCGCGCTGCTGACCTACGGCGGTGTCGAGGCCGCCTCGGCGTCGGCGGTCCAGCTGGCCGCGACGCTCGCGGGCACGGACATCCCGACTCTCGCCGTCGACCTCACGGGCGTGCAGGTCTCGCCGCGCGAGGCGCGCGCCGCGCAGGCCGCCGCCGGCACGGTCGACGTGGTGCGGCGTGAGCGCGGCACCATCGGGTCCCTGTCCGTGCAGGCGCACCCGGTCACGGTCGTCGGGGCGGGCGTCGACGTGGAGCTCGACGTCGCGGGCGTCTCGTTCGAGTGGGTCGAGGGCGCCGACGGACAGCTCGGTCTCGACGCGGTCGAGCCCGACGAGGCGCACCCGGTCAGCGGCTCGGCCCGTCTCGCGGTGCCCGTGCAGGCGATCGAGGCGGCCGCCGAGCGCGTCGCCACGCAGGTCGCCGCTGCCAACGGGCTGCGGCTCACGCGCCTCGACCTGCGGCTGTCGCCCGCGGGGGACAACGGGGTCGCCGTCGTCGTCGAGGCTCAGGTCAAGAAGTCCCTGCTGTCCGCGACCGTCGAGGCGGGCATGACCGCGACCGTCGACGACGCGCTCGGTGTCACCCTCACCGACGTGCGTGTCTCGAGCCGGAACCCGGTCGTCGGCGCGCTGCTCGTGGCCGCCCGCAGCCGGGTCGAGCGGTACGACGGGCGTCGCATCGACCTGGTGTCGAGCCTTCCGGCGGGCGTGCGTCTGACGGACGTGCACGTGACCGTGGGCGACGAGGTGGTCCTGACCGCACGCGCGCAGTGACGTGCGGCGCGGCGTCGTGAGATGACGGGGCCCGGACCGCGATCGGCGGTCCGGGCCCCCTCGCCGCGAGGGTCGTCGCGCGCTCAGTCCTCGGAGGCGTGGGCGGCCACGCGGCGGTCGTGCGCGTCCGCTATCCGCCAGCGCAGGCCCGGCCTGCCCTCGTAGTCGGCCCCGACCAGCACGGCGCCCGCGGTGAACGCGAGCGCCCGGATGAGTCGCTGACGTCGCTCGGCCTTCTCGGCGGGCAGGGCGACGCGGTCCTCGCGCCGCGGGAGGTTCACCAGCACGAGCGGTGCGGTCAGGCCCGCCAGGGCCAGAGCCGCCGTGCGCGGCGCGCGGCCGACGGCGAGCATGGTCGCGGCCAGCGCGACCGCCCCGCCGTGCAGACGCACGGCGCCCTTCAGGCGCGAGTCGGTCAGGCCGGCCGTCGATCCGGGCGCGGCGGACTCCAGGCGGTCCAGCATGGCCCGCGCGGCAGCCACGTGGTCCGCGGGATGGCGCAACGCGTCCACGCCCTCGGAGACGAACCACGTGGCGAACAGCGGACGGGCGATGCGACGCAGCAGCACGGCGGACCCCTTCGGGCGGTGGCGCCCGGCCGGGCGCCGGGCGGTCCAGGGACGAGAGCCACGCTAGCGCGCGAGGGAATCGGACGCCGGTCGTGGGCGTTGACGACCATCATGACCAGCCTCGCCGAGCCGTCCGTCGCGCCCGCAACCGAGCCGACGGCCGTCGCGGCACCCCAGGACGGGGCGGCGCGGACCGCTCGTGCCGCCTGTGTCGGCACCCTCGCGTGCGCCGTCGCGACGGCCCTGGTCGCGGGTCGGTCACCCGGGGGTGCGCGCGCCCTCGCGGGCATAGGCTCGGCTGCGATGAACGACGAGACGACCGAGCCTGCCGCGGACGCCGCGGCGGCCGAGCCCACGCCTGAGATCGAGCCGATGCCGCACGGCGGCACCCGTGCGCCCGAGACCGAGGGCGACGCCGCGCGCGCCGCCCGGTTCGAGGACGAGGCGCTCGTCTTCCTGGACCAGCTCTACGGCGCCGCGCTGCGCATGACGCGCAACCCCGCGGACGCCGAGGACCTCGTGCAGGAGACGTACACCAAGGCGTTCGCCGCGTTCCACCAGTACAAGCCGGGCACGAACCTCAAGGCCTGGCTGTACCGCATCCTGACCAACACCTACATCAACACCTATCGCAAGAAGCAGCGCGAGCCGCAGCAGTCCCACTCGGAGGAGATCGAGGACTGGCAGCTCGCCCGCGCTGCGTCGCACACCTCGAGCGGTCTGCGCTCGGCGGAGGCAGAGGCCCTGGACCACCTGCCGGACTCGGACGTCAAGGACGCGCTGGCGCGCATCCCCGAGGAGTTCCGGATCGCGGTGTACCTCGCCGACGTCGAGGGCTTCGCCTACAAGGAGATCGCCGAGATCATGGGCACACCGATCGGGACCGTGATGTCGCGTCTGCACCGTGGTCGCAGCCAGCTGCGCGAGCTGCTGAGCGACTACGCGCGCGAGCGCGGCCTCGTTCCCGCCGCGCAGGGCTCGTCGGAGGAGGGCGAGTGATGGAGGACCGTGACGCGACGGTGCGCGAGGACGCGCCTGAGGAACCGGGAGCGACGCGTCGCTCGTCGTCGGGGTGCGACTGCGACGAGGCCGTCGCCGAGCTGTGGGCGTACCTGGACTCCGAGCTCGAGCCCTTGGAGGCCGAGCGGGTCAAGGCTCACCTGGAGGGCTGCGACGGCTGCCTCGGCGAGCAGGAGGTCGAGCTCGTCCTGAAGAAGCTCGTCAAGCGCTGCTGGGAGAAGGACGCGGGCCCGCCGGCGGACCTGCGCGCCCGGATCCACGCGACGCTGACGGCCACGCGGGTCGCCGAGAGCTGACACCCGCGCGGCCCTGGTGTGGCGGCGGGAGGCTCGCCCAGCACCGTCGCAACGCTGTCGGAGCGCCGTGCGGCCCCCAGACGACGAAGGCCCTGCGCACCGGAGCCGGTGCGCGGGGCCTTCGTGCGTTGCGTCGGGTGACGCCCTGCCGAGCTCGGAGCTCAGGCGTTGGGGCGCTTGCCGTGGTTCGACGCGCTCCCGGCGCGGGAGCGGCGCTTGCGGCCACGCTTGCTCATGGGGGCTTCCCTTCGTGGAGTTGGTCGCTGGGTGACGTGCCATCGTCCCACACCTCGCCCCGTGGCCCGTCCGTGGGCGGTCGTCGTCCGGCGGGGTGCGGCAACGTCCCCCACCTGCTCAAGTCGGGTATGTCGGTGACCGATGAACTCCGACGTGAGCACGCCCACCCAGTCCGTCATCCCGTTCCTGCACGCCCTGGCCAGCACGGGCGGCTCTGACCTGCACTGCAAGGTCGGCTCGGCGCCGCGCGTGCGCGTCGACGGCCGGCTGCGCAAGCTGCAGGTGCCCGAGCTCACGCCGGCGGACACCGAGCGGATGCTCGAGGAGGTCCTGCCCGACGATCTCGTCGCCTCGTTCCGTGAGTCGCACGAGGCGGACTTCGCGTACTCGTTGTCGGGCGTCGGCCGGTTCCGCGTCAACGCCTACCAGGCGCGTGGCACGTACGGTCTGGTGTTCCGGCGCGTGGCCGTCGGTGCGCAGTCGCTCAGCGCGCTGGGCATCCCGGAGGTCGTAGGCGAGCTCGCCCTCGAGCCGCGTGGCCTCGTGCTGGTGACGGGCCCGACGGGGTCGGGCAAGACGACGACGCTGGCCTCCATGGTCGACCTCATCAACACGTTCCGCGAGGTCAACATCGTCACCATCGAGGACCCGATCGAGATCCTCCACCACGACAAGAAGGCGATCGTCTCGCAGCGCGAGGTGCGGCAGGACACGGCGGACTTCACGGTGGCGCTGCGGGCCGCGATGCGTCAGGACCCCGACGTCATCCTGGTCGGTGAGATGCGCGACATCGAGACCGTCCGCGCGGCGCTGTCGGCCGCGGAGACCGGCCACCTCGTCCTGTCGACGCTGCACACGATCGACGCTCCCGAGACGATCAACCGCATCGTCGACTTCTTCCCGCTGCACGAGCAGAAGCAGGTGCGCGTCGCGCTCTCGCAGGCGCTGCGCGGGGTCGTCTCGCAGCGACTCGTGCGCAAGTCCGACGGCACCGGCCGGTGCCCGGCGGTGGAGGTCATGGTGAACACCGGGCGCACGGCCGAGGCCATCCTCGACCCGCAGAACAGCCCACCGCTGGTCGACCTCATCCGCGAGGGCGACTACTACAAGATGCAGACGTTCGACCAGCACCTGTTCACCCTGGTGCGCGACGACG
This sequence comes from Actinomycetes bacterium, assembly GCA_023432565.1. Taxonomy (GTDB): domain Bacteria; phylum Actinomycetota; class Actinomycetes; order Actinomycetales; family Cellulomonadaceae; genus Cellulomonas. The sequence continues at coordinate 7,155 of JAEYUL010000221.1, read as the reverse complement.
TCATCACGTACGACGAGGCGCTCACGGCGTCGTCGAACCCGCACGACCTCACGGTCGAGCTGCGCGCGGCCGGCATCGTCGCCTGATCGGCTCCACGGACGGCCCGCGGCCGCCGCCGTGGGCGAACGCGATATATCTTGACCTCTGCCGGAACGCGATATAGCGTGTCCCGAGACAAGATATATCGCGACAGGGGAGTGATCATGGCCACCGAGTCCTGGGTCGTCGCCGGCCCGCAGATCATCGAGATCGAGCACGTCGAGACGCTGCGCGTGCAGCTCGTCGGCGGACGTGTCGACGTCGTCGCGCACGACGACCCGGGTGCCCGGATCGAGGTGCACTCCGTGGACGGGCGCCCGCTGGAGATCGGCCTCGCGGGCGGCGAGCTGCGCGTGGGCTACAGCTTCACGCTCACGGGGTGGGACGGGTTCCTCGAGAAGTTCCGCAACTTCCGGGACAAGGACCGCGCCGACGTGCACATCGCGATCCCGCGCGGCGTCGCGGTCAAGCTCGGCACCGTGAGCGCCGACGGCCTGCTCGTCGGTGTCGTCGAGGACTCGTCCGTCTCCACCGTGTCCGGCTCGGTCGTGACCGACGGCACGCGGGGCCGGCTGTCCGCCAACGCGGTCTCGGGCGAGATCGTCGTGCGGGACCACGGCGGTCCGCTCAAGGTCAACTCGGTCTCCGGTGAGATCGCGGCCTCGGGCGAGCTCTCGCTCGTGCAGGCCAACACGGTCTCGGGTGCGCTGTCGCTCGACGTCACCACGGGCACCTCGTCGGTCACGGCGACCACGGTCGCGGGTGACGTCACCGTGCGCCTGCCCGCGGGCAAGGGCGTGCACGTCAAGGCGCAGTCGGTCTCCGGCCGGCTCGTGGTCGACGGCGAGGAGCACAAGGGCACGTCCCCGGGCCAGCGTCGGGTCGACCTGTCGACGGGTGACGGCGCGTGCTACGTCTCGGCGAGCACGGTCAGCGGGCACGTCACCGTGCTGCGCGGCGAGGTGGCGTGACGATGGCACCGGTGTTCGCGCACGGGCAGCTGCGCCTGTACCTGCTGTCGCTGCTCGAGTCCGGTCCCAAGCACGGGTACGAGCTCATCACGGCGCTGTCCGACCGGTTCGGCGGGACCTACCGGCCGAGCGCGGGCACGATCTACCCGCGCCTGGCCCGCCTCGAGGAGGAAGGGCTCGTCACGCGCTACGACGAGGAGCGCAAGAGCACGTACGCGCTGACCGAGGCGGGCTACGCCGAGCTCCAGGCCCGGCGCGGCGACCTCGCGGACCTCGAGCAGGGGATCGCCGAGACCGTGCGGGACCGCGCGTCCCAGGTGCGCGAGGACGTGCGCGGCGCGATGCACGGGCTGCGCGCGGACCTTGCCGCCGCTGCCCAGCACGCACGTGAGCAGGCGGTCCCGCCGTCGCACGCCGACGCGCACGCCGCCTCGCACGTGCACCGCGTCGAGGCCGAGCAGCTCCTGCAGCGGTTCCGTGACGACGTGCGGGCCGAGCTGAGGCGAGCCGACGCGGCCGGTCGCGTCGAGCGGCTGACCGTCGAGACGGTGCGCACCGTGCTGGACTCCGCGCTCGCGGCGGTCCGGTCGACGCTGCGCTGAGTCCGTGCGCCGGATGCCGGCGTGAGGCGCGCGCGTGGTGCCCGCCCGGCGGCGTCGTTCAGACGGCGTCGTCGGGCAGGCCCAGCCAGGCGTGCCAGCCGGTGTGCAGCACGAGCCACGCCATGAGGCCGTACCCGGCCTGACCCGGCAGGAGACCGTCACCCGCGGCGAGGTCCGCGAGCCACTGCTCGTGCGCCGCGAGCGGCGAGTAGGTGTCGACGTACGGCACGCGCCGCCGGGTGGCCACGTCGCCGAACGCGGCCGAGAGCTCCGCGAGCTTGTCCCCGTCCTGCGGGGCGCCGGGCGGCGGTCCGACGACGAAGGCCGGCATCCGCCGCTGCTCCGCGACGTCGAGGATGTTGGCGAGGTTGAGCCGGCTGCGCGCGAGCGAGAGCCCGGCGCCGACGTCCGCCCGGCCGAGCCCGACGACGAGGCGCGTGTCGGCGTCCGGCGCCGCGCGGCGCGCCACCTCGCCCTCCCAGCGCTGTCCCAGCGCGGTCGTCGACTCGCCGGGGATGGCGAGCGTGAGGACCGTGAGGCGGTCGGGGGCGGCGGTGCGGGCGGTGACGCGTCCGACCCACCCGAGCGCCTTCGGGTCGCCCGCACCGGCGACGAGCTCGTCGCCGATCACCACGAGCCGCAGCTCACCCACTGTTCGTCCCTCCGTGCCGACGTCCTGGCGCCGCCCATCCTCCCAGCGTCCGGCGGACGAGCGGCCCAGCCGGGTGGGCGAGTCGCGGACCGGCGTCGTCGGTGCCGACCAGGGCGGGCGTCGCCGGCACGTGCGTGCGTGGGCGGACCGGCACGTCGCGAGGGCCGGGAGGGCCCGGGTCAGAACGGTCGGCTGGGCAGGTCCTGGGTCGCGTCGGACCAGGGCGCGCGTGAGGCGGGCGGGCGTCGCGTGCCGAGCCCGTCGCGAGCGATGAGGACCGCGAGGTGGACCACCGACCACACGGCGTAGGCCACCAGCAGGGCGAGGAACCAGGTCATGGCAGAAAGTCTGCGACCGCGCAGATGGCGCCGCACAGTGGCGGGACTGCCGACATGCGTTGATTTCCCGCCACGCTCACGGCAGCATGTCCGGCATGCTGCGCACCGTCTCCGTGGTCCTGCTGCCGCACGTCGCCCCCTTCGAGCTCGGGGTGGCCTGCGAGGTCTTCGGCATCGACCGCTCGGACACCGGCGGCCCGGTGTTCGACTTCCGGGTGTGCGCCCAGCAGCCCGGCCCTCTCCCGACGAAGGGCGGCGCGTTCGGGCTGCACGTCGAGCACGACCTCAGCGCGACGCTCGACGCGGACCTCGTCGTCGTCCCGGCCTACGGGGTGGACCCGCAGGCCGTGCCGGAACCCGTGCTCGAGGCGCTGCGCGCCGCGCACGCGCGCGGCGCGTGGATCCTGAGCATCTGCAGCGGCGTGTTCGCACTGGGCGAGGCGGGGCTGCTCGACGGCCGAGCCTGCACGACGCACTGGATGCACGCGCAGACGCTGGCACGCAGGTTCCCGAAGGCGCGGGTCGACCCGTCGTTGCTGTACGTCGACGACGACCGCGTCCTGACGAGTGCAGGCACCGCCGCGGGGATCGACGCCAGCCTCTACCTGGTGCGCCGCGAGCTCGGTGCGTCCGCCGCGGCGACGATCGCGCGGCGCATGGTGGTGCCCCCGCACCGCGACGGGGGACAGGCGCAGTACGTCGACACGCCGCTGCCGTGCGACGCGGACACGCTCGCGCCGCTGCTGGAGTGGGTGGTCGAGCACCTCGACCACGAGCACTCCGTGCCCACGCTCGCGGCGCGGGCGCTCATGTCGGAGCGCACGTTCGCGCGCCGGTTCCGTGCCGAGACGGGGACGACGCCCGCGGCCTGGCTCACGCGTCAGCGCGTCGCGCGTGCCCAGGAGCTGCTGGAGCGCACCGACCTGACGGTCGACGAGGTCGCCCGTCGCGCAGGGTTCGGCACCGCGGCGGTGCTGCGTCACCACTTCGCCCGCTCGCTCGGGACCAGCCCGCAGAGCTACCGCCGGACGTTCGCGTGCCCGGCGCGAGGCGAGGACGTCGCCTGACGAGCGAGCCCGTCCCGACGATGCCGGGACGGGGCTCGCTCGTCGGTGGCTCAGCGGGCGAACGCCTCCTCGAGCAACGTCGCCTGCTGCGCCTGGTGCTTCTTCGCCGTGCCGGTCGCCGGCGAGGCCGACTCCGGCCGCGAGACGACGCCCAGCGTGCGCCCCACGAGCTGCGGCAGGTGCAGCGAGAGGTACGGCCACGGGCCCTGGTTGCGCGGCTCGTCCTGGACCCAGACCAGCTCGGCGCCGTCGAACGGCGCGAGCGCGGTGCGGATCGCCTCCTCGTCGAGCGGGTAGAGCTGCTCGAGGCGCAGGATCGCGGTCTGCTCGTCGCCCGTCTTGACGCGGTGCGCCAGCAGGTCCCAGTAGACCTTGCCCGAGCAGAGCAGGACCCGTGTGACCTGGCCGGCCTTCGCCTGCGCGAGCTCGTCGCGCAGCACCGGCTGCCAGGTGCCGGACGTGAAGTCCTCGACCGGGGACGATGCGGCCTTGAGCCGCAGCATCGACTTCGGCGTGAAGACGATCAGCGGCTTGCGCGGCCTCGTGTACGCCTGGCGACGCAGCAGGTGGAAGTACGACGCGGGCGTCGACGGCTGTGCGATGACCATGTTGTCCTGCGCGGCGAGCTGCAGGAACCGCTCGATGCGCGCCGACGAGTGGTCCGGCCCCTGGCCCTCGTACCCGTGCGGGAGCAGCAGGACGACCGACGAGCGCTGCGCCCACTTCTGCTCCGCCGACGAGATGAACTCGTCGATGACCGTCTGGGCGCCGTTGACGAAGTCGCCGAACTGCGCCTCCCACAGCACGAGCGCGTCGGGACGCTCGACGGAGTAGCCGTACTCGAAGCCGAGGCACGCGTACTCCGAGAGCGAGGAGTCGTAGACCCAGAACTTGGCCTGGTTCGCCGACAGGTACAGCAGCGGGGTCCACTCGGCGCCCGTCTCCCGGTCGTGCAGGACCGCGTGCCGCTGCACGAACGTGCCACGGCGCGAGTCCTGACCGGCGAGGCGCACCGGCGTGCCCTCGACGAGCAGCGAGCCGAACGCGAGGATCTCGCCGAAGCCCCAGTCGATGCCGCCCTCGCGGGACATGGCCTCGCGCTTGTCGAGGAGCTGCTGCAGCTTGGGGTGGACCGTGAAGCCCTCCGGCGGGCGCACGTGCGCCCGGCCGATCCGCTCGAGCACCGAGGCGGGCACGGCCGTCTGCCACCCGACCATCACGCCCGCGTCCTCGAGCTGGGACTCCGGGCGCTCCAGGCCGGCGACCGTCTCGAAGTCCGGGGCGGGCGGCGCCCAGCCGTCCTCGCGCGTCTCGCTGAACACGCGCTCGAGCTGGGCCTGGTAGTCGCGCAGCGCCTGCTCGGCCTCGTCGAGCGTGATGTCTCCGCGGGCCACGAGAGTCTCGGTGTAGATCTTGCGCACCGAGCGCTTCGCCTCGATGAGGTTGTACATCAGCGGCTGCGTCATCGACGGGTCGTCGCCCTCGTTGTGACCGCGGCGGCGGTAGCACAGCATGTCGATGATGACGTCGCGGTCGAACTGCTCGCGGTACTCGAACGCGAGCTCCGCGGCGCGGACGACCGCCTCGGGGTCGTCGCCGTTGACGTGGAAGATCGGCACCTGCAGGCCCTTGGCGACGTCGGTCGCGTACTGCGACGAGCGCGACGACGAGGGACCGGTCGTGAAGCCGACCTGGTTGTTGATGATCACGTGGATCGTGCCGCCGGTGCGGTACCCGCGCAGCTGCGCGAGGTTGAGCGTCTCGAACACGACACCCTGGCCCGCGAAGGCCGCGTCGCCGTGGATGAGCACGGGCAGGACCGAGAAGCCGTCGCCACCCAGGTCGATGCGGTCCTGCTTGGCCCGCACGATGCCCTCGAGCACCGGGTCGACCGCCTCCAGGTGGGACGGGTTGGCCGCGAGGTAGACCTTCGTCGTCGCGCCCGACTCCGCGGTGAACAGACCCTCCGTGCCGAGGTGGTACTTCACGTCGCCGGAGCCCTGCACGGACTTCGGGTCGGCGCTGCCCTCGAACTCGCTGAAGATCTGCGCGTACGACTTGCCCGCGATGTTCGCCAGGACGTTGAGCCGTCCGCGGTGCGCCATGCCGATGCCGACCTCGTCGAGGCCCGTGTCGGCCGCGCGGGACAGGATCGCGTCGAGCAGCGGGATGACCGACTCACCGCCCTCGAGCGAGAACCGCTTCTGGCCGACGTACTTGGTCTGCAGGAACGTCTCGAACGCCTCGGCGGCGTTCAGACGGCGCAGGATCCGCAGCTGGTCCTCGCGGGGTGTGCGCGCCCAGCCGGACTCGAGGCGCTCCTGCAGCCAGCGGCGCTGCCGCGGGTCCTGCAGGTGCATGTACTCGATGCCGGTCGTGCGGCAGTAGGAGTCGCGCAGCAGGCCCAGCACGTCACGCAGCGTGGCGCGGGGCTTGCCGGTGAAACCGCCGGTCGGGAACGTGCGGTCCAGGTCCCACAGCGTCAGGCCGTGGTTCTGGATGTCCAGGTCCGGGTGCTTGCGCTGGCGGTAGGCGAGCGGGTCCGTGTCCGCCATGAGGTGGCCGCGCGAGCGGTAGGCGTGGATGAGCTCGGCGATGCGTGCGGGCTTGATCGCCTCGGCGTCCGGATCGTTCGACGAGTCGCGCACCCAGCGCACGGGCTCGTACGGCACGCGCAGCGCGGCGAAGACGCGGTCGTAGAAGCCGTCCTCGCCGAGCAGCTTGCGCGAGAGGATCCGCAGGAAGTCGCCGGACTGAGCGCCCTGGATGATGCGGTCGTCGTACGTCGAGGTGATCGTGAGGACCTTCGACACGCCCATGCGGTTGAGCTGCTCGTCGGACGTGCCGGCGAACTCGGCCGGGTAGTCCATCGCACCGACGCCGATGATCGCGCCCTGGCCCTGCATGAGCCGCGGCACCGAGTGCACGGTGCCGATCGTGCCGGGGTTCGTCAGGGAGATCGTCGTGCCCTGGAAGTCCTCGACCGCCAGCTTGTTGTTGCGCGCCCGGCGGACCACGTCCTCGTACGCCGTCCAGAACTGCGCGAAGTCGAGCGTCTCGGCCTTCTTGATGGACGGCACGAGGAGCTGGCGGGTGCCGTCAGGCTTCGCCAGGTCGATGGCGAGCCCGAGGTTGACGTGCCCGGGCTGCATGACACCGGGCTTGCCGTCGACGAGCGTGAACGACGCGTTCATCGCGGGCATCTCGCCGACCGCCTCGACGAGCGCGAAGCCGATGAGGTGCGTGAACGAGACCTTGCCACCGCGGCCGCGCGCGAGGTGGTTGTTGATGACGATGCGGTTGTCGACCATGAGCTTGGCCGGCACCGCGCGGACGGACGTGGCGGTGGGGACCTCGAGCGAGGCCTCCATGTTCGTCACGACGCGTGCGGCCGGGCCGCGCAGCTTCTGGACGTCGTCCTGCGCCGGGGCCTCGCCGTTCGACGCGCGCCGCGCCGCGGCCTCCGCGTACGGCGCCGTCGCCGGC